>NZ_JBVMUY010000009.1:0-192766 GCF_055632325.1 Nocardiopsis sp. KDC1DS13DA1
CCGTCGCTGAGGCGTCCGCCTCGGACAACTCCGGTCCATCCCCGCGTCTGCGGGGGCTCACTCCGTCGCTGAGGCGTCCGCCTCGGACAACTCCGGTCCATCCCCGCGTCTGCGGGGCTCACCTCCGGTTGGGGTCGTGCGGCGGTGAGGGCGGCGGTCCATCCCCGCGTCTGCGGGGCTCACGCGTGCGCGGGGAGCAGGCGCGGGTCATCCCTCGGTCCATCCCCGCGTCTGCGGGGCTCACCTGAGCGGTGGCCAGGGAGCGCCGTGCTTTGGCGGTCCATCCCCGCGTCTGCGGGGCTCACCGAGTTGCTGCCAGTGCGCCACCACCCCCTGGAGGTCCATCCCCGCGTCTGCGGGGCTCACTCACGGCGGTCTCCGGTGGGGTGGCGAGGTCGTGGTCCATCCCCGCGTCTGCGGGGCTCACCGCACATGGCGCTCGGGCGGGAGTTCCGGGGGCGGTCCATCCCCGCGTCTGCGGGGCTCACATCCTGGTGTGGGAGCCCGGGGCACTCCCCGTCGGTCCATCCCCGCGTCTGCGGGGCTCACCACCCGGACGGGCCTGGGCACTCCGGGCGCCACGGTCCATCCCCGCGTCTGCGGGGCTCACGGGCAGTGGTCCCACTCGCGCATCCGGTGCGCCGGTCCATCCCCGCGTCTGCGGGGCTCACACCGAGGACGGCGCGACATGAGCGGCCTGATCCGGTCCATCCCCGCGTCTGCGGGGCTCACCAGGAAGGTCCGTGACGCCGCCGCGTCCGCGATGGTCCATCCCCGCGTCTGCGGGGCTCACACCCGGCGGCCGGGCCATGACTCCCGCGCCACCGGTCCATCCCCGCGTCTGCGGGGCTCACGGCCCAGGCGGAACATACTCCCGCCTGGCTGACGGTCCATCCCCGCGTCTGCGGGGCTCACTCCAGGTCGCCGGAGCGTGCGGCCACGACCCCCGGTCCATCCCCGCGTCTGCGGGGCTCACGTGATCGCGGACATGGAGACGTCGATCAACCCCGGTCCATCCCCGCGTCTGCGGGGCTCACCGCAGGCGCTCCACTCGCCGCTCGGCCCGGACCGGTCCATCCCCGCGTCTGCGGGGCTCACATCAGCACGTGCAGGAACGTCAGACCGCAGTCCGGTCCATCCCCGCGTCTGCGGGGCTCACGGCGTAGGTGGCGATGGTCCGGGCGCACCGCTCGGTCCATCCCCGCGTCTGCGGGGCTCACCGCGCGGAAGGCCCACCCCGCTCGGGGTGGGCCGGTCCATCCCCGCGTCTGCGGGGCTCACACCGGGCGTCAGCTCGATGGTGGCCGTGACGACGGTCCATCCCCGCGTCTGCGGGGCTCACCTCCAGCGGGCTCCCGCCCTCCCGGCCGACCGCGGTCCATCCCCGCGTCTGCGGGGCTCACACCGGGCGTCAGCTCGATGGTGGCCGTGACGACGGTCCATCCCCGCGTCTGCGGGGCTCACCTCCAGCGGGCTCCCGCCCTCCCGGCCGACCGCGGTCCATCCCCGCGTCTGCGGGGCTCACCCGACGAAGAACACCACGTCAAAGCCGATGAGCGGTCCATCCCCGCGTCTGCGGGGCTCACCTAGACCCTTGTCACGAGCCGCGTATATGTGACGGTCCATCCCCGCGTCTGCGGGGCTCACGGACCACCGAGGGCCCACAGGACGCCGAGATCCGGTCCATCCCCGCGTCTGCGGGGCTCACTCCGGCTTCGGCGAACCGCTCGTCGGCGGAGGCGGTCCATCCCCGCGTCTGCGGGGCTCACGTCGGTCTCGATCGGCTCGAAGGTCACTGAGGCGGTCCATCCCCGCGTCTGCGGGGCTCACCTGTCCACCTCATGCCGACGCACCAGTGGCGGCGGTCCATCCCCGCGTCTGCGGGGCTCACCTGTCCACCTCATGCCGACGCACCAGTGGCGGCGGTCCATCCCCGCGTCTGCGGGGCTCACTGGGAGAGCTTCGCCGGGAGCCACTCCTCCCGCGGTCCATCCCCGCGTCTGCGGGGCTCACAGGTCCACCCCCGGGTGCGCACGGCCGCCACCAGGTCCATCCCCGCGTCTGCGGGGCTCACAGCAGCAGCATGATGCCCAGGGCGGGGCCGCGCGGTCCATCCCCGCGTCTGCGGGGCTCACTGGACGCCGACCAGGTAGCCGATGCCCTTGTCCGGTCCATCCCCGCGTCTGCGGGGCTCACCGGTTGATGGTCTCGGCGCGGTTGACCAGGTCCGGTCCATCCCCGCGTCTGCGGGGCTCACCCCACGGACGTGCCACAGCACCGCTTCATCGTCGGTCCATCCCCGCGTCTGCGGGGCTCACGCCACCACGTCAGCGACCGGGGTTTTCTTGTCCGGTCCATCCCCGCGTCTGCGGGGCTCACGCTCAGTTTATGGACCGGCCTCCCAAAAGATCAGGTCCATCCCCGCGTCTGCGGGGCTCACGGTGAGCATGACGCGGCGCGCGCGTGGATCAACGGTCCATCCCCGCGTCTGCGGGGCTCACGCGCCACTGGCGGTCATGAAGGACACCGCCTACGGTCCATCCCCGCGTCTGCGGGGCTCACATCTGCTGGGACTTCTGCCCGTTGGCACGGGACGGTCCATCCCCGCGTCTGCGGGGCTCACGCTGCACCACGTTTTCCGGCGGACGATCCTGGAGGTCCATCCCCGCGTCTGCGGGGCTCACGTGGGAGCCGGAGCCCCCGATGTTCCCCTGGACGGTCCATCCCCGCGTCTGCGGGGCTCACTCCTCGTTGGGGTGCTGCATGATGGGTTCTGCCGGTCCATCCCCGCGTCTGCGGGGCTCACAGTCATGCCTTCACGCTCCTCACTCCGCACGGCGGTCCATCCCCGCGTCTGCGGGGCTCACCGCAAATGACCTGCAACAACACAGAGCGTTATCTTCGCGTTATATTGCTTCAGAGGGCGGACCCGCCGTCGACGCGTCGTCCTCCTCGTCTGTGACTCCGATGAACCGGATGAGCTGGAGCCCATCGAAGTCGACGACCTCCCTGCGGCTCTCCCCGGCCGTCTTCACGATGAACCTTTGCTCATTGTCGGTTGGGTGCGCGCAAACAGCAGACCCCTCCTCAACGGACTCGCTCACCAGCTCCCAGAGCCGGTCCCTGACTCGAGCCGCCATCGTGCCGATATACAGCCCTGCCTGTGGCTCGACCATCCAGCGGGTCAGCGCGCCACGGACATGTGGCGGAACCGCCGTCGTCGAGATCACGACCATTCCCGCCATCAGCCGAGTTCCTCTCCCAGATCGTCGAACGGAGACTCCAGGGGGCTCCCTGCCTGGTCTCCGTAGTTGACTCCACCAGCTACCGCCCCACGCTGTGGGTCCCACAGGTCGACGACGCGCCAGCGTTTCGGGGCCTCCGCCTCGACTCCGGCCGCATCAGGATCGAGCAGCAGTTGGATGTCACGGACGATCCGGGGAATCATCCGGTACAGCTTCAGCTCACTGCGCAGTCTCCTCCTGGCAGCCGATTCGGGGTTCTCCGCATCATGCAGAGAGAACGCCAAGGGGATCGTCGTCTCGGCTTTGTACAGGTCAGCGATGTCGTAGACGAACGAGTTCTGCTTACCGCTGTGCACGAACCCGAGCCCCGGATGACACCCCAGGTGCATCACCACCGAGTGCACCACGCCGTACAGGGCGGCGTTCGCGGAGGAGAGGGCCTTGTTCACCGGGTCCTGGTCACCCCAGGACTCTGGGTTGTAGTTCCGCTTGAACGGCTTGAGCCGGTACTTGCTGGCCAGGCCCTGGTACAGGTTGCGCATGCGCCTGCCCTCCAGGGCACGGAGGGTCTCGATCGAGGTTCCCTCAGCCACCTCCTCGCCGAAACGGAGCTCGAACATGGCGTACGCCACGTCCAGGCGCTGCTCATCGTCGGCGTAGGCCCGGGCCTGGAGATCCATCCACTTGGCCGTCCGGTCGGGTGACGTCCAGCCGCCGTAGTGGAGGATGCCTCCGGAGCCCGTACTAACAACCGTCGTGCCGTGTCGGAAGAGGGTCGCCATGGCCGACGACGTGATGGACGTTCCAGGCCCCAGTAGGAGGCACGCCAGCGCCGCCGTCGGGATGGGGACCCTATGCACCACGCCGGAGTCGGTCTCCGTCTCCGCGCACACTCCCGAGTCGGTCTGGACGATTCGCACGACGTCGGCGTACAAGAACGACAACCCGTCCGAGACTCTCGGCAACATCGCCAGGGTCGGACGCAGCAGCTCCTTCTTCGCGTTGCCTCTCCACGTGGTCATGACGCCTCTGCCCCCACACTGCCGACTCGCACGTAGGCGAGGCTCAGCATGCCGCAGCCGAAGACCTTGCCCCGCCCCACACCATTCACCACCGCTTCTCTGAGCGGTTCGGCATCACTGACTCGGGCCAGTCCATCGAAACGGACCGCCGGCATCCGGACCGCACGCTTGCCCCTGTAGTCGATTCGCTCGTTGAGACGCGTCGCGGTCGCGCTGATCAGCTCCAGACCACTCTGATCGGCCTTCTTCTCCCACCAGGCGTCAGCCGCCGCGCCGACCAGCGGAAGTTCGTGCGCGTCCGAACTCAGCTGTTCGCCGTTCCGCTTCCTCAGCTCGCGGGGCCGGTCGCTCTTTCCCAGTCGCTTCATGGGGCTGCCCACGATGCGGTACCTGACGACGTCCCCCTTGCTCAACCGGTCGAGCAGTGGTGACAGGTCCTTGACCCCCGCGATGTCGAATCCCGACGGCAGGTGTTCCTCGCTCAGCTCACAACGGCTCTGCACGAGCATGTGACGGCCTGCCCTGGTCTCCTCGACCCGAAAGAGCAATCCGGCCTTCTGTCTCGGGGAGTCGATCTTGTTCCCACCCAGGCTCTCCTCGACCAACTTCATCAGGATCCGGTGTTGGTCACCCGCGGTGGCGCGTCGGACGTCCCTCACGCGATCATCGAGTTCGATCTTGGTCAGTTGGACTGGCATCGCCCTTCCCCCACGTACTTGAGGATGCGCCTGCGGTACTCGTCTGGGCCTCGGGTGAGTAGCGCTCCGGGAAGCCGTTCGAGGCCCGTGCTCACTGATCGGAAGCGGTAGACACGCGCCTGCCCGGAGAAACTGACCGGCACGTCGTTGAGAACCGCCACACTCCGGTCGCTTCCCTGCTCCGCTGAGGCCGTTTCCTCCACGAACGGGATCCGCACGCTGACGGGTCTGCGGTCCTCACCCCACTCGATCCGCCCGCCCGTGCGCGGAGCGAGAGGCACTTCCTCTCGCAGTTTCCGTACCGGGTCCTCCGCCTGGGCGCGGAGCAGCAGCGGCTCATCGGGAACATAGCCCCGCCTGCCGAGGTACGGTGCCCAACACGGCGACTCCAGAGCCATGGCCACCTCCTCGGTGAGCCGTGGAGGGCCTTCGACAGCGACGGTGAACACCGCGTCAGACAGGTAGGAGCGGCGTGTGACGATCGTTCCCTGGCCTTCGGGGCGCCGTTTGCCCTCAGCGGTCGGAACGCTCCGCCGAGCTGGCACAGCGCCTCCGATGGTGTGGAAGTCGACCATTCTCACGCCGGGCCGGTCGATGCGGATGGTGAACGTCAACGGCTCGTAGCGCTCAAGTGGCTGGGAACGATCACGTCCTTCAGCCGCCGCGAACATCCCGATCAGAGCCGACCGCGTGGGGTGGTCGATGGTGTCGCGGTCACTGAAACTGCTGTGTTCCCCCCAGCTCTGCATCGGGCCGGTGAGCCGGAACAGCAGGCCGCTCACGTGTTCGCGTCCCCGGCCGTGCCACCGGTGTTCTCCAGAACGGAGCTGATGAGACCGGGGTACGACTCGACTCGGCTCCCGAGGTTGGGCAGCTCCTTGTCCAGGTTGATGCCTGTGTGGAAGGCAGTGGAGGTGCCGTCCCACCAGACCCGGTTGAGCTGTTCGGCGTAGCTGTCCATCCTCGTCTGCGCTCGCGCGGCGAAGCCCGCAGCGGACTGGATCGGCTCTTCGAAGGCCGCGGCGTAGGACACAGGCCTGTCGGCGCGCACGCTGACGTGGACCAGCTCGGGCACCGTCTGGGCGCCCGTGGCGTTCTGCTTGCCGGTGGGTACGGTGGCGATGAACGCCCTGAGGAACTGGGCGACCAGTTCTCGTGCGGTCTCCTCGTCGCCGCCCAGGTTGTCGAGCAGCTGCGCCAGGTTGATGTTGGCGTAGCGGTAGAACGTGCCCGAGCTGAACTCACCGACGTTCATGTGGCCGCTGCCGTGGTCGTCTTCCCGGGGGATATCATCGACCGCGGTGAAGAAGTCCGTCTCCACGGCTGTGCCGTGCACGGTGAACGCGTGCGCGAACTGGATGGCCCCGTCGACCTGCCCGCCCGGCAGTTCGGCGAGCATGCGCCCGAAGAGGTTGATGGTACCGCTGCGCGACTTGAGGATCTGAGTGACCTCGTCGGTGGGAAGGACGCCCTGTTTCGAGGGCTTCTTCTTGGCCATCTCCTCTCCGATGGCCTCCGCGTACCCGGACGCCACGTCGGCGAGTTCGCTGATCGCGGCCTGGGGGAGGTAGAAGAGCACGGACGTGTCCTGCGCCTTGTCCTCCTGTCCCTTCTTCTTCGACTCGAGCTTCATCCCGGCCGACACGATGATCTGACGCCCGGCCTCCTCCGCGGGGCCGTCGTCCCATCCACGCCTGCGCAGTTCTTCGGCGACAGCTCCGACCAGGCGCCTGGTCCGCACCGCGGGGTCGCCCAGCCGCTTCTCCACCTCGTGGCGGATGACGCGCTTCCAACTCTGACTGGAGATCCGCGTGCGCTCATACCCCCCGAAAACCACCGTTTTGGGAGATCCCAGGTCATCTCGGTTCGTGTTTGAGTACGGCAGGGTCTGAAGGGCGTGTACGTCGATGTAGGCGGCCTTCATGGTGGTCACTGCTCCTCGTCGTTGCCGGAGGCGGTGTCGCCGCCTTCTTGTCGCTTCTGCTTCTCTTCCTCGTGGAGATCCCGGTTGCGTGTGCGGTGGTAGGACTGCAGCCATTCCTTGGCGACCATGTCCCGCTCACCGCCCCATCGCGCCAGATCCTCGATCAGCACCACCCAGTCGACAGAGACCTGGCGGGTCCGGGCTTGGCGGACCAGTGCTGGCAGGCGCTTGTGGATGCCAGCGAGGTCCAGGCGGCAGAGCCGGTGGAGCCTGCTCTCTGTCGTGTCGACCTTGAGATCGCCTGTCCTGACCCCCCGAGCAAGCGAGGCCCCGAGGTTGAGTCGGCCGTTCTTCTCCTGCGGCGTCCGACCGTCGTCGGGGCCAGAGTCCTCGTTCGTGGCGCCGTCGGCACTCGGTTCGCCCTGCCCTTCGGACTCTTCCGAGTCGGCCGCCGCGTGTTCGTCCCTCGCTGTGCGCGGCTGCGCGGCCATGAGCGCGGCCACCCCGTAGAAGGCCCATTCCTCCGCCAGACCGTCGGGAAGGTCGAGCGGTTCGCCGTGTGGGCCTCGAAGGCAGCTGTAGACCACGCCGTGCGCCGGCCGGGCGGTGGGATGGGTGGGTGGGTGACCCACCATCCTCCGTAGCACCGATCGGTCACCGGGGGAGGTGACGATCCGCTCCTGCAGATGAGTCACCATCCGATCGGCGAGGAAGCTGATCTCCCCACGCTCTCGTGTACTCATGATTCGGCGTCTTCCCGCTGTTGGGTCCATTGTCTGAAGAGTCGGCCGCGATGGTGTTCGATGACGCTCGCTGTCCTCGGCCTGGAGGCGTAGGAGTCCGTGACCTGCTCGAAGGCTCGGGCGGCCGCGAGAACGAAGTCGTTGCCGGGTGATTCGACCGCACCATCGAACGCGATCCGCCAGAACATCCGCCCTGCCTCCGACCAGTACAGGGACATCCCCGGACGCAGCCAGGGACCGGTTCCCGTATCCGCCTTGCGGGAGTCCCCGCCGCTCGGGCTGTTGCTCTCCTTCCAGGCGGCTTTGAGCGCGCTCTCCAGCCGCCGCCCAGCCCCTTCGGCGGAGGAGACGGACAGTCGGATCCTGCGCCGAGCGAGGTCCGCCTCTTCGGAGTCGGAGGCGCTGTTCTTGAGCCACTGCAGAACGGCGGGGGTCACGGCGGCGAACCACTGCCGGTCGCGGGTCTGGCCGTCCTGGTCGAAGCCGAAGGCCCGAACCCTCAGCGTGCGCTGCAGTTCCTTGGAGACACCTTCATACGAATTCCAGGTGTTGAACAGCACGGGACGCCTCCGACCCGAACTTTCGTCGTCCCGCAGGAGGGCGTCCAGATCACGCCACACGGCGCGCGCGGCGTCCGCCGGTTTCCCGTAGCGCTTGCCTTCTTTGGAGGTCAGATAGATCTGGAAGGGGTCGGTCGGCGCTGACCACGCCTCACGGAACTCCTTGGTGATGCGGAACCCCCAGGTGATGGTGGCGTCGGTGACGCTCCGACCGTCGTCGGAGGGGTGGAGGAGAACCGCGTGACGGTACTGGTTAGTCAGGATCCCGGCCAGGCCCGTGGCCTCGGCGGGGAGGCCGGTCGGGTCGTCGAGCTCGTCCCTCTCCCACGGCGCCTTGTCGTGCTCGCCGTCCTCGGGGTAGGGGATGTTCATGACCAGGCTGGTGAAGAGGTTCTCCCCGAGAGGGTGGAACGACAGCGATGACCGTAACGGCCCCGCCGACGTGTCGGCCTTGTTGACTTCGTCGACGACTCGCGCGGTGCAGCGTCCCGAAGGCCCGTAGTAGACCGTGGCGATCAGATGCTGGACCGCGATGTCCGGCGTGATGGGTTCGGGGGCGAGATCGGTGGCGTGGCCTCCCAGCCACACCTGGTTGTTGCCCGCGCTGCGGCCCCAGCACAGTTTGTTGATACCGGAGGTGGACTTGCACTGTTCAGCAAGGCGGGGGTCTTGGAGCCAGGGCCGCCCGCTGGCTCCGAAAAGGTCGAAGCGTTCCGCGTAGTCGTCGAAGTAGGACGCGACCTCGTCGGCATCGAATCTCCCCGCTCGGAGCGCCTCCAGCCTCCGCTGACCCCACTCCGTCTTATTGTCGGCCTCATCAAGTTCAGTGACGCGTGCGGTGATCAGGGCGAGAATGCGCCACAGGCCCGCCGAGGCCGGAGGCAACGGGAGCTCCACGTCCGCGATGCTGTGGGATGACAGGAAGAGTTCACGCAACCCCACGCGTTCGGATCGGTGTTCACCGCCATCGTCTGGACCGCTGTCCAGCCACCGCACAGGCAGCCAAGGCTCTTCGTCGAGCCGATAGGAAGCCGTCATGGCCTCTCGTTCTCCGTTCCTACGAACCCGACTGTCAAGGCAACAGCCGTGACCTGCTATGTTGTCCTCTCAATGGCTTCATCCACGCCTTGCTCGCGTTGAACGAGTCCGCCTGGATTCAGCCCTCAGAGCCCCGCAGACGCGGGGATGGACCGCTGGCTGACGCAGGTTGAGCCGGGTCTACTCACAGCCCCCACGGAAGTGGGGAAGTCGGCAACCCCGACAGGACCGCCGGCCTCGTCGCCGTCAAGCAGGCTCAGCCCGAGATCAGGCCGTCGAACCACACCCCTGGCCGAGTACCGACATTGGGGCAACGATCAGGACGGCACGGAGAGAGCCTCACAGCTTGTCTCCCTCGGAGTGACTGAGCTCGTTCGCGCACAACCCCCCAAAGCTGGCTGATGCCGGTTGCCAAAATGACTTACCTACGTCGCGCGAAACTGTACCAGCCCTCGGGGATTTCCGCGCATTCCCAGGAGGCCACAAATCAGACAAATTTAACCTATCTCCACATAAGTCCTTTTTCTTTATGCAGAGTCCAGGATCGATCGCCGACCTCACCCTCTTCGACAGCTCCGTCGGCTTTCACGTACTGCGGGATCATGATCAACTCACGGAGTCTGAAGTCCCTCCGCCACACCTGCGGCAAGGCCCCTTCACGCGCTTTCTGCGGCGGCACCCATTGCCCGCCTCTCACGGGGATGGTCCTGCGGATCACCTGCGCCAGGTCGGCCTCGGTGAACACCCCCTCCGGCCCTGCCCCACGCTCAGGGAGTCGGACCGTGCACTCTCGGTCCAGCCAGGTTTCGCCCCTCGCGTCCTTGAAGCAGCAGAGGACGCGAACCGAGTCGGCGTCGAACCGGGTGGACGCCGCTTCCTCGTCCACACCGAACGACCCTGCCGTGAGCTCGTACAGACCTCCGCTCAGACCATCTGGTGACACGAACATGTCCTTCGCCAGGGTCCGCATGCCCATGTCCTTGCCGAGGCGGTCGATGTCGTGCTTCATGTCATCGATGAGACCGGGGTCCTCGTACACCCGCTCCACGAGCTTCTGAACGTCTCCAGGAACCTCGACGGGCCTACCTTCCCGTTCAAGCAGGAGGTTCTGCGTCCGCACCAGCAGAGAGGCGGCGTAGACGAACGTCCATACTTCAGGCATCTTCGACTTGGTCGGCTGTTCCGGGGCGAGAACGGCCACGCGCGGACGCTGCGCCCAAGCCGGACGGGTGATCACACCCAGACGCTCATGCCGCCAGCACCGCCCAGCTCGTTGCAGCAGAAGCGAGATCGGCGCGAGATCGGTGATGATCGAATCAAAGTCGAGATCGAGGCTCTGCTCAATGATCTGCGTCGAAACGAGAATCGCTGATTTCGGACGGTTCTTTTCCACATCCTTCTTGCCGAAGAATCGGACCACCTTCTCCGTGATCTCGTCCCGTCGCCATCCTGGGAACCTCGCGTGCAGCAAGAGCAGCTCCGGGCGCTCCGCCGGGTCGGGGAACCGTTCGTGCAATACGCCGTCGAGCAGGTCATACGTCTCCTGGGCCTCGGCGACCGTGGTGCAGATGACCGCCGCACACCCTTGCCCGGAGGAGAACAGGCCAGCGAGCTCGTCCTTCAGAGCACCAGCACGGTCCACTCTGCGTTCCCGACCGCTCCCCTCCTGCGGGACGGGGACCAGGTCGAGGTGGAGGGGATCGCGTTCCTCGCCAATGATCGGTTCGGGGTTTCGTGTGATGGTGCCCGTGCCGGTGTCCGCGTAGATCCATCCTGGATAGTCGATGCTGTCCACGGCGGGCGCGGGGGCCGCGGACTTCCTCCGTCTGCGGCCGAGCCTGGTGCGGCGACGTTTGCCCGCGCCCTCGAGGTAAGCGGTGACATAGGCGTCCGCGACCGCCCGGTGCAGGGTCGCCGACAGGAGGATCACAGGGACGTTCAGCTTCCCCAACCACCTGAGAAGCCGCTCAAGCCCCTCCTGCATGTAAGGGTCGACCGCATGCGCCTCGTCAACGACGACGACCTTCCCGATGAGGCCGAGAAGCCGGACCACGTTGTGCTTGAGCCTGAGCACAGCCATGAGGATCTGGTCGATGGTTCCCACGGACCAGGACGCCAGAAGGCCTCGTTTGCGGCCGAACAGCCAGTCGGTGACCTTGAACCCCTGACCATCCGGGCCTGAGGTCAGAACGGTTGAAGGCGCGGCTTCAAGCACCCCTGGGTGGTACTCCTCGTTGAGCCAGGCCATGGAGTGCAGCAGAGTCAGGGGACGTGGGACGTCCGCTCTGTGTTCGGCGTATCCGCGAAGCCTGTCGTACATCTGGTCCGCCGTCGCCATCGTGGGCAGCGCGATGTAGCGTCCCGGGCACCCCGCCTCGTAGCCCATGATGTCCGCCGCGTGGAATGCCGCTTCCGTCTTTCCCATCCCCGTCGGCGCGGTGATGAGCAGCAGTCCCGCGCCGGTGCACACCTGGGGTAGGTGCTCGGCGACGGAGGTCTGCAAGCCGTTGGGCGTGGTGATCTCGGGGAACGACTCCGGGAAGGTCGCGGGTGTGGTGGTCAGCGGTCGCAGACCGGAGCCATCCAGCAGCTTCGGGGTAACGGACCTCTGACGCTCGAAGTAGGACCGCAGGCTCGCCCTGTCCCCCACCTTGGGCTTGTGGGGTTTCTGGGCGAGGACGTGTCGCTTCTGGCTGACGAGCCAGTCGGCGAGGATGACCAGCCCGCAGACAACACCGGCGATCGGCTCTGGGAGAGTCTCCGGAGCCTGAGGTTTGCCGAGAAGCTCTGTGAGGGTGTGCAGGATCTGCCAGCGTTGATCGTTCCACCGGTCCTCGTCGAAACCGGCATCGCGGAGAGGGTTGTTGCCTTGGGAGTCGAAGAACTCCGGGAACAGGCCGTGGTGTCCGCCGAGGAGTTGCGCGACGAGCATAGTACTTGCGCCCGGCTCATCAGTCGGGGGGTAGCCGACCTGTGGAAGCGCTGTTTCCAGCCAGCGGGCAGTGGCGGTGGCGTGGCCTACGCGTTCGGCGAGGTCCCGCTGAGTCGGGTAGGAGGGGAGATCGATGGGGATCTGGTGCTGGAACTGCGGAGTGGCTTTCCCGATGTCGTGCAGGCCAGCCCAGTAAGCGATGAGGCGACCTGCCTGTTCGGCATCGACGCCTAACTCGCTGGAGATCGTGGCGCGCGGACCGGGGGCCAGATACTCCTCCCACAGTGCGAGCGCCATCGCGGCCGCATCCATAGCGTGACACACGAGCGGGTGGCGATAGCCTCCGAGGTCGCGTTCCTTGGCCCACAGGCGTAGGTCAACCAGGTGTTCAGGCGCCGTCGAAGGGCCGAACGGATACGCCATAAGTTCCCCTTCGCATCAGACCCGTAGCGCTGGGCAACAGTAGACGGCAGGTCTGACAAAACCTGTCGCCGAGACGGTCAGGCGTGCTCCGTATACGTCCCCAGGATTCACACGTTCACGAGTATCCGCAGGGGTCGTGAGTCGACCCATCCCCGCGTTCGCGGGGCTCACGGGTGCGCTCTTGACGGCGGCGTAGGCGCACCCGGTCCATCCCCGCGTTCGCGGGGCTCACACCAGGAGGGCGATCAGGCCCGCCCTGCGGCCCGGTCCATCCCCGCGTTCGCGGGGCTCACTGGCATGGCGCCGCCGGGGGCTGGGTGACCTTCGGTCCATCCCCGCGTTCGCGGGGCTCACATCCTCAAGGCGCGGCGGACGGGTCCGCCTGCCGGTCCATCCCCGCGTTCGCGGGGCTCACGCCGGGCGTTCGGGCAGGCTTACGCCGAACACCGGTCCATCCCCGCGTTCGCGGGGCTCACACTCCGTCCGTAACGTCGGGGGCGTGCTCCGCCGGTCCATCCCCGCGTTCGCGGGGCTCACTCCGGGCCTCAGCGGGTCAGCTCCGCTGGGGCCGGTCCATCCCCGCGTTCGCGGGGCTCACGGCAGGCTGTTGTGCTGGCCGATGGCGCGGACCGGTCCATCCCCGCGTTCGCGGGGCTCACCACCCGCGGCGAGACGTAGAAGCTCGCGGGGTCGGTCCATCCCCGCGTTCGCGGGGCTCACGGCAGCGGGGCGGGGCCGGCGGGCACATGCTCCGGTCCATCCCCGCGTTCGCGGGGCTCACGCCCTGTATGTGACCGAGCGCACCAAGAGCCGCGGTCCATCCCCGCGTTCGCGGGGCTCACGTGATGGACGGCCGCCTCACGCGCCTGACGATCGGTCCATCCCCGCGTTCGCGGGGCTCACCACACCCCCAAGGAGCAGCACATGCAGCGCCTCGGTCCATCCCCGCGTTCGCGGGGCTCACGCGATCTCCCGCATCGTGGACACCACGTGATCCGGTCCATCCCCGCGTTCGCGGGGCTCACTCTGGGGCGGTGACCTTCGACGCGCCCGGCGACGGTCCATCCCCGCGTTCGCGGGGCTCACAACTGGCTGGTGGAGATCGGCAGGATCCGCGACGGTCCATCCCCGCGTTCGCGGGGCTCACGGATGGGTTCACCGGGAGACCGCCCCGTCACCCGGTCCATCCCCGCGTTCGCGGGGCTCACTCGTCGCCCTCGCCGCCGTCGGCCTTCTCGTCCGGTCCATCCCCGCGTTCGCGGGGCTCACAGCACGGTGTCGGTGATCGTGGTCAGCCGCTTCGGTCCATCCCCGCGTTCGCGGGGCTCACGCGGAGAGGATGTGGGTTAGTCCGCCTGCGGCCGGTCCATCCCCGCGTTCGCGGGGCTCACGGCGACCTGATGCTGCTCGCGGTCACCTCCAACGGTCCATCCCCGCGTTCGCGGGGCTCACGGATCCGGCGTAGCCGCGGGCCTGTCGGACGCCGGTCCATCCCCGCGTTCGCGGGGCTCACGGGACATGACCAGTAGCCGCACCCCAGACCGCCGGTCCATCCCCGCGTTCGCGGGGCTCACGCACACCTCGGACACCCCGAAGGCCCACCCTCCGGTCCATCCCCGCGTTCGCGGGGCTCACGTCAACGTGACCATGTACGCGGTCCCGCCCGCCGGTCCATCCCCGCGTTCGCGGGGCTCACTCCCACAGCTCGATGTCGTCCACGTTCGTCTCCGGTCCATCCCCGCGTTCGCGGGGCTCACCGGTTCGACCGGCGCATCTGCAACGCGGGCGCCGGTCCATCCCCGCGTTCGCGGGGCTCACGACGGGGTGATCAACCAGTCCGCAGACAGTTACGGTCCATCCCCGCGTTCGCGGGGCTCACCGCAAATGACCTGCAACAACGCCAAGCGTTATCTTCCCGCAACATCAGATAGCGGTAAAGGACCGCGCACCACTCGGGTTCGCCATTGCACAGCGCGAAACTCGAACATGTGCGACGACGTTGACCTATCGTGGCCATCGAAGGACTCCATCCCCATCACCCTTTCATGATGCTCGAGGGATCTCCACGGAGAGAGAGCCACCATGCCAGGCGGGCCGAGGGATCTCTGGGAGACGCGCACCTCTCCCACCCGCCGCGAAGATCCCTCAACCAAACCCTCCGAACCGCACGGATACCCAACAGCACAGGTCGCCCCAGACCGTGACTACCTTGACACGGCACGGGCCACCGAAGCCGACGGCTCGAACCAGCCCTGCTGCCCCCGCTGCTTGATCAACCGCCCCCAGCGTTCCTTACGGCCGAAGCGCACCGCGATCTGCTCCTCCGTCGGCAACGAACCATCCGCCCTCCGGTTCTCCAGAGCCCACCTCCACGCCTCCACCTGGATGCCGGAGGGAGCGACGGTCTGTCGCTCCTCCGCAGCGTCCGAGGGCTCACTCCCGGTACGGGCGTCCGGCTCGGGAACGACATGGAGGTGTCCCTGCAACCGGCCTTCGTTCTCCCTGTCCGAGCTCACGTGCTCCTCGGCCCCCGTGTCGGGGTGGATCTGCTCATCGGCTGCGGACGCACCGGGTACGCTCCGGGCAGCCGTGCGGAACTCGCGCATGAGCAGCTCGTAGGCACCGATCAGCGCGAACGACGGCCAGGCGTGGATAATCCGCGACCACATCGTGGGGTCGGCGACCGCGACGTTGGCGGCGAGGGAAGCGCTGGACCCGAGGACCAGGAGCGTCCACGGCAGCAGACCGCCTCGTCGGCCGTGGCGCGCGTCGCTCAACAAGGTCATGGACGCGCCGACGATCATCCCGTCCACCGAGAGCGGGAACAGGGCCGCGCGCCACTCGGGTTCGCCGTGGCGCAAGGCGAGTTCGTACATGTGCGAGTAGGACACCACCGCAGCGATACCCGAGAGCAGCAGCACAGCCGCGATGGTGACCCATCGTGACCAACGGGAGGACTCCATCCCGATCACCCTTTCCTGGTGACCGAGGGATCTCCACGGGGCGGGAGCCGCCCTTCCGGGTGGGGTGGGAGACGGGCGTCTCCCACCCCAGGCTGGGAGATTTCTGGGAGACGCGAACCTCTCCCAACGGCTCCCAACCACCGTGAAGATCCCTCAACGGAACCCTCTGAACTGCACGGGTGCCTGTCGGCGCAGGTCGCCGTGACCCTCGAACTACCTTGACACGGTAGAGGTCACAGGTTCGAATCCTGTATCGCCCACCAGCATCACCCTCGAAACGGGCTCCTTCGGGAGCCCGTTCTCGTTGTGTCCGGGGTCCCGCTCCTCGGCCTCCGACCGCGGAGCGAGGAGACCGGAGCCTCCGCCCCTCCCGGACCATGACGCGCACCGGCCGCCCGGAGCCGGAGGACGGCCGGGAAAACCGACGGCCCCGCTTCGACGGCACTTTCGACCTAGGTCCTTCAGAGCAGTCCGCACAGTGCCAACCAGACAGAACGGCCGAAGCCAGAAGGGTCCACCCCTCCATACGATGCTCGGGTGTCTCCGGCCCCAGCCCTCGATGGAAGGTAACACCGGATGCTGAAGCGAGTCCTGCTGTCCGAGTCCGATCTCCCCGACCGCTGGTACAACATCCTTCCGGACCTCCCCGCCCCGCTCCCGGGGTCCCTGAACCCCGAGACGATGGAGCCCCTGCGGCCCGAGGACCTGGCCCCGCTGCTGCCGTCGAGGGTCATCGACGACGAGTTCTCCCGGGAACGCTGGGTGGAGATCCCCGAACCGGTCCGGGACGCCTACAAGATCTGGCGTCCTTCCCCGCTGTGCCGGGCGGAGCGGCTGGAGCGCGCCCTGGACACCCCCGCGCACATCTACTTCAAGTTCGAGGGAGGGTCGCCCCCCGGCTCCCACAAGCCGAACACCGCCGTGGCCCAGGCCTACTACGCCGCGGAGGAGGGGGTCCGGCGGCTGACCACGGAGACCGGCGCGGGCCAGTGGGGTTCCGCCCTCTCCTTCGCCGGTGCGCTCTTCGGCCTCGACGTCGACGTCTACATGGTGCGGGCCTCCTTCGAGCAGAAGCCCTACCGCAAGTCGCTGATGCGGACATGGGGCGCGCGGGTCCACTCCTCCCCGACTCCGCGGACCCGGGCCGGTCGGGACATCCTGGCCGAATCCCCCGACTCCCCGGGCAGCATCGGCATCGCCATCAGCGAGGCGGTCGAAGACGCGCTCAGCAGGGACGACACCAAATTCGCCCTGGGCTCGATCATGAACAACGTCCTGTTGCACCAGACGGTGATCGGTCTGGAGGCGAAGAAGCAGATGGAGGTCATGGGCGAGTACCCCGACGCCGTCATCGGCTGCGTCGGAGGCGGTTCCAACTACGCGGGGCTGGCCTACCCGTTCATGCGGGACCGGCTGACCGGTGCGTCCCCCCGTACCCGCTTCATCGCGGCCGAGCCGGAGGCCTGCCCCACCCTCACCCGCGGCAAGCTGGCGTACGACTACCCGGACACCGCGGGCCTGGGCCCCGTCCTGTACATGCACACCCTCGGCCACGGCTTCATTCCCGGCTCCATCCACGCGGGCGGGCTGCGCTACCACGGCGACGCGCCCAGCCTCTGCCTGCTCAAGGAGCACGGGCTCCTGGAGGCCCGGGCCTACCCGCAGACCGAGGTCTTCGAGTCGGCGGTGCGGTTCGCCCGCAGTGAGGGCTTCGTCATCGCACCGGAGTCGTCCCACGGCCTCAAGGCGGCGATCGTGGAGGCGCTGGCGGCCCGCGAGGCCGGGGAGGAGCGGGTCATCCTGTTCAACATCTCCGGGCACGGCAACTTCGACCTGGCCGCCTTCGACTCCTTCCTGGCGGGCAACCTGGAGAACCCGTCCGTCTCCGACGAGCAGATCGCGCTCAGCCTCGGCGACCTGCCCGAGCCGTCGACCGCGGTCTGAGGGGCGGACATGGTTCAGACACGCCCCGAACTGCGCGGTACCTTCGGCGCGGTCGCCTCGACGCACTGGCTCGCCTCGGCGGCGGGTATGGCGGTCCTGGAACGCGGCGGCAACGCCTTCGACGCCGCCGTGGCCACCGGGTTCGTCCTCCAGGTGGTCGAGCCGCACCTGAACGGCCCGGGCGGCGACGTGTCGATCCTCGCCTTCGCGTCAGCGACCGGGCGGGTGCGGTCCGTGTGCGGCCAGGGGCCGATGCCGCGATCGGCCACGCCCGAGGTGTTCCGCGCCCTCGGCCTGGCACGGGTCCCCGGGTCGGGGGTCCTCCCGGCCACCGTTCCCGGGGCGTTCGGTGCCTGGATGCGGTTGTTCGCCGAGTACGGCACGCTGCGCCTCGACCAGGTCCTGGAGTACGCGATCGGGTACGCCGCGGACGGATACCCCCTACTGCCCAAGGCCGCCGAGACGATCGCCGCGCTGGCCCCGCTGTTCGCGGACGAGTGGGCGGAGTCCGGGCGCACCTACCTGGTGGACGGCTCCGCCCCCAGGCCCGGGGCACGGATGCGCAACCCGGTTCTCGCGGAGACCTACCGGCGCGTCCTCAAGGAGGCCGAGGCTGCGGGGTCCGACCGGGAGCGCCAGGTCGAGGCCGCCCACCACGCGTTCTACCGCGGCTTCGTGGCCGAGGCCATCGACGGGTACCTGGGCTCGGCCGAGGTCCTGGACGCCACGGGCCGCAGGCACCGCGGCCTGCTGGACGGCCACGACCTGGCGGAGTGGACGCCCCGGACGGAGACGACCGCGAGCCTGGACTACCACGGCCTGGAGGTGCACAAGTGCGGCCCCTGGTCCCAGGGGCCGGTCTTCCTCCAGCAGCTGGCGCTCCTCGACGGCTTCGACCTGGCCGGGATGGGACTGAACAGCGCCGACTACCTGCACACCGTCACCGAGTGCGCGAAGCTGGCCTACGCCGACCGGGAAGCGTGGTACGGCGACCCCGAATTCTCCGACGTGCCGCTGGACGACCTGCTGGACGACCGCTACGCCGCCGAGCGCCGCCAACTCGTCGGCACGGAGGCGTCCGACGTCCTGCGTCCCGGTTCTCCCGGGGGACGGCGGCCGTGGATCCCCGCCGTGGAACGGGTCTCGGCGCCCCCGGACGGACCGGGCTGGCGGGCCCAGCTGTCCCAGGGCCTGCCGACCGTGACGCCCTCCGTCGTGCGGCTGACGGAGGCACGCGGGGACACCTGCTGCCTCACGGTCGCGGACCGCCACGGAAACGTGGTGGCGGCGACCCCCAGCGGGGGCTGGCTCAAGAGTTCCCCGGTGGTCCCGGGGCTCGGTTTCCCCCTGGGTACGAGGGGCCAGATGGCCTGGCTGTCCGACGGCCACCCGAACACGCTGGCGCCCGGGAAACGGCCCCGCACGACCCTCAGTCCGACGCTGGTCCTGCGAGACGGCCGGGCCCACATGGCGTTCGGAACGCCGGGCGGCGACCAGCAGGACCAGTGGACCCTCGGCCACTTTCTGGCCCGCGTCGACTTCGGACTCGGCCTCCAGGCCGCCACGGAGACGCTCGCCTTCCACACGGAGCACGTCCCCTCGTCGTTCGTGCCCCGCACGCAGCGTCCACGCACGGTCAGGATCGAGAGCCGCTGCCCCGAGGAGGTCGGGAACGACCTGCGTGAACGGGGGCACGAGATCGAGTCCGCGCCGGACTGGTCGCTCGGCAAGGTCTGCGCCGTGGGAGTCGACGCGGCCGACGGGATGGTCCGGGCCGCCGCCTCCCCCCGCGGCGAACAGGCGTACGCCGTCGCCAGATGAAGGGAAACCCGTGAAGAAACGGAAGAGACGGGCATGCTGAAAGCCGACCTGCACCACCTGGCCGTCGAGACCGCGGACCTGGACAACTGCGTCACCTGGTACACCGAGTTCTTCGGCGGGACCGCCACCTGGACGCTCGACTCCTTCTCCGAACTCACCCGCAGCAGGCTGCCCGGCATCGTCCGGCTGACCGAGGTCGTGGCAGCGGACACGCGGTTCCATCTGTTCACCCGGTCCACCGTGTACGCTCGTCCGCTGCCCGACACACCCCAGTTCCAGCACGTCTGCATGACCACCGCCACGTACGAGGAGCTGGAGCGCTGGCGCGGCCACTGGCAGCGCCTGTACGAGTCCGGGCGGTACACGTTCGCCCGGCCCGGCCCCGCCACGGGGATCGTGATCGACTCCGACGGGGTGAGCAGCTTCTACGCCTACGACGTCAACGGGCTGGAGTACGAGTTCGCCCACGTACCGACCGAGGCCGAGGGGAGGTGACCGCTCTGAACGGCAACAGCGCCGCGTACCCGTGGGAGACCGGCCCCAAGGACTTCGGCGGACACGCCTACGGGCTGGAGCCCCTGGCCCTCCCGCCCACACCCCCTCGCGGTTCCGAGGAGGCGGCGGGCGGAGCGGCCTGGGCGGAGCCCGACGGGCGACAGCGGCTGATCGAGTCGGCGCTGGAACCTCCGGGCGGTCCGCCGGCTCCCGAAACGGCGGACCAGTTGTTCTGGTTCCGGTGGATCACCGGACACCAGATCACCTTCATCCTGTGGCAGGAACTGGGACGGCTCCTGCCCAGGACGTCGGCCGGGCCGGAACCGCGGGCCGACGCCCCGAACCGGGCTGCACGGCTGGTCCGTGCCTACTCGGCCATGCTGCTGTACACCGGCTCGTGCACCCGGGAGGTCTACCACCGGGTGATCCGCCCCAGCATGGCCCTGCAACACCCCGGTTTCAGCGGCGCCTGGGCTTCCGACTACGGCCCGGTCCGGTCACTGTTACGGGGGCAGGCCCCCGCAGCCTGGGACGGAGCCGCCGATGCCGTCCTGCGGGAGTGCGCACTCAACGCCACGGTCCACGAGGGCGTCGCCGACAAGCTCGTCCCCGGCGAACCCTCCCTGTTCGAGTCGTCGGCCGGCCACGGGCGGCCCCTGCACCGGGACATGCTCTCCATCCTCTTCGACACCTACTTCCTCACGCTCCGCGTACCGTTGCCGCACTCCGCGGTCCTGGTCCAGTTGCTGCGCCGGGTCCACGCGGTTCGGGACGACCTCGTCTCCAACGGCCTGTACCCCTCGTCCGCGTCCAGCCGCGACGAGAAGCCGACCGCGCTCACCACGGTGGAGATCGAGGAGACCGAGGAGGAGATGGCCCACCTCGTCGTGGGCGTCGCCCGTGATGCCGTGCGGCACGTGGCGGAGCCGACCAGTCCGTAGCCCTCGGCCCCGAGCCCCCAAGGAAGATGAGTGGAAGTCATGGCACACGACGTGATCGTGGTCGGCGGCGGCATCGCCGGATGCGCCTGCGCGGCCCGCCTGACCGAGCACGGCCTGAACGTCCTGCTGTTGGAACGCGGCTCCCTGGCCGGGGCCGCGACCGGCCGGAACCAGGGAGGGCTGCTGCCCAGCCCGCTGCCCGCCTGCGGCGGCCTCTACTCCGAGGCGGTCGCGTACTACGAGCGGGTCACGCAGGAGGGCGACGTGTCCTTCCGCCTCCGTCCGCACGGCTACCTGCTGGTCGCGGGCGACGAGGACAGCCTGGAACGGGCCCGCGGCCACGGCCGGGCGCTGACCGAGGCCGGGTTCCCCGCGGATGAGGTCGACCCCCGCGAACTCCTGGAACTGGAACCGGCCCTCGCCCCCGACCTGGCGGGCGCCGTCGTGGTCGGGGGGGCGCACGCGCTCCACCCCGTGCTGGCGACGGTCGCGCTCGCCCGTCGGGCCCGGCGCGCGGGAGCGACCGTCCGCACACACGCGCTCGTACGGGGGCTGCTGCGCTCCGGCGACCGCGTCACCGGGGTGATCACCGACGAGGGGGCCGTGACGGCGGGTGCGGTGGTGCTCGCGGCGGGTCCGTGGTCCCGCAGCCTCGCACTGCAGGCCGGGGTAGACCTTCCGGTGTTCGGAGCCCGGGGCTGGCTGGTCCGCACCGCGCCCGTCGCGGGCGCGGCCTTCCGCCACACGATGATGCAGTCCACGTGGCACGGCGCGGCGGGCCTCAAGCGGTCCGGGCCGCCGCCGCTGGACGAGGTGGCCGATCCGCAGGGGGCGGAGCCCCAGGTGGTCTTCTCCCTCCAGCCCCTGCCCAGCGGCGAGGTCGTACTGGGCTCCAGCAACGGGGCCGCGCTCCAGCTCGACGACCCCAACGACGGGGAGCGGGCGGTCCCGCTGATCTCCGCCGCGGCCGCGCGGCACGTCCCCGCGCTGGCGAAGGAGCCGGTCCGGGCGGTGTGGTCGGGGGTGCGGCCGATGTCCCCGGACGGGCTGCCGATCGTCGGTCCGGCTCCGGGGGCCGAGGGACTGTGGCTGCTGTCCGGGTACGGGATCGACGGCATGCCCCTGGCCCCGGGGACCTCGCGGCTGTTGGCGGAGTACCTCGTGGACGGACTGCGTCCTGCGGGGGCCGAACCGTTCGCTCCGGAACGGTTCGGCTGACCGGCGTCAGCCGGAGAGCGCCTCGACCTTCGGGCCGACCAGCTCGATCAGCTGGTCGGCCCGGATCCTGATCGTCCGGTCGGCCCGTCCGCTGCCGCAGTAGACGGTGCCCATCCGGCGTACGGACTCGTCGAAGACCGTGACGACGTCCGGTACCGCGCAGACCGGGCTGGCCCCGCCGGGCTCCATACCCAGCAGACGGAGGTCCTCGGGGGCGGCCTGGCTGAGCTTCGCACGCGAGACCCCGGCCGCCCTCGCCAGCCTGCCGTAGTTGACCCGGCCGGTGACCGGGAGCGCGGCGAGGACGAAACCGCCGTCGGCGGTCCGGAACACCATGGTCTTGAGCAACTGCTCCGCGGGCAGTCCCAGTTTCTCCTCGGCGTCGTCCCGCCCCACGATCGGGGCGTGGTCCATCGCGGTGAACGGCGTCCCCGAGGCCTGGATGACCTCCTCCGGGGACAACACACCGCGGGCCTGGGGGCCGTCCGGATTCTGCACAAGCACTCCTTGGTCGGCGTCGGATGACTCAACGGAAGAACCCGCATGCTCGCCAGCACTATCGCACAGACGCCCCGGCGCCGCAGGGCTTCGGATCAGGGGGCGGTGGGGTTCCTGTCACCGGGCCAGGCCGCGAACCGCCGCAGCCCGTAGATCAGGGGGGCGTGATCGGAGAGGGTGACGCGGACCCGTCCCACCTCCCCGACGACCACGGTGTGGTCTCCGATCCGCTCCGCCCGTTCGACCCGGCAGTCGCCGACGGCGTGCGCCGCCTCCCACAGGTGCGGGCCCCCGGCCCCCGGTGGAAGGGACCAGGGCGTCCGCGAGAACCGCTCGGGGTCCCCGGAGGCGAACAGCTCCGCCACGCCCCGGGCTCCGTGGTGGAGCAGGTTGACGGTGAACGCCCTCCCGCGTACCACCGCGTCCAGCGTGGGGCTGCCCCGCCGGAGGCAGACGAGGAGCATCGGCGGCCTCAGGGAGACACTGCACAGGGAGGAACAGGTCATTCCCCGGGGACGGCCGCCCCGGTCCATCGCGGTGACCACCGCGACCCCGGAGGGGAACCCGGCCATGAGCGCGCGGAAGTCCCCCTCCCCCGCCTCCGTGTCGGGCATCGTCATGGCGGCGGCTCCCTCGGACGGGTCGGTACGGGCGGTGCGGGCGGTACCGCTCACGTGTGCGGCGTGGTCGGTGCGTCAGTGCATGCGGGAGAGGTACTCCACCTGGCTGGGCAGGGTGTCCACCAGAGCGCGGGCCTGCGACCGGACCCGGGCCAGTTCACGGCGCGCGGGTGCGGAGTCGAAGAGGTCCAGCGCCGGCGGGTGACTCAGGCTGAGACCGCCGAGGCCGAGGGCCATGCAGACGTAGGAGTAGGGCTCGAACGCGTGGTAGTGGGGGTAGGTGCTGTCGATGTCGGGCAGCCTGCCCCGCCACTGCTCCAGGCGGGCGGCCATGGCGTCCGGGACGCGCCGGGTCTTGGCGTCCCGCCAGTAGGCGTTGTCGGCGCGGCCGGCGCCTCGGTAGTGGAGGATGAGGAACTCGCGTACGCCCTCGATGGCGTTGGCGGTGCTCCGGTTGTAGCCGTCGCGCAGGACGGGGTCCCGGTCGTTGCCCGGGAAGTACCTGACGAGCTGTTCGATGGCGTGCTGGATGAGGAAGATCCCGGTGGACTGGAGGGGTTCGACGAATCCGGCCGAGAGGCCGATGCCCACGCAGTTCCTGACCCAGCTCCTGCTGCTGCGGCCGATGCGCATCCTGATGTGGTTGGCTTCCAGGCCCTCGGCGGCGGGTCCCACGAAGGCGCGGAGGACGCGCTCGGCCTCGTCCGGCTCGCAGTAGTCACTCGCGTAGACGTAACCGGTACCGATCCGGTCGTAGAGGGGGATCGTCCAGATCCACCCGGCGTCCCGCGCGGTGGCCGTCGTGCACGGCCTGATGCCCTCCCGTGCCGTGTCGACGGGGACGCGCAGGGCGACGGCCCGGTCGTTGGGGAGGGTGTCCTGGTAGGAGAGGAACGGTTCCTCCAGCGCCTGCCCGAGGAGCCTGCTCCGGAACCCCGAGCAGTCCACGAACAGGTCGCCCCCGAGCAGACCGGACTCGCGGGTGACGAGGTGCTCGATCCACCCCCGTTCGTCCTGCACGACGTCGACGACGTCGTCGACCACGTGCCGCACGCCGCGCTTCACGGCGTAGCGCGCCAGGAAGTCCGCGAGGAGCGTCGCGTCGAAGTGGTAGGCGTAGGGGAACTGGGTGTTCTGCTCGGCGAGGGTCGTGCGGAAGAGCGGCCGGTCCGGGTCCTCGGCGAAGTCCTGCTCGAAGAGCCGGCCGTCGAGGTGGCGTGGTGAGGACTTCGCGTCGCACAGCGAGGGGATCAGGAAGCAGTCCCGGTCGAAGCTGTCCGACGGTGTGAGGCGCTGCCACCAGTCGGTGAGCGGTACCCCGTCGATGACGCGCATGCGTTCGAAGGGGTGGTAGAAGTGGTGCCCCGGTTCGCGCCAGTCCTCCAGCCGGACCGCCAGCTTGTAGGTGCCGTTGCACTCGGGCATCCACTCGGACTCCTTGAGGCCGAGGTAGTCGAAGAAGTGTCTGACCGTGCTGAAGGTCGCCTCGCCCACCCCGACGGTGCCGACCCGCCGGGATTCCACAACGGTGACGGTGATGCGGTCCGCGAATGCCGCCCGCAGATAGGCGGCAGTCATCCAGCCGGCCGTTCCCCCGCCCAGAATCACCACGTTTTTCGTCATGGTGCCCAACCCTAGGGAAACGCGGTGCACCCCGCCCTCGGCCGATCTGGCCGACTTCTCCACCCGTACGGACCAAAGGGACTAGGCAGAAATGACGAGCGAACGAGAGGAAAATCACGGGGAGCGGACTCCGGCCGCCGTTCATCCTGTTCAGCGGGTTTCTCGCCGCGCCAGAACGGATCCCCCGTTCCCCGATTCCGCGACACGCCTCGGAAAGACGACCGCGGATCCTCGGTCACCCCAGGTCACAAAGATGCGGCATACTCGGATGCCGTGTTACGGATGATTTCCCTGGTGCCAGCCATACTCATGGAATATATATGATGATTTGTAACATATGCGAGGAATGTGAGTTTTCAAACCAAAGTCCTTGCAAGCCGAGGACGACACGACCGAGAATGAAAACACCGCTCAAGCCATCAGCACACGGACCTCGGCAGGGGAGAACTCACCACGTGGACGCAGCGGATTTCACACAACTGAAATCACGGCCCGGTGGCAGCACCGAAGAGAACGAGAATCTCAGGATCTTCCTCATCGACGACTCCACCCTCGTGCACGTCGGAATAATCTCCATTCTGGAGAACCACCCGGATATCGAGCTCGTCGGATACACGAGCGACGAGGAGACAGCCCTCGGGTTCTGCCTGGACTCCTCCGTGGACGTGGTGGTCATCAACTCACGCAACTGCCCGGTCGACGTCCCGCGCCTGATCCAGCGGGTGGCGCGGATCCGCGAACCCCGTACCCGTCGCGTGCTCCTCCTCGCGAACGACATCTACGACTCCGCCCGCCTCGAGGTGGAGCGGACCGGTGTCGGAGGCGTCGTGCTCACCCGCGAGTCCCCGCAGGTCATCGTGTCCGCTCTGAGGATCGTGGCGAGCGGATACGCCGTCAGCGCGCCGGGGGCGCGCTCACCCGCGGGCCCCGTCCACCAGCGGAGCTCGTTGGACCTCCTCACCCTCCGCGAACGCCAGGTCCTCGCGCTGATCGCGCGTGGGCTCAAGAACTCGGAGATCGCCGGCGAACTCGTGCTGAGCGAGAGCACGATCAAGACCCACGTGCAGAACATGCTGACCAAACTCGGTCTCCGCAACCGCGCCAGCGCGGTGGCCGTCGCCTACGAGTGGGGCATCCCCACGATGCACGTGTCGAACTGACGCCACGGGCGCCGCGCGTGCCCCCGGCGAGCCACGCGCCCGGACTCCGCGGGTTCAGTTCTGACCGCTGAGCGCCAGGTGGACCCCCAGTCCGACCATGGTCACGCCGGAAACCCCACCGATGGCCGAAAGTCGGCGGGGGGATCTCGCGAGCCAGTTGCGCGCGGTCCCGGCGAGCAGACCCCAGGTGACGTCCGAGACGAGTGCGATGGACACGCAGATCGTCCCGAGCACGAGCATCTGCGCGGGAATCTGGCCCACCGAATAGTCCACGAACTGCGGAAGTACCGCGGTGAAGATCAGAATTCCCTTGGGATTGCTGGCCCCGACGATGAAGCCCTGACGCAGGATCCTCAGGGAGTTTCCGGACGGAGAGGGGTCCTCCTCGGTCACCACCAGGTCCTTGCGATGGCGCCACGTCTGGACGCCCAGGTACACGAGATACAGAGCACCGGCGATTTTCAGCAGAGTGAAGACGACGACGGAGCGTTCGACGATACTCCCGAGCCCGAACGCCACCGCCACGACCTGGACGAGCAGACCCGCCTCGTTTCCGACCGCGGTCATCGCGGCCGCACGCCGACCGAGCGCGACTCCTCGGCTGACCACGAAAATCACGCTGGGGCCGGGCACGACGATCAGCGCGGCCACGACGATCACGAATGCGGCGAAGCGTTCCCATTCCATCACGCCCGCAGACTACCGCCTTCCGTACCGGGATGTTTTCCTTTGTGGAGCGACCCGGGCGTCCGGCCGCCGAAGACGGGTCCGTCTCCCCGGCGTAACGCCGCGAAGGAAGGCGCCCGCCGTCCCACATGAACGGCACATTCTCCACACACCCCAACAAACCGCAGCGCAGCGATTCCACGCTCCCGGTATTCCCACGGCCGGCGGACGCGCCGGTCCGCCAAGGCGACCTCAACGGACGCACCGTTGTCCTCCCCGTCCGGTCTCCGCGGGTCCGCTATGGTCGAAGGGACCGAGCGGCGAAGGGCCCATGCCGGACGAGACGACCCCGAGCGCGGCCGGCTACATGCCCGAGATGAACGTCCGTGTGGGTTTCGCCGGCCACGGCGCCCGGAGCGACCAACCGCCGACGAAGGACAACCCCGTCCGCGGACGGGACGGACCGATGACCGGAAGGACCCGGAGCACGCCGTGAGCGGTCCCGACACCCCTGCCTACCGGCGCCGGGCAGGGCGCCGCCCTGAGGGCTGGGCCGAACGCCGCGCGTGGGCCCGCCTGCGGTCCCACCTGCGGGGGAGGTCGATGTGGGGGGTGCCCTTCCGCCTGTTCCTGGCCGCGATCGCGGTCGGCCTCGTCGTCCCGTCGCTCGACCGTGCGATGGCCCGGTTGTTCCGCCACTACCCCGACGTCGACACGGGGACCGTCGCGGGCATCCTGGGCACGATCTCCGGCGCGATGATGACGCTGTCCGGCCTCGTCTTCACCGCGCTGACCGCCGCGATGAGCTTCAGCACCACCTCGCTGTCGGTCCGCATCGTCCCGGTGTTCAGGCAGGACACCGTCATCCGGTGGGGGCTGGGGCTGTTCGTCGGGACGTTCATCTACTCCCTGATCGTCGCCGTGGGCATCGCCATGGGAGAGCACGACCGCAAACCGTGGGTGGCCACCTCCGTCGCCGTGCTGGCCACGATCGGGTGCGGGACCATGTTCATCGCCGTCGTCGTCCGGGTCTGCCAGCAGCTGAGCCCCGCGATCCTCCTCCGTCGCCTGGCGGCGGACGGATACCGGGGGATGGGGTTCGACCCCGCCCCGTTCCACACCGAGGCGGGGACCGTGTCCAGACGGCACCTGCCGGAGGGGCACGTCATCCGCAGGACGAGGGCGGTCAGGCACGGGGACACCCTGTTGGCGGTGCACACCCGGCGGCTCCTCGACCTCGAGGTCCGCTGGGACATGCGGATCGAGCTCGTCCCCATGGCCGGCACGGCCGTGCAGTACGGCGGGATCCTGTTCAGGACGAGCGCGCCCGCGTCGTCGGCCCAGACCGCCCGGCTGCTCGGAACTCTGGCGTTCGGCGACACCTACTCCCCGCACAGCGGGCCCTTCGGCGCGGTCAGGTCGATGGCCGACATCGCGCTCAAGGCCCTGTCCCCAGCGGTCAACGACCCGACCCGGGCGGTCCAGGCGCTCGACCAGATCGAGGACATCCTGGCGAGGCTGTCCCCCCGGATCGCGGCGGAGCAGGCCGCGCTCGTGGACGACCCCGACGCCACCATCGTCCAAGCCTGGTCCCGCGGCTGGGAGGACTACGTCGCGGCGGGAACCGACGAGATCCGGCAGTTCGGCACGTCCTCCGTGCAGATCCAACGACGCCTGCGCGCGCTGTACACCTCGCTGCTCGCCCAGTGCCCGCCCGAACAGCATCCGCCCCTGCGGGAGCGGCTCGACGCGCTGGAGCGCGGCGTCGGCCGGTGGTGGACCGACCCGCTGGACCGGCGGCTGTCCGCCGCCGCCGACCCGCAGGGCCTGGGCACGGAACGCGGGGTACCCCCCGAGCGGACGAGCTGACCGGGGCGGGTTCAGGAGGCGTCGGCCAGCGCGCCCCGGAACGTGCGACGGTAGGCGAGCGGCGTCACGCCGATCGCGGCGCGCAGGTGCTGGCGGAGCGAGGTCCCCGTGGCGAAGCCGACCAGTCCGGCGATCTCGTCCACCGGCAGATCGGTGGACTCCAGCAGGTGCCGGGCACGCAGGACGCGCTGCTGGATCAGCCAGCGCCCCGGGCTCACCCCCACCTCCTCGTTGAAGCGGCGGACGAACGTCCGCAGGCTCATGCGGGCGTGGTCGGCCAGCTCCGCCAGGGTGAGCGGCTCGTGGAGGCGCTCCAACGCCCACTGCCGGGTGGCGGCCGTGCCGTGGCGCGGGTCCTCGGGCACCGGCTGCTCGATGTACTGGGCCTGGCCGCCGTCCCGCCACGGCGGGACCACGCAGGTGCGCGCGGCGTTGTTGGCGACCTCGCTGCCGTGGTCCCGGCGCACCAGGTGCAGGCACAGGTCGATCCCCGCGGCGGCGCCCGCCGAGGTCAGCACGTCGCCGTCGTCGACGAACAACACGTCCGCGTCCAGGTCCACCGCCGGGTACCAGGCGCGGAACACGTCGGCGAGCCGCCAGTGGGTGGTGGCCGGCCGACCGTCGAGCAGGCCCGCGCCCGCCAGGACGAACGCACCGGTGCAGAGCGAGACGAGACGCGTGCCGGGCACCACCGTCTCCAGCGCCTCCCTGACCGCCGGGGCGGGTTCCCGGGTGACGTGGGCCATGTCGACCGACGGGATCACCACGGTGTCGGCCGAGGCCAGGATCTGCGCCCCGTGCTCGACGGCGATCGAGAAGTCGGCGTTACCGCGCACCGGACGGCCGTCGACCGAGCAGGTCGAGACCTCGTACCGGCCGGGGGCGGCGCCGAGGACACGGCTGGGGATCCCCAGTTCGAACGGGTAGACGCCCTCCAGGGCCAGAACGGCGACACGATGGATTCCGGTCATGGCAGGATCATATCCAAAGATGGCAATCATGCCATGGCGTCCGCCGGTCGGCAGCGTCCAGGATGGGCCTATGACGACGAACGACACCGCTCCCGACGCACCGACCATGCGGGCGATCAGCCAGGACGCCCACGGTTCCCCGGACGTCCTCACCGAGGTCCGGATCCCGCGGCCCTCCCCTGGTCCCAGCCAGATCCTGATCTCCGTCCGCGCCGCCGGTGTCAACCCCACCGACTGGAAGCACCGCGCGAACGGCCTGTTCCTGAACCGGCTCCCGCTCGTCCTGGGGTGGGACGTCTCCGGCGTGGTCGAGGAGGTCGGCTTCGGCGTCACCCTGTTCAAGCCGGGTGACGAGGTCTTCGGCATGCTGCCCTACCCGCACGGGGTCGGCTCCCACGCGGAGTACGTGACCGGCCCCGCCCGCGCCTTCGTCCACAAGCCCGCCGGGATCGACCACGTACAGGCGGCGGCCCTGCCTCTCGCGGCCCTCACCGCCCACCAGGCGCTCGTCGACACCGCCGGGGTCACCTCCGGGCAGCGGGTGCTGGTCCACGCGGCGGCCGGAGGCGTCGGCCACCTCGCGGTGC
This sequence comes from Nocardiopsis sp. KDC1DS13DA1, assembly GCF_055632325.1. Classification (NCBI taxonomy): domain Bacteria; kingdom Bacillati; phylum Actinomycetota; class Actinomycetes; order Streptosporangiales; family Nocardiopsidaceae; genus Nocardiopsis; species Nocardiopsis sp. KDC1DS13DA1. The sequence continues at coordinate 29,962 of NZ_JBVMUY010000009.1, forward strand.
AGATCGCCAAGGCTCGCGGCGCCCACGTCATCGGCACCGCGAGCGCCCCCAAGCACGACTTCCTGCGGGAGATCGGGGCCGACGAGGTGATCGACTACCGGTCCGTCGACTTCACGGAGGCGACCGGCGACGTCGACGTGGTCCTGGACCCGCTGTCCGGAGACACCCGGGCCCGCTCCCTGGACGTGCTGCGGCCCGGCGGGACCCTCGTGTCGATCCTTCCGGGCGGGTCACCGGAGGAGGCGCAGAAGGCCGCGCGGCTGGGTGTGCGGGTCGAGACCCTCCTGGTCGAGGCCGACCACGCCGGGATGAGCGCGATCGCGGACCTGGTGGACAAGGGCGCCCTGCGGGCCCACGTCGAGGCCTCCTTCCCGCTCGCCGAGGCGGCCAAGGCGCACGAGGCCGGTGAGACCGGACGCGTGACGGGCAAGCTCGTCCTCGTGGTCGGGAAGGGCTGACCCCGCAGGACCGTGACGGCGGCCGGGGCCGGGGGCGCGTGGTGCCGCCCCCGGCCGGCCTTCGGACCGTGTTCGGGCGCCCGCACGACAGACACCCTCGGGCGACCGCTCCAGGAGACCGGCGCTAGGCCAGCACCGCCTCGATGGTGATCGGCAGGTCGTGGAACCGGCGGCCGGTCGCGTGGAACACCGCGTTGGCGATCGCCGGGGCGACCCCCACCTGGCCCACCTCGCCGACCCCCTTGACCCCGAGCGGGTTGACGATCCGGTCCTCGACCTCGATCATCTCCACCTCGACGTCCGGTGCGTCGGCGTTCACCGGCAGCAGGTACTCGGCCAGGCTCGCGTTGGCCCACCGCCCCTGCTCGGGCTCCATGTGGGTGGCCTCCAGAAGTGCCTGCCCCAGGCCCCAGAGCATGCCGCCCATCAACTGGCTCCGCGCGGTCCTGCGGTTGAGCACCCGGCCGGGGGCGAACACCCCCGTCAGGCGGCGCACCCGCACCAGGCCGAGGTCCGGGTCCACCCCCACCTCGGCGAACTGGGCGCCGAAGACGGCCATGCCGTAGCCGGTGTCCTGACCTGGCGGCTCCCACTCGCCGAGCGCGTCGGCGTCGAACGTCATGTGGCGCCGCAACAGGTCGGAGTAGGTCTCACCGGTGTCCGGATCGTCGCGCAGGTACATGCGCCCCCCGGCCACCGCGACCCCGGCGGGGTCGGCCCCGTGCAGCGGGGACTCCGGATCGGCGAGGGCCTGCCCGACCAACCGTTCCCGCAGCGCCGCCGCGGCGGTGTGCACCGCGGAGCTGACCGCGCCGGAACCGGCGGAACCGACGGCGGCCACGGTGTTGGGCAGGTCGGTGTCCCCGTAGTGGACGGCGACCGCCTCGGTCGCCATCCCCAGGGCCTGCGCGGCGACCTGGGCCATGATCGTGCCCACCCCCGTGCCGAAGTCGGAGGAGCCGGTCTCGATGACCGCCCGGCCGTCGGCGTACACGCGCGCGCGGGCGCGCTGCGGGCTGACCGGCGTGTACACGGGGTAGATGGCGCTGGCCATACCCGTGCCCACGAGCCAGTTCCCGTCCCGGCGCGAACGCGGGATCGGGTCGCGCAGACTCCAGCCGAACAGCTCCGCCCCGCGTTCGTAGCACTCCCGCAGGCCCTTGCTCGACCACGGATTGCCCGTGCCTGGGTCGGTGTCGGCGTGGTTGCGCAGCCGCAGTTCGATCGGGTCGATGCCGAGCTCGTAGGCGAGTTCGTCCATGGCCGTCTCCAGGACGAAGGCGCCCGACCCCTCACCGGGGGCGCGCATGAACGTCGGCGTCATGGTGTTCGCCCTGAACAGGCGGAAGAGGCCCTCGTAGTTGGGGCAGGCGTACAACTGCGCGGTCGGGCCGGTCGACGGTTCGGCCCAGTCGTCGAAGGGCGAGGTCGGTGAGAGCTTGTGGTGGCGGATCGCGGTCAGGGTCCCGTCCTCGCGCGCCCCCAGGGTCAGGGTGTGCTCCTGCTCCTCCCGGTGCCCGGCCCCGGTGAACATCTGCTCCCGGGTCAGCGACAGCGAGACCGGTGCCCGCACGTGCTGGGCGGCCATCGCCGCGAGGGTCGGGTGCGCGTGGATCATCGCCTTGGAGCCGAAGCTCCCTCCCACGGACTCGCTGACCACCCTGACGTCCGACGGCGGGATCCCCAGCAGTTCGGCGACGCTGAGCCGGGTCGCCGTGGGGCCCTGCGTGGTGTCGTACAGGGTCAGCCGGGCGTCCTCCCACACCGCGGTGGCGGCGTGGGTCTCGATCGGGTTGTGGTGGTTGGCCGCGAGGTGGCAGGTGCGCTCCATCACCACGTCGGCCTCGCGCAGCCCCGCCTCCACGTCACCGCGCCCGACCCGCCCGGGGACGAGGTCGGCGAAGACCCGCTCGGGTTCGTAGGAGTCGTGGCGCCCCTGCCCGATCGTGGTGACCGCCGGTTCCGGCGCGTAGGCCACCCCGACCAGCTCGGCGGCGTGCTCGGCCCGCTCCAGCGTGTCGGCGACGACCATCGCCACGGGCTGGCCCGCGTAGTGCACCCGGTCGTCCTGCATCGGGAAGAAGCTCTGGGCGTGCGCGGTGGTACCCGCCAGTGTGGCGATCGGCCGCGGCGCGACCGCCACACGCGGCAGGTTGTGGTGGGTGAGCACGGCCAGGACTCCGTCGACGGCCATCGCCTCGGAGGTGTCGACGCCGGTGACGCGCCCGTTGGCGATCCGCGCGCCGACCAGGACCGCGTGGGTGGTGCCCGGCGGGTGCCGCTCGGCGGAGTAGCGGGCGGTTCCGGTGACCTTGGCATGGCCGTCGACCCGGTCGACGGACCGTCCGATCTGCGGTCCGGTGCTCATACGTTCCCTCCCTGTCCGCGCCCCGACGCCACCGCGTCCAGAGCCCGCACCATGGCCCGCCGGGCGAGCGTGATCTTGAAGGAGTTCATGCTCCGGGGCACGGCGTCGGCCAGTTCCGCGAAGGCCGCGTCCTCGAAGGCGGCCCTTCGCGCCGGGGCCCCGGTGAGGAGGGCCTCGGCGTGCCGTGCCCGCCAGGGCTTGGTGGCGACCCCGCCCAGGCCGATGCGGACCTCGGTGATGATCCCGCGCTCGATCCGCAGGATCGCGGCGGCCGAGGCGAGGGCGAACTCGTAGGACTCCCGGTCGCGCACCTTCAGGTAGTGGGAGGCCCGGGCCGCCGGGTTCGCGGGGACCTCGATGGCGGTGATCAGCTCCCCGTGGGCGATCGGGTGCTCGCGGTCGGGCGTGTTCCCGGGCAGTGGGAAGAAGTCGTCGAAGGCGACGGTCCGCGAGCCGTCGGGGCCCTGGAGGTGGACGACCGCGTCGAGCGCGGTCAGGGCCACCGCGACGTCGGACGGGTGGGTGGCGATGCAGTGTTCGCTGGTCCCCAGGACGGCGTGGGTGCGGTTGAACCCGTTCATGGCAGCGCATCCGCTGCCGGGATCACGCCTGTTGCACGCCTGGTCCACGTTCCGGAAGTAGGAGCAGCGCACCTTCTGCATGAGGTTGCCGCCCATGGTGGCCATGTTGCGCAACTGTGCGGAGGCGCCCTTCTCCAGGGCCTGGGCGATGACCGGGTAGCGCTCCCGCACCGCGGGGTGCGCGGCCACGTCGCTCATCCTGGCCAGGCCGCCGAGGCGCAGCCCGCCGTCGGGCAGGTCCTCGATCGCGGCGATGGGCAGGTCGTTGATGTCGACCACGCGGCGGGGCCGCGCGACGCGGATCCGGAGCATGTCGACCTGGGTGGTGCCGCCCGCGAGGAACTCGCTGCCGGGGTCACCGCTGACCTCGGCGATGGCGGTGGCCACGTCGGACACCCGTGTGTAGGCGAAGGAACGCATCAGCGACCGCCCTCCCCCGTGCCCTCGGCGGTGTCGCGCACCTGCCGGACGGCGGAACGGATGTTGGGGTAGGCGGCGCAGCGGCAGATGTTGCCGCTCATCCACTCGGCGATCTCCGCGTCGTCGCGGGTGTGCCCCTCCGCCACGAGGGCGACCGCCGACATCAGCTGGCCGGGTGTGCAGTACCCGCACTGGAAGGCGTCGTTGTCGATGAAGGCCCGCTGCATCGGGTGGAGCCGGTCGCCCTCGGCCAGCCCCTCGACGGTGGTGACCTCGTGCCCCTCGCAGGCGACGGCCAGGGTCAGGCAGGCGACCACGCGGCGGCCGTCGACCCAGACGGTACAGGCACCGCAGGCCCCCTGGTTGCAGCCCTTCTTGGTGCCGGTGGCGTCGAGGCGCTCGCGCAGGGCGTCGAGCAGGCTCACCCTGGGTTCCACGCGGATCCGGTGCGCGGTCCCGTTGACGGTCAGTTCGATCTCCGCCGCCTCCGGTCCGAGTTCGGCGCCGCCGGGACGGACGCCCCGCGCCTGCTCGGGAATACCGGGTGCGACGGTTCCGGTGCGTTTGGTGCGCGGGTTCATCGGAGCCCCCTCGTCGCGGAGAGGGCGGATGCGTGCGTGATCATGTGCGATCCCCCTGGTCGCGCTGGCGCCGTGATGCCACGGCCGACTCCTGAGGATGCTCTCAACTCGATGTGTCGGGCGCCTGTGCCCCGGCTCCGGGGGGAGCCAATATCACGCAAAGATCCGCTGGGGTCCGCCCCGGCCGGGGCGGGCCCCCGTGCGGTCACACCGTGGGGGCGCCGCGGTGGCGCGCCCCGCCCATGTCCTGGTAGGGGGTCTTGGCCCGCTCCGGCGGACAGGTCTGGGTGAGGGGCCACACAGCGGTCAGGGCTTGCGCCCCACCCCGCCGAACTGGGCGATCTCGCGCGCCGCACCGACCTCGGCCGGATCCGGGCGCCAGAACGGGATCGAGCACACGCCCGGCTCCAGGAGTTCCAGCCCCTCGAAGAAGCCCTCGATCTCCCTGACGCTGCGCAGGTGGTAGGGGATGGCCGCGCCCTCGTTCCACGCCTGTGTGGCCGCCACGATCTCCTGGCCGGTGTCCGTGCTGTCGCACATGGCGAAGAAGCTGCCGGAGGGGAGCGCCTCCAGGTAGGCGCGCACGATCTCGTAGGTGCGCTCCCCGACCGGCTGGTGGCCGAGGGTGCCCAGACAGGTCAGCGCGACCGGCCTCCCGAGGTCCAGGTGCTCGCCCACCCGCCCCAGGAGCGTCTCGGGGTCGCGCAGGTCGGCGTCGATGTAGTGGGTGCTCCCCGGCGTGACGCCGGTGAGCAGGGCGCGCGCGTGGGCCAGCACCATGGGGTCGTTGTCGACGTAGACCACCCGGGCGTCCGGCGCGACGGACTGGGCCACCTCGTGCGTGTTGTTCGCGGTGGGCAGCCCGGTGCCGATGTCCAGGAACTGCCGGATTCCGTGCTCGCGCGCCAGGCGGGTGACGACCCGGACGAGGAAGGCACGCTCGGCGCGGGCGATCTCGACGATCTCGGGGAAGGCCTGCTCGATCTGCTCGCCGAGTTCGCGGTCGACGGGGTAGTGGTCCTTGCCGCCCAACCAGTAGTTCCACACCCGCGCCGAGTGGGCCACGGTCGTGTCGATGGGGGGAGTGTCGGTCATGGGCGCCTCTCGACGGGGTCGCGGTGGTGTTCCGGGCCCCGCATTCTCGTGCCCCCGGAACCCTCCGCGCAAGCCGGATCGCCTACGCGGCAGGGCTTCCCGACGAAGGCGCACGTCGGCCCGGAAGGCGTGTGCGACGTCGCCCCCGGACCGGCGCGGGGTTCCTCACCCGGCGCGCTCGACCCGGACGGTGTCGCCGTCGCCGACCTCGGCGAGCGCGCGGTGGTCACCGTCGATCCGCCCGAGCACGTTGGCCGCGCTGGCGAGCCTGCTCTCCGGTCCGACCGAGATCGGCGTGGGGCCGAAGGGCAGGGCGAGCGCGGCCCCGGCCAGCCAGTAGCAGACGGTTCCGGGGTCGACGGTGTCGGTCGCGTCGTCCTCGCGCCCGGCCTCCACCGGGACGGCGAAGTACACCTCCTCGCCCCAGGTGTTGGCCGACGACTCGATCGGCAGGGCGTCCCAGAGGGCTTCGGAGGTCGGGGTGCTGTCGAGCGTGGCGGTCACCGAGCCGCCGGCCCAGGAGATGCTGATCCTCATGTGACCTGTGTATCGGGTGGCGATGTCGGAGCTCACACCGGGGTATCCATAATGCAGATATCAGATTCCGCATTTCGGAATCATTGTGTGGCCTGGAGCCTCGGCTCCGGTTCCTCCGCACGCACGTCCGCCCGGGGCCCGGAGCGGTCCAGAGCGGCGGCGAGCAGCGCCACACCGAGGCCGAGGAGGGCCAGGGCCGCCCCGATCACGGCGGGCGACGCGTAGCCCAGCCCCATGCTGATCCCCACGCCGCCCAACCAGGCGCCTCCGGCGTTGGCGAGGTTGAAGGCCGAGTGGTTGGAGGCCGAGGCCAGCGAGGGCGCGGCGGCGGCCTTGTTCATCACGAGCACCTGGAGCGGCGTCACCACGGCGGACCCGGACGCGCCGAGGGCCAGGACGGCGACCGCGGCGGTCCAGGGGTGGTGCACGGCGAAGGCGAAGAGGCCCAGCACGACCGCCAGGCAGATGAGGGAGCCATGGATCGTCGGACGCAGTGCCCGGTCGGCCAGCGGGCCGATGACCAGCGAGCCGAGCGTCATCCCGATACCGAAGAGGGCGAGGACGAACGGGACGCCGCCGGGCGCCATCCCGGCCAGCTCGGTCATCATCGGCGAGATGTAGCTGTAGACCGCGAACACCCCGGCGAACCCGAAGACGGCGGTGGTCAGCCCGAGGAGGACCTGTCGGCCGCCGAGCGCGGACAGCTCGTCGCGCAGCCCTCCCCCGCCGAACGCCGACGCCGGCATGCGGGGGACGAAGAGGGCGATCCCGACCAGGGCGAGCGCGGCGACCGCGGCCACGGCCAGGAACGCCGCCCGCCAGCCGAGGAGCTGGCCCAGGAAGGTCCCCACGGGGACGCCCACGATGTTCGCGACGGTCAGGCCGAGGAACATGCGCGCCACCGCGGTCGCCCTGCGGTCGGGGCGGGCCGTGTGCGCGGCGACCAGCGCGCCCACGCCGAAGAAGGCGCCGTGCGGAAGGCCCGCCAGGACCCGGGCGGCCAGCACCGTCCCGAAACCGGGGGCCACGACGGTCGCGACGTTGCCGAGCAGGAAGAGCCCCATGAAGACCAACAGGACGGCCTTGCGCGGAACGCGGGTGCTCAACGCCGTGAGCAGCGGCGCGCCGACCACCACTCCCCCGGCGTAGGCGGAGATCAGGTATCCGGCGGTCGCGACCGGGACGTCCAGGTCCGCGGCGACCTCGGGCAGCAGACCCATGATCACGAACTCGGTGGTACCGATGGCGAACGCCCCGACGGCGAGGGCGAGCAGGGCCAGAGGCATGGGTGTGCCCCTTTCACGAGGGTGGACGCGGGGTGTGCGTGCGGGTCGCGACCCGGGGGTGCGGACGCGGACAGGTCGGAGGAACCGACGATTTGGCACGTGCTAAATCCAGGGTCGCAGCTCCGCGGGACCGAACCCAACCGCCCGGACGTGTGATCTGCCTCGCGGCGCCGCGGAGGAGGGCACGGCCCCGCCCGAGCGGGGTCGCCTCCGGCGACGGGCACCGATCAGAGAGCGCCCGGTCGGGGCGGTCCGGTGCTTCCCCGGACACTGAGGGAGGGCTCCAGGACGACGTGCCTGCCGCCCGTGCGCCCCTCGTCCAACCGCTCGGCCGCGCACCCCACCGCGATCCGGGCCATCAGTGCCGCGTCCTGCCGGACGGAGGTGAGGTCGACGAAGGACAGGCGGGCGGTCCGGCTGTCGTCGTAACCGACCACGGACACGTCCCTGGGCGCGTGGACGCCCGCGCGTACGAGCGTCTCCAGCAGGCCGAGCGCGCAGCGGTCGTTGCTCGCGACCACGGCGGTCGGCAGGCGCTCGCGCGCCAGGAGCTGGCGGGCCGCCCGGGCACCGGACTCCTCGGAGTAGTCGCCCGCGACGACGTCGACCCACGCCCCGAGGCCGTGCGCGCGCATCGCCTCGGTGTAACCCCGCCTGCGTTCGGGGGCACCCGGCAGGTCCCCGCCGTCGACGTGCGTGACGGCGCGGTGCCCCAGCGAGACCAGGTGGTCCACCGCCCGGCGCGCTCCGTCGGCGTCCGCGGTCCGGACGCTGTCGGTACCCTCCACCCCCGTACGTTGGCCGATCTCCACCACGGGGACCTGCGCCGCGGTCGTGGCCAGGTACGCGGGGGCCGCGGTGGAGAGCCCGATGAGGATGAGCGCCTCGCAGCGCAGACCCACCAGGTCGTCGACGGACTCGCGCTCGCCCCGGGTGGGCAGCAGGGCGCTGAGCACGACGCCGTACTCCAGCGCGGCGGCGGCCGGGTAGACGGCCTCGACGAGATGGACGTCGAGCGGGTGCTCCATGGTGAACAGCACCCCGACCTGACGGCTGCGGGCCCGGCGCAGGAGTCTGGCCGCCCTGTCCGCGCAGTACCCCATCTCCTCGGCGGCCCGCAGGACCCGCTGCCGCGTCGCCGCGCTCGGCCCGGGGCGGTCGCCCATCACCAGGGAGACCAGTTGCCGGGACACACCGACACGGGCCGCGACGTCGGCCATCGTGGGCCGCCGCGCGGGGGGCGCCCCCGGCCGCGATCCGCCCGTGTTCCCGGTCTCCGGCATCCCGTCCCCCACCTCCCGGCGCCTCGGTGCTGCCGATGGTAGTGGCAACGGCCCCTCCCCCCGACAACGGCGGGAACCGGCCTCGGCACCGACCCGACCTGCGCCGACGGGCGGTCTCCGGCAGGTTTGGCCCACCCGGGATCGGCTAGGGGTCCAGTGCGGGACACCTACCGGACGAAAGGAGAGGGATCATGGCGAGGACCATCTCCGAACTGATGACCAGCCCCGCGCGCACGGTCGCACCGGACACGTCCCTGCGGTCCGTGTCCCGGATCATGCGGGACGAGAACGTCGGCGACGTGGTCGTGACCCGGGAGGACGGCTCGCTCATGGGCATCCTCACCGACCGCGACATCGTGGTGCGCTGCCTGGCCGCCGGGGGCGACCCCGACTCCATGACCGCGGGCGCCACCTGTTCCGCGCACGTGGCGACGGTGCCGCCGCAGTGCCGCGTGTCGGAGGCCGTGGCCATGATGCGGTCCAAGGCGGTGCGCCGCCTGCCCGTCGTGGACGAGGACGACCTCGTGGGGATCATCTCGATCGGCGACCTGGCCCAGGCCGTCGACGAGCACTCCGCGCTGGCCGACATCAGCTCGGCCCAGGCTAACCGCTGAACTCCCACCGCCGGGACGCGTCCCGGCCCGTCCGGGGACCGGACGCCCCCGGACGGTGAGACGGCCGCCACGTCCGACCGGACCGCCCACGGGGGACGGCCCGGGGCGTGGCGGTCCCGCACGGGCGTCCCTCCCCGTCCGATCCGCCCCTCCCCCGTCCGTACAGCCCGCCGGCCGAGGCTCCGTCCTGGATGGGTTACGATAATGATTATCATTTCCATCCAGAGAACGGAGGTCGCCCGATGGAGCCGACAAGCCCCATGCGCGTGGTCGTGGCCACCGGCCTGCACCGCGCCGAGCGCGGGCGGACGGTGGACGCGCTGCTCGCCGCGGTGCCGAGGTCGGTGGCGGTCCACCACGACCTCGAGGGGATCGGTGAGGGCCGTGTCCACCGCGTCATCCGTGACCGCTGGGGCCCCCTCGACCGCGCCCCGGTCGAACTGGACCACCTGTGCGCGTCGTGCACCCTGCGCGAGGACCTCGTGCCGCTCCTGCTGCGGCTGGCCGCCGAGGGCGAGCACACCCTGTGCGTGGTCGAGGCCTGGGACGTCGTCGAACCCCGGACGGTCGCCGAGACCGTCGCCGCCCGGCCCGAGCTGGAACTGGCCGCCGTCCTGACCGCGGTGAGCGCCGACCGCCTGCTCCCCGACCTGGCCACCCACGACGACCTGCGCGACCGCGGCCTGGACATCGCCGTGGAGGACGACCGCACCGTCGCCGAGGTCCTGGCGCGCCAGATCGAGTACCCCACCGCGATCGCCCTGCACGGGAACAGATACCGCGACGAGGCGCGCTCGCTGCTGGAACAGCTCAACCCGGCCGCCGCCCTCCTCACGCCCGGAGCGGCTCTGGCCGACCTCGCACGCGGCCGGTTCGACCCCGAGGCCGCGGCCAACCGCACCAACCTCGCGTGGGCGCGGTACTTCCCCCGCACGGACGGCCGGGTGCGCACCGTGACCTGGTCCCGGAGGAGGCCGCTGCACCCGGAGCGCACGCACGAGGCGCTGGAGCGGCTGGTCTCGGCCGGTCTGCGCAGCCGGGGGCGGATCTGGCTGGCCAGCCGACCCGACACCCTCCTGGTCTGGGACGCCCACAGCGACGCCCTGGTCCTGGAGAGCGGCGGCCCGTGGCTGGACGCCCTGCCCGGAGCCGCCATGGAGCTGGTCTCCGAGGCCCGGCGCTCCGCCGCCCGGCTGGACTGGGACCCGGTCGTCGGGGACCGCGGACAGCACCTGGCCTTCACCGGGGTCGACCTGGACGCCGAGGGCCTGGTCGCGCTGCTCGACTCGTGCCTGGTCACCGAGGAGGAGACCGGACGGCCGCTCCGGAACGACCCCTTCGCCGACGCCCTGTGAGAGAGGACCGCCCATGAGCTCCGGATCCCGACGGACGGGAGGAAGCGGTCCGTCCCGCAGATGCGCCGACCCGCTCGGCGACGCCGACCACGTCGACGACAAGGACGTGGCACTGCTGGGCGGGTTCGTCTCCGAGAAGGGCAGGATCAGCAGCCGCCGGGTCACGCGGCTGACCGCCGGGCAGCAGCGGCTCGTCACCGCGGCGGTGAGGAACGCCCGCGAGACGGCCCTGCTCCCGTACCCGCCCCACACCCCCGCGTCCGGGAAACCCTGACCGGCCGCGGAGAGCCCCGACCGAACGAACGAGGAGGAACCACCGTGTCACGTGTCTGCCAGGTGACGGGCCGTGCCCCGAGCTTCGGGAACGCCGTCTCGCACTCGCACCGGCGCACCCGCCGCCGGTTCGACCCGAACATCCAGAACAAGCGGTACTGGCTGCCCAGCGAGAACCGGTACGTCCGACTGCGGGTCAGCGCCAGGGGCATGCGGGTCATCGACGCCCAGGGCATCGAACGGGTGGTCGCCCGGATCCGGGCGCGCGGGGAGAGGATCTGAGATGGCCAAGAAGAGCAAGATCGCCCGGAACGAGCACCGCAGGCGGATCGTGGCCCGCCACGCCGAGCGGCGCGCCGAGCTCAAGCGGATCATCCGGAGCCCGGAGTCGGGCCCGGCGGAGCGCGAGGCCGCCGTACGCGAGCTCCAGCGCCAGCCCCGCGACGCCAGTCCGACGCGGGTCCGCAACCGGGACTCGGTGGACGGCCGCCCGCGCGGGCACCTGCGCAGGTTCGGGCTGTCGCGGATCCGGTTCCGCGAGGCGGCCCACCGGGGGGAGCTGCCCGGTGTGACCACGTCCAGTTGGTGAGCACGGACCCCGCGCTCCCGTTTCGGGGCCTGATCCGGCCCGGGCTCCGGGTCCCGGACCGGATCAGGCCGCCCGCGTGCCCGTGAGCCTCCGGGCGGCCAGGGCCGCCAGCCCGCACAGCGCACCCACGGCCGTACCGGTCACCAGGCTGCTGACCACGGAGAATCCGCGGATGACAACGGTCTGCGCCGCCGGGGCGAGGTCCGCGAGGTTGCCGCCGAGCGCGGGCTGGTCGTCGCCGAAGGACCAGCTCCACAGCAGCTGGTGCCCGAGCGCGAGGAACACGCCGTAGACCGCCCCCACGGCCAGGAGGGTCGCGAACGGGCGGGGCACCCGCCGGACCAGGACCACGGCGATCCACACCAGCGGGGGCACGAAGACGAGCAGCCCGTTGGCGAGGGTGCCCGGCGCGATGACGGACAGGTCGTGCAGGACCACGCGGGGTACCGCGAGCAGCGCCAGGAGTACGAGCACGGGGTACGACAGGCCGGGGGCGGCCCGCTTCTGGTCGGTCATGGGTCCACCCTAGGAACGGGACCGCGGCCGGCGCGTCGTCTCCGGAGCCCGTCCCGCTACGCCGGGGGGCGGCCCCCGGGTCGCCTCCCGACGTAGGGCGCGCCCCGGGACACGTCCCGGGCGGTGTCAGCCGCCGAGGGCCAGGCGGGCGCCGAGCGAGAGCATGACGACGGCGATCACCCCGTCCAGGATCCGCCACGCGCCCGGCCGGGCGAACACCGGGCGCAGGAGCCGGGCGCCGAAGCCCAGGGCGAAGAACCACAGGAAGCTGGCGGTCACCGCGCCGCGCGCCCACCACCAGCGCGCCTCGCCGTCCTGCTGGTTGGCGACGGAGCCGAGGAAGACCACCGTGTCGAGGTACACGTGCGGGTTGAGCCAGGTCATGGCGAGGGCGGTGGCGACCGCGGAGCCGAGCCGCAGGGAGCGCGGACCGCCGTCGGAGGCGAGCGCGCCGGGGCGCACGACCCGGACCGCCGCGAGCAGGCCGTACACCACCAGGAACCCGGCGCCGAGGACGCGCACCGCGACGAGCGCCGTCGGCACCGCCTCGACGACGGCCCCGACGCCGAGGACCCCGGCGGTGATGAGGACGGCGTCCGACAGGGCGCAGACCAGGACCACGGCCAGGACCGTGCGGGGGCGGCCGTCGATGCCGAGCCGGAGGACGTAGGCGTTCTGGGCGCCGATGGCCACGATGAGGGCGAGCCCGGTGCCCAGGCCGAGCACCGCCGCGAGCAGGGATTCGTTCACGTCCGGAACGTTAGGACCCCCAGGGTATGCAGTAAAGCTAAACTTTCTTAGAACCCTTAAGAAAGGCTGTTGATGCCCTTCCAGTTCGACCACCTGCGCACCCTCACCACGCTCGTGGACGAGGGGACCTTCGAGGCCGCCGCCCGGCGCCTGCACGTGACCGCCTCGGCGGTCTCCCAGCGGATCCGGACGATGGAGCAGGCCGCGGGCAAGGTCCTGGTGCGGCGCACCAACCCGGTGGCGCCGACGTCGGCGGGCGACGTGGTCCTGCGCTACGCCCGGCAGGTGGTCCTCCTGGACGGGGACGTGCTGGCCGAACTCCAGGCCGGGCAGGACGGGGTCGGCCGGGTCTGCGTTCCGCTGGCGGTCAACGCCGACAGCCTCTCCACCTGGTTCCTGGAGGCGCTCGCCGAACTCCCCTCCGACCTGGGCGCGGTGTTCGACGTCCACCGGGAGGACCAGGAGCACACCACGTCGCTGCTGCGCTCCGGGACCGTGATGGCCGCGGTCACCTCGACCCCGGAGGCGGTCCAGGGGTGCGCGGTCGAGGGTCTGGGGACCATGCGCTACCACGCCGTGTGCACCCCGGGTTTCGCCGCCGCGCACCTGGGCGACCCGGTCGACGCCGAACGGCTCGCGCACGCTCCGGTGGTCAACTTCGACCGCAAGGACGAACTCCAGGAGCAGTTCCTGCGTGAGCTGACCGGACGCGGACCGGAGGCGCCGTGCCACTTCATCCCGGCCTCGACGGACTTCGCCAAAACCATCCTGCTCGGGCTCGGGTGGGGCGTGGTGCCCGAGCAGCAGTGCCTGGCGGAGATCGGGGAGGGGCGGCTGGTCGCGCTCGCCCCCGACCGCCCGGTGGAGGTGCGGCTGTACTGGCAGCGCTGGAACCTGCGCTCGCCGCTGCTGGACCGGGTGTCGGAGGGGGTACGGGCCTCCGCCGCCGCCCACCTGCATCCGCTGTAGCGCCGAGGATCGGGGTTGTCGGCGCGGCGGCCCTCTGGTGGGATGGGACCGCGGTGCGCCCCGGCGGACCGCGTCAACGATGGGGCTTTCTGGCGCACGGAGCACGCGCGGGCGTGCCACGACCGGCTTGGGCCGTGCGTCCGCGCCGGAGGTGGCATGGCGTATCCGCAGTGGGAGGAGTCCCCGACGGACCCGTTCTCCCGGTTCCCCCCGAACGTGGGCGCGCGGCTGCGCCCCCTGGTACCGGGGCTGGCGCGGAACGCGGTCGAGGCGGTGCGGCGCCGCGCGGAGGCACACGGCCCGGCCCTGGAGCCCGGTGACGCCGAGGCGTGGCGCGCGTTGGTCGCGGCGGCGGCGTACGCCTTCCTCGACCGGGTGGAGGACGGCCGCGGCCCCGACGGCCCGGTCGGCGTCGTCGAGGAGTTCCGCGCGTTCGGGGCCGAGGAGGCCCGCGGCGGGCGGACGCTGGAGCGGCTGCACACCGGGATGCGCACGGCGGTGGCGATCGCGTGGCGGCGGCTGGCGGTCACGGACGCGTTCACCCGTCAGGACGTGGTGGTCCTGGGTGAGGCGCTGTTCGCGTTCCAGGAGGAGCTCACCTCGGCCGCGGCCGAGGGCCACGCCGGGGTGCGCCGGACCGACTCCGACCAGCGCGAGCGCAGCCGGGCACGGTTGCTGGAGGAGCTGCTGGCGGGCGCCGGCGGGGCCGCCGGGACGGTGGCGGCACTGGCCCGGGCGGCGCGGTGGCGGGTCCCCGAACGGGTCGCGGTTGCGGTACTGCTGCCCGGGGAGCGGTCCGTACCCCCCGCACTGCCGTCCGACGTCCTGGTGGACCTGGACCGGAGTGAACCGTGCGCGCTGGTGCCCGACCCCGACGGACCCGGGCGGCTGCGGACCCTGGAGCGGTCGCTGCGCGGCGGTTCGGCGGCCCTGGGGCCGAGTGTGGCGCCGGAGGAGGTCCCCGTCTCACTCTCGCGGGCCCGTGACCTGGCGGAGCTGGTCCGCGACGGGGTGCTGCCCGGCGACGGCGTCATGCGGTGGGTCGACCACCTGTCGACGCTGCTGCTGTCGCGGGACACGGCCCTGCTGGCGGAACTGGCGCGGAGGCGGCTGGCCCCGATCGCGCGACTGCGTGCGCCCCAGCGCGACCGGATGGCCGACACCCTGCTGGCATGGTTGGAGACGGGGTTCAACGCCAACGAGGCGGCTCTCCGCCTGCGCGTGCACCCGCAGACCGTGCGGTACCGGATACGCAGGCTGGACGAGCTGTTCGGCCCGCGCCTGCGTGATCCCGGTGCCCGCTTCGAGCTGGAGCTGGTACTGCGCGCCCGCCGCCTGTTGGGGCCGCTGGAGTCGCGCTGACCCCCGCGGTGTCAGGTCGCGGGCGCCAGCGCGCGGACGGCGGCCACGGGGTCCCCGGGCACGATCGGCGCGATGACGGGGGTGGTGACCCCGGCGTCGGCGTAGGCGCGGATCCGTTCCCGGCAGTACTCCGCGGGGCCGTGCACGATCAGGTCGTCCACGACCGAGTCGGGGATGGCCTCCAGTGCGCCCTTGCGGTCGCCCTCGTCCCACGCCTTCCACATGGGGGTGAGCTCCTCGCGTCCGAGCCATTCGTGGAAGGCGCGGTAGACGGGCACGTTGAGGTAGGCGGAGATGGCCCAGCGGCCGATCCCGCGGGCCGTGTCCGGGTCGGTGTCGGGGATCGCGAAGATCCGGGCGACCACCTCCCGGTCCTGTCCGTCCTCGGCGGCTCCGCGCACGTGGGGGACGACGGTGCGCACGTCCTCCGCGGACAGCCAGTTGATGATCGCGCCGTCGCCCTCGCGCCCCGCGAGCCGCAGCATGCCGGGCCGCAGTGCCGCGACGAGCAGCGGAGGGGCCTGCTCGGGCACCGCCCCGAGGGTGAACCCCTGGACGGAGAAGGTGTCGTACTCCGCCCGGACCTTCGCGCCGGTCAGCGCCTCGCGGAGGAAGCGCAGGGTGTCGCGGATCCGCTTGTAGGGCTCCGCGAAGGGGATGGAGTTCCACTTCTCCACGATGACGTTGGACGAGGTGCCGATCCCCAGCGCGAAGCGGCCGGGCGCGGCGGCCGCCAGCGCGGCGGCGCTCATCGCCAGGGTCGCGGGACCGCGTGTGTACACGGGCACGATGGCCGTGCCCAGACGGAGGCCCGGCGCCCACACGCTGGCGAGCGCGAGCGGTGTGAAGGCGTCGGCGCCGTTGGCCTCGGCTGACCAGACGTCGGTGTAGCCGAGGTCGGGCAGCTGCTCGATGACGGACCTCTGTTCCAGGAGGGGAACCCCCTCCAGGGGGATGGTGATGCCCCAGCGAGCGGTCATGGCGACTCCCTGTCGGTGGACCGGATACCGCATCCGGTTCGTGTCCGCTGTCGACCCCGACCATACCGCGCGGTCGGTATGTCGTCTGCCCCGGGCGGCCGCCTCCGACACGGCGGGCGACCGACGGCGACGGGGCGCCCCGACCGGGCGTATGTTCGTAGGGCCCGGAGGAACGCGGCCCCGGCGCGGAGCGGCGACGCGGAGCGACGGCGCACCCGACGGGCACCGGAACCCACTCGACCCGAGCGAAGGAGGCCCCGACCGTGGCCACGCCACCCTCCCCCTACGACTTCCTGCCAGAGCTGCCGACGTTCACCCTGGCCAGTGACGACGTCGCCGACGGGCAGACCCTGTCCAGGCCCCAGGTCAGCGGCATCATGGGAGCTGGCGGCGAGGACGTCTCACCGCACCTGTCCTGGAGCGGCTTCCCCGAGGGGACGCGGAGCTTCGCCGTCACCTGCTTCGACCCCGACGCACCGACCGCCAGCGGGTTCTGGCACTGGTCGGTGTGCAACATCCCGGCCGAGGTCACCGAGTTGGCGACGGGCGCGGGTGAGGGTTCCGGCCTGCCGGAACCAGCCGTGACCGTGCGCAACGACGCCGGGGGCCACCGCTACGTCGGTGCCGCCCCGCCCCCCGGGCACGGGCCGCACCGCTACATGTTCGCGGTCCACGCCCTGGACGTACCCCGCCTCGACGTGGACGCCTCGGCCAGCCCCGCCTTCGTCGGCTTCAACCTGTTCGCGCACGCCATCGCGCGTGCGGTCATCGCTCCCGTGTACGAGCGGAGCTGAGGTCGCGGGCCGACTGATCGGGTGCGGGTGCCCGGCGGCGCCGGGCACCCGCACCCGCCCCTCTCCCTCCCGGGGGCGTGGGATACACGCGGGAGAGGCCGCTTCGGTTGACGTCGCTGCCGGATTCGGCCAATTCCGGGGCGAACTCCGCCCGAGACCTCTAGGCTCGGCGCACGGTCGCCCGACCGCCCCCACACCCCGGGAGGGATCAGCGGTGCCCCAGCAACCAGTGACGAGGCCGACGGTCGTGGTGACGACGGCGGGTTCGGCCCCGACCCCCGGCACCATCCTCCACCTGCGCGAGGCGGGTTTCCGGGTGGTCGCCACCGACATCGACCCCGCCGCGCCCGGCCTGTACCTCGCCGACCGCGGGTACCTGGTGCCTCCGGGGGACAGCGACGCCTTCCTGCCCCGGATGCGGGAGCTGTGCGCCCGCGAGGGAGCGGTCGCGGTGGTCCCCCTCGTGGACGAGGAGCTGGTCAGGGTCGCGGAGCTCGCCGACGAGGGGGTGTGCGTGCTGCTCCCCCGGACGGAGTTCGTCACCACCTGCCTGGACAAGGGGCTGCTCATGCGGCGGCTGGACGCGGCCGGGATCGGTGTGCCCCGTACCTGGCCGGCGACGGACTGGCCGTCCGACGCCGGGGACGCCCCCGGCGCGTTCGTCGTCAAGCCCCGCAGCGGCCGGGGCAGCCGCGGTGTGGCGGTCATCGGCTCCCGGGCCGACCTGCCCGGGGTCGTGGCCGCGGGCGGGTACGCGCCCGAGGAGCTCATCGTGCAGGAGCGCGTCACCGGACCCGAGTTCACGGTGTCCGTGGTGGTGTGGCGCGACGGCCGGGTCCAGGCCGTGGTGCCCAAGGAGGTGGTCCTCAAACAAGGGGTCACCCGGTACGCGGTGACCCGCCGCGCCCCGGCGGTGGCAAAGACCTGCCGGGCCGTGCAGGCGGCCCTGCGCGCCGACGGCCCGTTCAACGTGCAGCTGTGCCTGGACGCCGCGGGGCGGCCCAGGATCTTCGAGATCAACCCACGCTTCTCCTCGACGGCCGCGCTGACGGCGGCGGCCGGGGTCGACGAGATCGCCGGGCTGCTGCGGCAGGCGGTCACGGGAGGGCCGCGGCTGACCGACGAGTGGCGGGAGGGCGTGGCGATGGTACGACGGTGGACGGACGAGTTCATCAGCGAGGAGGAGTTCACCTCGCACGGCCTGTCCCCCGCACCGGAGGCGGCCGGGACGGTGTCCCGGTGAGCGGCGCGCGCCCGCTGGCGGAGGCGGCCGCGGCGGCGGTGACGGAGGTCGGCGCGCTGCTCAGGAAGTGGCGGGCCGACCCCGACGCGCTCGGCGGGGTCTGGGAGGGGAGCCAGTTCAAGGCACGGGCGGACGCCATGGCGCACCGCGCGCTGTCCGAGCGGCTGTCGGCGATCGACCGGGACGTCCCCGTGGTCAGCGAGGAGGACCCGGCGTCGCTGGTCCTGGAGCGGCCGCGGCGCTACTGGCTGATCGACCCCATCGACGGGACCGCCAGCTACGCGCACGGATTCCCGGGCTACGTGACGCAGGCCGCCCTGGTGGTCGACGACCGGCCCGAGGTGGCGGCGGTGTTCGCCCCGGAGACCGCGACGCTGTACACGGCCGTCCGGGGCCGGGGCGCCCGCCGGGACGGCCGCCGCCTGACCGGACCCGCGCAGGCCCCGCCCGGGACGGGCGTGCTCACCGACAACACCCCCGAGCCCCGGGGGATCGCGCGGCGGGTCTACGACCACTTCGGGTACCGCGGCTACCTGGAGAGCGGCAGCATCGCGCTGAAGCTGTGCAGGGTCGCCGACGGGTCGGCGCACCTGTTCGTCAAGGACGTACCCGTGCGCGACTGGGACGTGGCCGCGCCCGCGCTCGTGCTGGAGGAGGCGGGGGGCCGGGTCACCCGGCTGGACGGGTCCGGGTTCGACTACCGGGGAACCTACGAGCACACCGGCCTGGTGGGCGCCGCCGACCCCGCCACGGGCCGCGCCGTCGCCCACTGGTTAACGTCCTGACCTGCGATAACACCCGTTCCTGGGAGGTGCGTCGAGGAGGTGGTGAGGCGGGCCCGCGCATCCCTTCCCCGGGCCCGGCACGGCGCGTATGGTGTGGTCACCAACCGCGCCTGCTGGGGGTGGGAAGTGGAGGACCGACGTCTGCCTCTGCACCGGATGCGCGCCTCGGACGCCGAACGCGACCGTACGGTCGACCACCTCACCGTGGCGTTCGTGGAGGGCCGCCTGGACCTTGGGGAGTACGACCGCAGGGTGGGTCTGGCCCTGTCCTCGGTGCTGGTCGGGGAGCTGTGGTCGCTGACCGCGGACCTCCCGCGGACCGGGGACCCCCCTTCGGCACCGGACCCCGCCCCGGACCCGCGCCGGGAGCACCGCTCCGCCCACGGGGACCTCACCCCGCCCGTGCCGATGCGCGAGTGGGGCGACGAGTGGCGGTGGTGGGCGGGTGTCGCGGCCGTCCTCACCGCCGTGTGGGCGGTGGTGAGCCTGACCGCGGGCGAACTCGTACCGTACTGGCCGCTGGTGCCGTTGGGCGTCTGGGGAGCCGTGCTGGTCGCGGCCACCGTCTGGCCCGGTGGGGACGGACCGCACTGAGGGGCCGGGAAGGGCGCCCGGGACGGGTCACTGCGACGGGTGGTGGAGGGACCGGGCGAGAGTCAGGTCGACGGGCCCGCCCCCGCCCCCGCCGAGGTCGAGAAAGTACTCCACCTGCCATGCCTGAGTGCCGCGGGCCTGCCGGTTGGCCGTGGTCACCCACGGCGGGTAGACGCGGAACCCGCGCTTGCCTCCGGAGCCGCCGCGGGAGACGATGCCGCGTTCGCACAACACCTCGCGCGGGAACACGAACTGTCCGAAGCCGTCGGCGTCGCGGCTGCTGACGACGAAGAGGTCCACGCCGTCGGCGACGTCGAAGGGCCGGATCGGCCCCTCCTCGGAGCGCTGCCACACGGTGACGAACTGGCCGACCTTCGCCGGGGTGGTCCTGGCCACGCGGAACCGGACCGAGCGACCGTCGAGCGTGAACGCGCACGCCGCGTAGTCAGCCCCCTCCGGTTCGATCACCGGTGGCGGGCAGGCGAAACCGATTGGGTCGTACACCAGTGTCTTCGCCGCCGACAGGTCACCGTGAAGGCCCGTCCACGGCTGATTCGTCACCATGCCGCCATCCTGTCATCACACCCGTGCGCACCGCTCCGACCCCCAGCCGTCCGCCGATGCTCGACCCGGTCGGCACGCTGACGCCGGACGACGGGGCCATGGAGCCCTCGGGTCCCCGCCCCGCCATGGCCTCAGCCCACCGCGTGGAGCCAGCGGACCGGGGCTCCGTCGCCCGCGTACCGGA
The DNA here is from genome assembly GCF_055632325.1 of Nocardiopsis sp. KDC1DS13DA1. NCBI lineage: Bacteria > Bacillati > Actinomycetota > Actinomycetes > Streptosporangiales > Nocardiopsidaceae > Nocardiopsis > Nocardiopsis sp. KDC1DS13DA1. The sequence goes on from NZ_JBVMUY010000009.1 coordinate 50,143, forward strand.
ACGGCTCCAACTCCTCGTCCCAGGCCCGCCCCATGAGGTGTTCGATCTCCGTGGCCAGATCGGTGCCGTTGGCGGCCGACCGCGTCATCGCGGCGCGCAGGCGCCCCTCCGGCACCAGTACCTCGCCGGCGGCGCTGGTGATCGCGGTGCACATGCCCAGGGACGGCGTGTAGCTGTAACGCACGCCGTCACACCCCGGCGACCCCTCCTCGGTCACCTCGAACCGCAGGCGCTGCCACGAGTTCAGCGCCGAGGCCACCTCGCCCGCGGTCCCCGGTCGGCCCTGCCAGTTCAGCTCGGCGCGGTGGTGGCCGGGGGCCGCCGGCTGCGCGACCCAGTCAAGTTTCACGGGTACGCCAACGACGCCCGCGACCGCCCACTCGACGTGTGGGCACAGCGCCGCGGGCGCTGAGTGGACGTACAAGACGCCACGTGCGGACACCGAACCTCCTGATACGAACGAGTGCGCTTCCCCGACGCCCTCGTATCCACGAGAAGGTTGCAGACCCGCCTGAATACCTTTCGCCCCATTGTGCCCTAAGGGCTCTCTGGGTACCAGCGGTAACACCGGGATTTGCGGTGTTCCCACCACGCCCGGGGCACCCGGAGACTAGCGTGACACCCGGAGCGGACAGGAAGTCTGATCATAGTGGGGGCGGGTGTGCCAGACCAGCCGTACGAGGACGTGAGCAGCCCTTCCTCCTCCCGGGGAACGGTACTGTGGACCGATACCGGGAACGAAACCCCTGCCGCGTTGCCGGTTCCGGCCACTTCCGCCCCGGAGTCCGACGGCCCCGCCGCCCCCGAACCCGCCGACGCCGACCTCGTCCGGGGCGCGCGGGAGGGCGATCCCCGGGCGTGGGAGGGCATCGTCGACCGCCACCTGCCGCTCGTGAACGCGGTCGCCCGCTCCTACCGCCTCTCCGACCCGGACCGCGAGGACGCGGTCCAGACCGTGTGGCTCACCCTGAACCAGCACCTTCCCCGGCTCCACTCCCCCGACCGGCTCCGCGCCTGGCTGCGCCGCGTCACCAACGACGTGTGCGCCCGCCAGCGTCGGCACTGCGCACGGCAGAGCCCGGTCGCCCCGGACGTCCTCACCCGCCTGCCCGCCCCCGGCGGCCCCGACCTCGAATCCCAGTACCTGGAGCGGGAACGGCACGACGAGCTGCACAGGGCGATCCGCCGCCTGCCCCCGCAGGACCGGATCGTGGCACTGCGCCTCCTCGACGACACCCCGCGCGACCCCGACACCCGCTCCGACCCCCGCGTCGACGCGAACCGGCGCCGCCGCGTCAGGCGCCGACTCCGCCGCATCCTGGAGGAACCGCAGTGAGGAAACGCACCGACCACCTCCCTCCGTGGGCCACCGAGGGCCGGAAGGCGGCCCTGGCCGCCTTCGACCGCCGCGACGACGACGCCGACCTCGCCGACCTCACCCTCCAGACTCCGCCGGCCCCCGAGGACGCGCGCGACACCGACGGCGCCCTGCTGACCACGCTGCGGTTCGACCACGGCGGCCTCACCCTCGACCTGCGGATCCGCGTCCACGGGCCGCACCGGTCCCTGTCCGGGCTGGTCAGCGGGGACTTCTCGTTCGTCATCGTGGACGTCCGGTACCCCGGAACCACCGACCGCCTCCGTGTCGGCTCCGACGGCCGCTTCTCCGTGCCCGGGCTCCGGCGCGGACCGCTCAGCCTCGCCCTGCACCGGACCGGCCGCCCACCGTTGGTCACGGGCTGGTTCACCGCCTGAGCCCCGGCAACCGGGCGACCGCGGGCGGTCGTCCGAAGGGCACCGGCCACGCACCGGACGCCACAGAACAGGACACTCCGAAAGCGGGTTCGGAACACACACGAACCCGGCGCGACGCACCCGCCTTCACCCGCTTCGTCCGCCTTCGCACCCGGGCCTTTGCACAGCTTGACCGCGAAGGCTCCCCCGCGCGACCGCCCGCTGCTATCAGTGGATCCGGGTGGCCCCCGCAGGGCGGCGGGCCCGAGCCCTCCCCTCGCGAAAGGCGGCGCGCACGTGACCTCCGACGTCCACCGGTCCGACCCGGCGTCCGGCCGACACCTCCTGGCCCGGATCAGGCGCGGGGTGCGGCTCGCGCGCAGCGGCCTGTTCGCGACCACGGCCGACCTCCTCACCGACACCCACCGCCGCCTGCGCGGCCACCCCGCCGCCGAGGACGCACCGGTCCTGCCGGGGGTCCTGGTCAACCTGGGGCTGGCCCAGACCATGTGCGGCCGTTTCGACCAGGCCGAGGACCACCTCGCCGAGGCCCACACGCTCACCCTCGAACGCGGACTCCCGCTCCTGGGACTGGTCGCTCGGCACAACCAGGGGTGCCTCGCCCTCTACCGGGGCGACACGGTCACGGCCATCGACACCTTCCTGGGCCTGCTGCCCCGCCTGCCGACCGCACGGCGTGAGGCCCTGCACGTGGACCTGGCCGAGGCCCTGCTGTCGGAGGGACTGGTCGAGGAGGCCGCGGCCACGCTCGACGAGGGACCGTGGCTCGAGAACGGCTCGACCTCCGCGAGCGCCCTGCTCGTGGAGGCCAAACTGCGCTTCCTGGAGGGGGACCGCCAACGCGCGGTCGAACTCACGCGGAGGGTACGCGGCACGTTCGGACCGGGATCCCTGTGGAATCGGCTCGCGGCCCGTCTCGAACGCCTCGCCCTCGCCGCCGCCCCGACCGCTCGGACACCCGCCCGCCCGACCACGGACGCCCACCCTGGACCGGCCCGGGGATCGACCCCGGTCGGCCGGGCCAGGAACGGCCTGCGCGTCCGGATTCCCCTCGTCGCCCCACCCGCGAAGCACCGTCTCCGGGCCGCTCCTCTGCGGGCCCTGGACGTCCTGGCCCGGGGTGCCGCGCCCGCGCCCGGGCCGTGGCTGGGGTCGGCCGCCCACGACCCGCACGTCGTCCGCGCCGGGCTGGAGGCCGCGCTCCTCGCGGGAGCGCCCGTGACCGCGCTGGAGTGGGCGGAGCTGTCCCGCACCTGGGCCGCGGCGCACGTTCCGGGGCCGCACGAGCCCGCCTCCCCGGACCTGGCCGAACTGGCCGGGCGATACCGCACCGCCCTGGCCCGGGGTCGGGGACCGCGGACCGAGCACCACGCCCGGATGTGGGAGGCGGCGCGGTGGCGCGCGTGTCGCGGGCGGGGCGGCCTGGAGCGCACCGGACGCGCCGTACCGGCCCCGGTCGCCGCCGCACTGCTGGACCGGTTGGGGCCCGACCGGGCGTTCGTCCACCTCACCTGGGCCGGACACGACACCGTCGCCCTGGTCGCGGTCGCCGGGCGGGTCCACGCGCGTCCCCTGGGCCCGCTCTCCCCCGCCGTCCGGGCCCTGGCGCGGTTCACCCACGCGCTGCCCGCGCCTGCGTGCCGCGTCCGCGCGGTGGAGGTCCGCAGCGCCGCGGCGGAGGCCTCCCGGGCGCTCCTGGCACCGCTCCTCCCCCTGCTCGGGGACCGCCCGTTGGTGCTGGCCGCCGACCCGCGCCTGGGCGACCCGCCGTGGGGGATGCTGCCCGCCCTGTGCGGACGGCCGGTCGACCTGGTGCCCACCGCCCGGTTCTGGGTGGAGCGCGCGGACCGGCCGCGCCCGTCGGCGGAACGGGTTCTGTTGGTGGCCGCCCCCACACCCGGCGGAGCGTGTCGGGAGGTGACCGCGTTGACCCGCGTCTATCCGGGAGCGCGCGTCCTCGGCGGAGAGAGGGCCCGGTCGGCCGACGTGCTGGCCGGGTTCGGGGAATCCGACGTCGTCCACCTGGCCGGGCACGGCCACGTCCCGGACCGCGTACCCCTGCTCGCCTCAGTCGACCTCGCGGACGGCCCCCTGCTCGCCCGCGACCTGACCAAGCTCACCGCGGTGCCCGCCCTGGTGACCCTCTCGACCTGCTGGAACGGGCGCGGTTTCGGAGGTGTCACGGGGACTCCGTCAGGGTTCGTCGGCGCCCTGCACGCCCGCGGCGCACGCACGGTGGTGGCCAGCCCGGTCCCCGTCCGGGACACCGAGACCGGTGACGCCATGGTGCGCTTCCACCGCGCGCTGGCGGCGGGGGTCCCGGCGTCCGAGGCGGTGGCTCTCCACCTCGGACCGGCCGGGTTCTGCTGCTTCGGCGCCTGACCGGGCCGCCTGACCCGGTGGTCGCCGGGGCGGCTACCAGCCGCGCTCGCGCCACTCCGCGAGCTTGGGGCGTTCCGCACCCAGCGTGGTGTCGCGTCCGTGCCCGGGGTAGACCCAGGTGTCGTCGTCCAGCTCGTCGAACAGGCGCTCGCTCACGTCGGCGAAGAGGGAGCGGAAGTCCTCGTCGCGCAGCGTGCGGCCGACCCCGCCCGGGAACAGGGAGTCACCGGTGAACAGGTGGGTGTGGCCCTCGGGGTCGTCGTAGCGCAACGCGATCGACCCGGGCGTGTGCCCGCGCAGGTGGACCACGGTCAGGGAGCACGCGCCGACGGGCACCCGCGCACCGTGCTCGACGGGCTCGTCCACCGACACGGGGAGGTCGTCCCCGTCAGCGGGGTGGGCGACCGTGCGAGCGCCGGTCTGGCCGACGACCTCGGCGAGGGCCCTCCAGTGGTCCTGGTGGCGGTGGGTGGTGATCACGCGGGCCAGTCCCCGCTCACCGATGAGGTCGAGGATCCGATCCGCCTCGTCGGCGGCGTCGATCAGTACGCCCTCCCCCGTGGCCTGGCAACGCAGCAGGTAGACGTTGTTGTCCATGGGGCCGACAGAGAGTTTGGCGATCGTCAGGTGCGGTAGTTGGCGCAGGTCGGCGGGGCCGCCGACCCTGGTATCTCCGGAGTAGCTCACCCCTCCATTGTGGACCGTCCACCGACGGAGGCGTACCCCGGCCGGGATCGGACGCCGGGGTCACCGGAGCGTCCGACCTCTGGCCGCGGCCGGGTGCGGGAACGGCGGGGCGCGACCCCGCGGGCCGGTTACTGGGCCCAGCGGGGAGGACGTTTGTCGAAGAAGGCCGCGCGCCCCTCGGCGGCGTCCTCTCCGGCGAAGAACTCGGCGGACAGCTCGCCCATCCGGGTGAAGGCCTCGGTGCGCCGGTCCGCGCTGGCCAGGGCACCGGAACCGAGTTCGTCGAGGAGCTGTTTGGTGCGCGACAGCGCGCGCGGCGCCGACCCGCGCAGCCCCTGGAGGACGGCGTCCACGGCGTGCGCCATCTCCCGGTCGGGGACCGCCTGGGTGATCAGCCCGGCCTTGGCCGCCGCCGAGGCGTCGAACAGCTCCCCGGTGAGGAAGTAACGGCTGAGTTGGCGTGAGTGCATCCGCGCGGACACCGGGACGGAGATGATCGCCGGTACCACGCCGATGCGCACCTCGGTGAAGGCGAACGTCGCGCTCTTGGGCGCCAGGGCGATGTCGGCCGAGGCCACCAGCCCGATCCCGCCCGCGCGGGCGGCGCCGTTGAGGACCGCGATGACGGGTTTGGGGGCACCCATGATCTGCTCGAAGATGGCCGGAAGCTCCGGTGCGGGTTCGACCGTCTCGCCCCGCAGCGCCGCTCCGACCTCCTTCAGGTCGGCCCCCGCGCAGAAGACCGGGCCGGTCCCCGTGAGCACGATGCCGCGCACCTCGTCGTCGGCCATCGCGTCGGACAGGGCCTTGGACAGTTCCGAGCGCAGCCGGGCGGACAGCGCGTTGCGGTTGCGGGGGGAGTCGAGGGTGACCGTGGCGATGGCGCGGTCGACGGTCAGGCGTACCAGGGGGGCGTCCTCCGGGGACGCCGGGGACGGGTGCTGCGTCATCGCAGGCTGACCTTTCTCCGTGTGGGCGCGCGGGTCCGGGGGACGCGACGCGCACGTGCCCGGTTTGCGACCTGGCACGTCTCGCTTGTGGCGGTATGCACGAATCCGGTTCAACCTTAGACGGCCGGATTGTTAAGACACCACGCTGCCCGGCACCGTGTTCGTTAAGTCCCTGTCACGGCTGTGTTTTCGTGTGCTCACACGCCCGCGCCGCCGCCCTCAGCGGGCACCTGACGGCGCAGCCTCCTCCTGCGGGGCTCGGGGGCGTGGAGAGCGCGGTTCCCCATCCTCGGCGGCGGCTGCCGCTCGTTCCTCGCACACGGTCTGCCCCGTGTCGCAGAGTCCCGTACGCCCCTGGCCGTTGACCCGGCCTCGCTACCGGGCCGTCACCGCGGAGAGGGAGTCGGCGAAGTTCATCATCGCCGCGACCGCCGCGGCCCCGTCGGCGGCCTCACTCACGCGCAGGGTGAGCGGCTCGGCCGTGATCGCCCCGGTGTACCCGTGGTCGAGCTCGCAGGTCTCGTCCGCGCAGGCGGCGGGTTCCAGGTCGATGTGCGCGGTGGTTCCCCAGTTCACGGACAGGTTGACGCTCAGCACCAGCTCGCTCGGCAGGCTTCCGGGGGTGTACTGGGCGGGGTTGGGGACCACCCGGGTGAGCGCGACCGACTGGACGTTGCCGACCTGGATGCTGTCGGTGGTGGTCGACGCGTGTGAGGCACCGCCCGGCTCGGTGGGCGGGTGCTCGTCGGTGTGACACACCACCAGACGGGTCGCGGTCAGCAGCATGACGGTGATGTGCCGCCGCATCTCCATGGCCGGGTCGAAGGTCGCCTCGTGGTGGACGATGAAGGCTTCGGCGTCCTCGTCCCCCAGGGCCGTGGCGACGGCGTCGATCACCAGAGCGGGGTAGTACCCGCTCCGCTCGATCTCCAGCCGCCAGTCGGTGGACACGGCACGTGATTTCCTCATACCCCTATCCTGCCCTCTCCGGGCGACACTTCGCGACCGGGACGGCCATCGCCCGGGCCAACCCATGATCAGAAGGTCACCCCTCGCAGCCTGCGGGGACCGGCGTCGGGCCGCACCTCGGGGGCCTCGCGCAACCACATGCGCGCTCCCAGCACGTGCGCCCCGGTGGCGTTGACCAGCACCGGGTCCAGGTCCACGTACCCGATCTCGGGGAAGGCCTCGACCAGGCGCGACACCCGGATGAGCAGCTCCTCCAACGCCTCCACGTTGGGTTGTTCGGCGAGCGAGGTCGCACCGGCGGGCAGCCCGAAGAGCAGGGGCGCGGCCCGGACGGCGTGGATGAGGTCGGCCGCGTCCATGTCGGTGAGGGGCGCCAGACGGAAGGCCCGGTCGTCGAGCAGTTCGGCGGTCACGTCGGCCAGACCGAAGGAGACCACCGAACCGAAGGACTTGTTGTCACCCGCGCGGATCACCGTGGGCACGCCCGGGGCGGCCATGCGCTGCACCACGAGGTCGGCCTCCGCACCGAACCGGTCGTGCAGCGACAGGTAGGCGCTACGCACGTCGTCCGGGGTACGCAGGTCGGCGCGCACGAACGTGCCGCCCGCCCGGACCCGCAGGTCGGGGGCGTCGGCCTTGACCACGACGGGGTAGCCGAGCTCACCGGCGGCCACGACGGCCTCGTCGGCGGACGTGACCGGGATGTCGGGGTAGGCGGCGATGCCGTAGCAGGCCAGGAGGTCGCGCGCGGCCTCGCTGGAGATCGCCGTCTCCTCGTCGTAACGGCGCTCCCCGCCGAACCAGGCGATCGTGTCGTCACCGGACGAACCCTTCAGCGCGCGGGTGATGGTGGCGCGGGCGCGGGCGCGGTCGATGTCGGGCAGCTCCGGGTGGCGCCCGGGCTTGCGGTCCCGCCACTGGGCGTAACGCGTGGCGTGGGCGAGCGCGCGCACCGCGTCCTCCGGTGAGGGGTAGGAGGGCACCGAACCGCGCAGCGTCTCACCGCGCTCGCCGACGTGGCGCAGCTCCTCGGGGATCCCCTGCCGGGCCAGGTAGGTGGCGACCACCGGCTTGTCCGAACCCAGGGATCGGGCGCGCAGCACGCGGGCGACGTCGTCGCCGATGGGTTGGAGCGCGGGGACGAAGACGACCACGACCGAGTGCACGTCCTCCGCGGCCAGGGCGGTCTCCAGGGCCAGGTCGAAGTCCTCGGCCGTGGCCTGCGGACCGAGGTTGACCGGCTCGTGCGGCTTGAGCCCCTGCCGCACGGCGGCGTCCTTGACCAGCAGCTCCAGGGAGTCGGAGTTGCCGATGATACCGACCCTGGGGCCCTCCGGCAGAGGCTGGTAGGCGAACACCTGGGCGGCGTCGAACATCTGCGTGATGTCGTCGACCCTCACCACGCCCGCCTGCTGGAACAGCGACGTGACCGCGTAGTCGGGCAGTGCGAGCCCGCCCGCGGCGTGCCCGGTCGGAGTGGTCTGGGCGGACCCGCCGCTGCGCACCGCCACGACCGGCTTCTGCTTGGCCAGGCGGCGGGCCAGACGGGTGAACTTGCGCGGGTTGCCGAGCGACTCCAGGTACTGGAGCACGACCTCGGTGGCGGGGTCCTCCTGCCAGTACTGCACCAGGTCGTTGCCGGACACGTCCGCGCGGTTGCCCGCGGAGACGAAGGTCGACAGCCCCATGCCGCGTTCGGCGACGCGCTGGAGGATGGCGCGGCCGAGCGCGCCCGACTGGGAGAAGAAACCGATGGGACCGCGCGGAGGCAGGTCCGGGGAGAGCGTGGCGTTGAGCGAGACCGCCGGGTCGCTGTTGGCGATACCCAGGCAGTTGGGTCCCACGACGCGCATCCCGGCGGCACGGGCGGTGCGCACGAGCTCGTCCTGCCGGGCCCGGCCCTCGGGCCCCACCTCACCGAACCCGGAGCTGACCACCACGAGGCCGTGCACGCCCTTCTCGGCGCACTGCTCGACGACCTCGGTGACGGACTCGGCCCGCACCGCGACGACGGCCAGGTCGACCTGGTCGGGGATGTCGAGCACGGAAGGGTAGGCGCGCACGCCCACGACCGCCTTGGCCTCGGGGTGGACCGGGTAGACCGGCCCCTGGAACTCGCCACCGAGGAGGTTGCGCAGCGAGGTCTGGCCGATGGTGTGGGCGGTACGGCTGGCACCGATGACGGCCACGGACTCGGGGAAGAGCAGGCGGGCGATCGAGCGCGACTCGGCGCGCTGTTCACGGGCCTGCATGACCTCCTTCGCGTCGTCCGTGGGCTGCAGGTCCAGGGTGAGCCGGATGACGCCCTCGTCGAACGTCTGCTGGGCCGTGTACCCGGCCTCGCGGAAGACGTTGATCATCCGGCGGTTCTCGGGCAGGACGTCCGCGATGAACCGGCGGACACCGCGCTCACGGGCGGCCGCGCCGATGTGCTCCAACAGAACCGAGGCCAACCCGCGCCCCTGGTGGGCGTCCTCCACCACGAAGGCGACCTCGGCCTCCTCCGGAGAGACCTTGTCGTAGCGCACCACGGCGACGAGGGAGTCGGAGATGGTGGCCACCAGGGCCACGCGGTCCTCGTAGTCGACGGTGGTGAACCGGCGCACGTCGCGGTCGGACAGCCGCGGGTAGGGCGCGAAGAAGCGGTAGTAGATCGTCTCCGGGGAGAGTCGCGCGTGGAACTCCCGGAGGAGGTCGGCGTCGTCGGGGGTGATGGGGCGCAGGTGCGCGGTGCCTCCGTCGGTGAGGACGACGTCGGCTTCCCAGTGGTTCGGGTAGGACTGCACGACAGCGAGACTAGACGACATTCGGTCGAATCTGGGGAAAGTCCATGCGGGAGGACCGAAATGACCGGGTGCCGGTCCGCCGCTCCCCGCGCCCTTGGTGCGAGCGGTCCGGTCGCGAAGCGCCGTCTGACGTGTCTGGTCATGTACTCGTGGCGCCGTCACTTCGTTACACGCCGCTGATCGTTAACCTGTTAACGTCGTGCGGGCACGGATTCTCACAACTCGGTGGTGGCTGGCGAAATGACACGAGTGGTCGTAATCGGTGACCTCATGACCGATGCCGTCGCGCAGGCGTTCCACCCGTTGGCCCGCGGCAGTGACACTCCTGCGTCCGTGGTCATGTACGGCGGTGGGTCCGGGGCCAACATCGCCTCGTGGCTGGCCGTCGAGGGGGTCGACACGACGTTCGTGGGCCGCCGCGGCTCCGACATCACCGGCCGGACCCGCGAGATGGAGCTCATGGGGTACGGCCTGGACTCGCGCATGGTGATGGATCCGGAGCGGCCGACCGGGACATGCGTGGTCATGATCACCCACCGCGGTGACCGGACGATGCTGAGCGACCCCGGTGCCAACGCCCGGCTCCAACCCGAGGACCTGCCCCGGGACGTGTTCGCCCCGGACGCGCACCTGCACGTGTCCGGGTACACCCTGATCAACCCCGACTCGCGGCGCGCCGCCCGGGTGGCGCTGCGCATGGCCCGGGAGAGCGGCATGTCCATCTCGGTGGACGGCGGCTCCCACGCCCCGCTGGAGCGCGCGGGGGCGGAGCACTTCCTGGAGTGGACGCAGGGCGTACGACTGCTGTTCGCCAACCTCGCCCAGGCCAAGGTGCTGTCCGGCAAGGACGAACCGGAGGCCGCCGCCAGGGTGTTGACCGCGCACTACCCCAACGTCGTGCTCAAGCTGGGCGACGAGGGCGGCCTGTGGGCGTCCAAGACCCGTGAGGGCGTGGTGTCCGCCCCGGCCGAGCCGGTCGATCCGAAGCCGGGGTCGGTCGGCGCCGGTGACGCGTTCATCGCCGGGTTCCTGCCCGAGTGGCTGGCGGGGCGCCACCCGAAGGAGGCGCTGGGCCGGGGGCACCGGCTCGCGGCACGCGCCCTGCACCAGCCGGGCGCCCGTCCCGACCTGGGTGAGGGACAGCCGGTCCGGCGCGGCGCACCGCGCGGACAGCGGCTGCGGTAGGCGGGGTTCCCCGGGCCCGCCCGTCACCCGCCGCCGCGCGGCGGAGCGGGACACCCTCAACCGACACCTGGGGGCGCGGCTCAGCCTCCGCTCGTGGCCAGGGTGAGGGGCAGGACCTCGGGGACCCCGGCACGGCGCAGGAGAGCCGCGCCCACGGTCAGGCTCCATCCCGTGTCCGTGTGGTCGTCGACCAGCAGGACGGGACCCGGCGTGTCCGCCTGGAGGTCCGCCAGCCGTCGGGCCGTCTCGTCCCCCAGGACCAGCTCCGAGTACACCTGCCCCAGGCGCAGGGCGCTGTTGTGCCGTCGGGGCCCCGGGCCGCTCTCGGAGCGGTAGCCCAGTGCCCCGACCGGGGCCAGTCGGCCCAGGTCGCAGAGTCTCCGGGCCAGGTCGGTGATCATCGTCGGCCGGGTGAGCGAGGGCATGGCCACCACACCCACCGGGCGACGCTCCCAGCCCCACGTGGCCAGGACCCGGACGATGCCCTGGAGCACGCGGTCACCGACCGGTTCGTCGGGAGCCTCCTCGGCGAGGATCCGGCGCAGCTCGGTGCCCCAGCCGACATCGGTGAACCGGGCCAGGGCCCGTCCCTCACCCGCGCGCAACTCCTCCTTGATCTTCCCGGACAACGACACGCCCAGGGCGTCCATGCCCGTGGGCCACTGGCGCCGAGGTGTGATCGGGGTTCCGGGCCGGTCCAGGTGGTCCGCGGCCGCCGCACGCCGCCCGGGATCGACGTCGGTGGGCCAGTACTGACCGGTGCACACGTCGCAGCGTCCGCACGGTCGGGCCGCCTGGTCGTCCAGTTGGCGCCGCAGGAACTCCATCCGGCAGGTGTCGGTGGCCAGGTAGTCGAGCATGGCGCCCTGCTCCCGCTCGCGTGCCTCGGCGACGGCGGCGTAGCGCTCGGCGTCGTACTCCCAGGGCCGCCCGGTGGCGGTCCAGCCGCCGCGCACGCGCCGCACCGCGCCGTCCACGTCCAGCACCTTGAGCATCTGTTCCAGTCGGGTGCGCCGCAGGTCCACACGGGTCTCCAGGCGCGCCACGGACATCGGCGCCTCCTCGGCGGCCAGGACGGCGAGGGTCTCGCGCACGGTGGCCTCCGGCGGGAAGGACAGTCCGGCGAAGTACGCCCAGATCTGTGTGTCCTCCCGGCCGGGCAGCAGGACCACCTCGGCCCGCTCCACGCCGCGGCCCGCACGTCCGACCTGCTGGTAGTAGGAGATCGGTGACTGCGGGGCGCCCAGGTGGACGACGAACCCGAGGTCGGGCTTGTCGAAGCCCATCCCCAGGGCGCTCGTGGCCACCAGCGCCTTGACCCGGTTGGCCAGCAGGTCGTCCTCGGCGCGGCGCCGCTCGTCCGGGTCGGTCTGGCCGGTGTAGGCACGCACGTCCAGGCCCTGTTCGGCGAGGAACCGCGCGGTCTCCAGCGCCGCGCTGACAGTGAGCGTGTACACGATCCCCGACCCCTGGATCTTGGGCAGGTGCTCGGCCAGCCAGCTGAGCCGGGCGGTGGGGTCGGGCAGGCGCGCCACGGCCAGCCGCAGGCTCTCCCGTTCCAGGGAGCCGCGCAGGACCAGGGTGTCCTGCCGTGCGTCACCCGCGCGGAGCTGTTCGGCGACGTCGCGGGTGACGCGCTCGTTGGCGGTGGCGGTGGTCGCCAGGACCGGGACCCCGTCGGGCAGGTCGTGCAGCAGGGAGCGGATCCGGCGGTAGTCGGGACGGAAGTCGTGTCCCCAGTCCGACACGCAGTGCGCCTCGTCGATGACGACCAGGCCCGCGCCGGCGGCGAGCTCGGGCAGGACGCGGTCGCGGAACTCGGGGTTGTTCAGCCGCTCCGGGCTGACCAGCAGCACGTCCACCTCCCCGGCGGACACGTCGGCGTAGACGGCCTCCCACGCGGTGCTGTTGGCGCTGTTGATGGTGCGCGCCCGGATCCCGGCGCGCTCGGCGGCGGCGATCTGGTTCCGCATCAGGGCCAGCAGCGGGGAGACGATGACGGTCGGCCCCGCCCCCTCGGCCCGCCGCAGCGCCGTGGCCACGAAGTACACGGCGGACTTGCCCCATCCGGTGCGCTGGACGACCAGCGCTCTGCGGTGCTCGGCGACCAGGGCGTGGACGGCCGTCCACTGGTCCTCGCGCAGCCGCGCCGACTCCCCCGCCAGCGCACGCAGGTGCCCTTCGGCCGCCGCGCGCAGCGCGTCGTCGCGGGCCGGGCCCCCACGGTCACGGGAGGCGTCGCGGCCGACGGGCTCGTCCGGGTCGGTCTCGGTGGTGGGCGCGTCGCCAGCAGATGTCGCCATGCGTTCCTTGGTACCAGAGCGCAGAGACCTCGGAGCGGTTGTCCACAGCCCGGGTTCCCGAACGGTGCGGTCCGGCCCCGTCTCTCCGGGGCCTCCGCCGACCAGCACTTTCGGTAACGACCCGATAACTCCTTGGTCTGCCCGCATTGCCCCGCGGCCGACCTTGCGCCCACACTCGACCCCGATGACCTGGGAGCGCTCCCATTCCCTGTCCGCCACCGGAAGGAATGCCCCCGTGAGAACCCCCCGCCCACCCGCCGCCCCGCCGCCCCGCACCCGCCTGCGCCGCGGTGTGCTCGCCGCCGCGACCGCCCTGGTCTGCACCGCGGCCGTCACGGCCGCCCCGCCGCCCGCCTCCGCCGCGGACGTCCCCGTCGGTGCCGGGGGCTACACGCGGGGCCTGCCCGGGGGAGCCCCCGGCCCCTCGGACCTGAACGGCACGCCGGTCGATCCCAAGGTCACCGACGACTTCGACGGCCCCGCCCCCACCAACGAGTGGTGGTCGTCGCTGATCTTCCAGCGCTACCCGGACAACCCGTACGGCGAGAACCTCTTCGCCCACCCCTTCAGCTTCCGCCCCCACGCCGAGGGGCTGGAGGTCGGCTATCCGGATCAGCACCGGATCGTCGGCGACGGGCTCAAGTACGAGTACCCCCACACCGCCGACCTGTCGATGGGCGTGGACGGCCTCACCTCCCCCGACACCAGGGTGGCCGACCACGGTGACTGGACCGTCACCCCCCAGTGGGAGGGGAACGGGCGGACCCTGCGCGTCACCGTCGGCCAGGGGCTGCCCTTCGCCTACGCCGACACCGCGGGCGGCGACGCGCGGGTCGCCTTCACCGGCGCACCGGAGGTCTGGCACCAGGAGGGGCCGGTCGTCGGCGCCAGCCTGAACGGCCGGCACTACGCCCTGTTCGCCCCCTCGGACACCGCCTGGACCCGTTCGGGCACCACCTTCACGGCCGCCACCGGCGCCGAGGGCCACTACTCGGTCGCCCTCCTGCCCACCCCCGACGACCTGCCCGACTTCGCCCCCTACGCGCACTCCTTCGTCACCGGGTCCCGGGTCTCCTACGAGTACGACGAGGCCGGAGCCACGCTCACCACGACCTACCGGCTGGAGACCGAGCCGCGCGAGGGGACCGAGGACGGCACCCTGACCGCCCTCTACCCGCACCACTGGCGGGCGGCCACCACACCCGTCACGGACCTCTCCTACGCCTCGCCCCGGGGGGAGATGCGCGTCGTGCGGGGAACGGGCTTCACCACCGAGCTCACCACCCAGGGCATCCTGCCCAGCCTGCCGACCGTGGACACGGCCGACCACGACCGCATACGGCTCCTGCTGGACGAGGTCCTCGCCGAGGAGGCGCACTTCCCCTCGCCCGGCGACACCTACTGGGACGGCAAGGCCCTGGGCCGGCTGGCACAGCTCGTCCCGATCGCCGACTCCATCGGGTACACGGAGGCGCGCGACACCCTCCTCTCCCTGGTCAGGAGCCGTCTGGAGGAGTGGCTGACCGCCGGGGGCGAGCGCCGGTTCCACTACGAACCGGGATGGGGCACCATGCTCGGCTACCCCGACAGCTTCGGCGCCGCGACCGAGGTCAACGACCACGACTTCCACTACGGCTACTTCGTCTCCGCGGCGGCCGTCGTCGCCCGCTACGACGCCGACTGGGCCGCCGAGGACGCCTGGGGCGGCATGATCCGCCTGCTCGTCCGGGACGTCGCCGAGACCGACCCCGACAGCGGCATGTTCCCCCGTCTGCGCTCGTTCTCCCCCTACGCCGGACACGGCTGGGCCTCGGGGCACGCCGGGTTCGCCTCCGGCAACAACCAGGAGTCCTCCTCCGAGGGGATGCACTTCGCCGCGGCCACCGCCCTGTTCGGTGCCCTGACCGGTGACGACGAACTGCGTGACCTGGGCGTGTACCTGCACACCACCCAGGCCTCCGCCATCGCCCTCTACTGGCACGACCACGGCGGCGGGACCTTCCCCGACGACTATCCGAACGACATCGCCGCCATGGTCTGGGGCGACGGCGCCGACTACCGCATCTGGTGGGACGGCAGCACGGAGGAGCACTACGGCATCAACTACCTGCCCGT
Organism: Nocardiopsis sp. KDC1DS13DA1; assembly: GCF_055632325.1. Taxonomy (NCBI): domain Bacteria; kingdom Bacillati; phylum Actinomycetota; class Actinomycetes; order Streptosporangiales; family Nocardiopsidaceae; genus Nocardiopsis; species Nocardiopsis sp. KDC1DS13DA1. The sequence goes on from NZ_JBVMUY010000009.1 coordinate 65,275, forward strand.
CACCGCGGGGTCCCTCTACCTGGGGTACGACCCCGAGCACGCGGGCCGGTTGCACCAGTCCCTGGAGGACCGGCTCGGCCGCCGACCCGAGACCTGGCGGGACATCCACTGGGAGCAGCTGGCCCTCTCGGACGGCCCCCGCGCCCTGCGGCGCTTCGAGGAGCAGTGGACCTCCTACGAACCCGAGGCGGGCGAGTCCAAGCCGCACACCTACCAGTGGGTGTCGACCCTCGCCGAGGTGGGGACCGTGGACACCTCCGTCACGGCGGACGCCGCGCACTACGCGGTCTTCGACGATGACGGCGAGCGCACCCACACCGCGTTCAACCCGTCCGACACGCCGCTGACCGTGACCTTCTCCGACGGAACGCGACTCGACGTGGAGCCGCGCTCGCTGGCGTCCACCACGGGTGAGGGCGGTGGAGGCGACCCCGGTGACGGGGACGGCGGCGGGGACGGGGACGGCGGTGTGGGGGACGGAACCCTCCACCTGACCCCGACCGGGCTCTCCCTCCTCCCGCACGACCGGACCGGAGAGGTCACCGTGGCCTCCGCCGGAGGCGCCAACCAGGACGGCCGGCCGCCCCAGGACCGGGTGGTCCTCAGCGCCGACGGTCTGACCGGCTCGCACACGGGAGGTTCCACCGCCTTCTCCCTGCCCGTGGACTCCGGCGGCGCGGTCGCCAACGCGGTCCAGGTCCGCGTGGTCTACGACCTGGAGGGCGACGGCACCGACGACCGCGTCGAGACCTACCGCTACTTCGCCACCGACGACCTGGACGGCTGGGAGGACTACACCCACGTCCAGGGGCTGGCGGGCGCCGGGGGCTCCCTCGGCGACCTGGACGGGGGATCCGTCCGCGTCGAGCTGTGGAGCGCCCTGGGCGACGCCCCCTCGGCGGTCCTGACCGGAGCCGAGGGCGGCGCCACCGTCACGATCCCCTTCTCCGGCTGACGTCGGGGGCGGGCCCCGACGGCCCGGGCCCGGCGCCGGGGGCGGTTTCCGCGTCTGTTCGTTCACAGGGCGGAAACCGCCCCAGGCATGCCCAAAACCCCCACAGTCGCACGGGTCACATGCCCCCAACCACGGGCCGACGTACGTTTCAGTCTCTGGAACAGGACAGAATTACGGTCATGGCCCGTACAACTTCCCGTCCCCCCGAGGATCTCGCCGAGAAGATCATCGACATCGACGTCTCCGAGGAGATGCGCGGCAGCTTCCTGGAGTACGCGTACTCGGTCATCTACCAGCGTGCGCTGCCCGACGCCCGCGACGGCATGAAACCCGTCCAGAGGCGCATCCTGTACCAGATGAACGAGATGGGGCTCCGCCCCGACCGCGGACACGTCAAGTGCGCCCGCGTCGTCGGCGAGGTCATGGGCCGCCTCCACCCCCACGGCGACAGCGCCATCTACGACGCCCTGGTCCGGCTCAGCCAGTCCTTCGCCATGCGGGTGCCGCTGGTCGACGGCCACGGCAACTTCGGTTCGCTCGGCGGCGACGACGCCCCGGCCGCCATGCGCTACACCGAGGCGCGCCTGGAGCACAGCGCCGAACTCCTGGTCTCGTCCATCGACGAGAACGTCGTCGACTTCAAGCCGAACTACGACGGCCAGGAGACCGAGCCGGAGGTACTGCCCGCGGCCTTCCCCAACCTGCTGGTCAACGGTGCCTCCGGCATCGCGGTCGGCATGGCCACCAACATGGCCCCGCACAACCTGGGCGAGGTCGTCACCGCCGCCCGTCACCTGATCGCCCACCCCGACGCCACCCTGGAGGAGCTCACCGAGTTCGTCCCGGGACCGGACCTGCCCACCGGCGGCACCATCGTCGGCCTGGACGGCGTCCGCGACGCCTACCGGAAGGGCCGGGGCACGTTCAAGACGCGCGCCACCGTCGCGATCGAGAAGGTCTCCGCCCGCCGCACCGGCCTGATCGTCACCGAGCTCCCCTACAGCGTGGGCCCGGAGAAGGTCATCAGCCGGATCAAGGAGCTGGTGCAGTCCAAGAAGCTCCAGGGTATTTCCGACCTCAAGGACCTCACCGACCGCAACCAGGGGCTGCGCCTGGTCATCGAGCTCAAGAACGGCTTCAACCCCGAGGCGGTCCTGGAGGAGCTCTACCGGCTCACGCCGATGGAGGAGTCCTTCGGCATCAACAACGTCGCCCTCGTCGACGGCCAGCCCCAGACCCTCGGCCTGCGCGAGCTGCTCCAGGTCTACGTCGACCACCGCCTCGACGTGGTCCGCCGCCGCAGCGAGTTCCGCAGGAGCAAGCGCCAGGAGCGCCTGCACCTGGTCGACGGCCTGCTGGTCGCGCTGCTCGACATCGACCGCGTGATCGCCCTGATCCGGGAGGCCGACGACACCGCCGCCGCCCGCGAGTCCCTCATGGGCGCCTACGAGCTGTCCGAGACCCAGGCGCGCTACATCCTGGAGACCCCGCTGCGCCGCCTGACCCGCTTCGACCGGATGGAGCTGGAGACCGAGCGCGAGCAGCTCGACAAGGAGATCGCCGAACTCACGTCCATCCTGGACTCGGACAAGAAGCTGCGCCGCGTGGTGTCCAAGGAGCTCGCCGAGGTCTCGAAGAAGTTCGCCACACCGCGCCGCACCCAGCTGCGCGAGAGCGACGGCGCCGCGCGCGGGGCGGTGATCCCCCTGGAGATGGCCGACCAGGCCTGCCACGTCCTGCTCGGCGTCGACGGCACCGTCGGCCGCAGCAGGGGCGCCACCCCGCCGAGGATGTACGAGGGTCTGCGCACCCGGCACGACGCGATCGCCACGTCCGTGCCCACGACCTCGCGTTCGGACGTCGGCCTGGTCACCGACCTGGGACGGATGATCCGCGTTCCCGTCGTGGAGATTCCCGAACTCCCCGACGAGGGCGAGGAACGCCCGCCCCTGGCCGCCGGACTGGACGTCGGCGAGTTCGTCGAGCTCGACGGTGACGAACGGGTGGTCTCGGTGGTGGCGATGGACACCTCCGGCGCCGGATTCGCCGTGGGCACCCGGGGCGGCATCGTCAAGCGGGTCGCCCCCGACTTCCCGCCCAACAAGGACGACTTCGAGATCATCACGCTCAAGGACGACGACCGCCTGGTCGGCGCCACCCAGCTGTCCACCGGCGAGGAGGACCTGGCGTTCGTCACCTCCGAGGCCCAACTGCTGCGCTTCTCCGCGACCGCCGTGCGCCCGCAGGGCCGCCCCGCCGGCGGTGTGGCGGGCGTCCGTCTGCCGGAGGAGGCGCACGTCCTGTGGTTCGGCGCGGTCCACTCCCCCGAGGACTCGGTCGTGGTGACCGTCTCCGGTGCCTCCCACGCCCTGGCGGGCACCCAGGCCGGATCGGCCAAGGTCACCCCGTTCGAGGCCTACCCTTCCAAGGGCCGGGCGACCGGCGGGGTACGCTGCCACCGCTACCTCAAGGGCGAGGACGCACTGCTGTTCGCCTGGATCGGCAGGGCGCCCGCCCGGGCCTCCCGGGCGGACGGCAGGCCGGTGCGGCTGCCCGACACCAGCGAGCGCCGCGACGGCTCCGGCGAGCCGCTCCCGCGTGCCATCACCACGGTGGGGACCGGACGCACCAGCGTCGGGATCACCACCCCTGAGCGCAGTGTTTGAACGTGTTGCAACACGCCGTGTACATGGGTCTGGTTCCATGTACACGGCCCAAGACCATGAAGACAGGGAGTGACCCACGTGAGTGAGTCCCACGACTCCGCCCGCGCGCGGGGGGCCTTCGACGACGTGTTCGCCGCCAACGACGACTACGTGGCCGAGTTCGCCCTGCAGGGCCTCAAGCCCGTGGCCGCCCGAGGGTTGGCTCTGGTGACCTGCATGGACTCCAGGATCGAACCCCTGGACATGCTGGGTCTCAAGCCCGGCGACGCCAAGATCCTGCGGAACGCGGGCGCCAGGGTGACCGACGACACCCTGCGTACGCTCGTCCTGGCGGTCTACCTGCTGGGGGTGGAGCGGGTCCTCATCCTTCCGCACACCAACTGCAAGATGGCGTCGGTGCCGGGCGACGACGCCGTGCACGACCTCATCCAGGAGGAGTACGGGGTGGACACCCGCAGCCTGGAGTTCCACACCAACAACGACCAGATCGGCGCGCTCAAGCACGACCTGGAGCGGATCCGGCACCACCCGCTGCTGCCCGCGGACCTGCCGGTGGCGGGCGCGATCTACGACGTGGACTCCGGCCGGATCACCCCCGCCGACGTCTGAGCTGCGGCTTCCTCCCCGCCGCACCCGTCCCCCTGGGACCGACGGTGGCGCCCGTGTGTGCGCGCGGCGCCGTCCGGGGATCTCTCCAGTGGGGGCGGATGCGGCGGGGTGTTCCACGAGTGCGCACCGGGCCGTTCCCGCCCCGTGTCTCGTCTGGGAATGCGGTCACCACGGTGGCCGTTGTGATCCGGGACGGCCCCGCCGTCGAGAGGAGCACCGTGGAAGAGAACACCTACGAGATCTTCAACCGCGCACGCATGTTCATGGAGCTGGGCGACCCCATCTACGCCGCCCGCACCCTGGAACCGATCGTCGAACACGAGCCGGACAGCCGTTCCCTCCTCGAACTGCTCGGCCGCGCCTACTTCCACTCCGCGCAGCTGCGGAAGGCCGAACAGACCTTCCGCAGGATCATCGAACTGGACCCGGTCGACAACTGGGCCCACATCGCGCTCGCGCGGACCCTGGAACGCCAGAGCCGCCACGAGGAGGCCTCGACCTACCGGCGTATGCACGCGGCGATGTCCGGCGGATCGCTCGACTGAACCGTCCCGGGCGCGGCTCCGCCGGTCCGGCGGAGCCGCCCGCGACACCGGCACGGCCGGGGCGTACCAGGACGGAGCGTCCCCCGCAGCGGCTACGCTGCTGGGCATGACACGTCCCGAGGCCCCCGGCAGCCCCGACCCCTCTGACGACCCCGCGTGTGTGGACCGTTCCAGCGATCGCGCCCGGGCCTGGGCCGACGAGGCGGTCCGCCGGGTCGTCGCCGACGCCAACCGCTCGGCCGACACCCATCTGCACGTGTTCCCGCTGCCGCCCGAGTGGGGCATCGACCTGTACCTGAAGGACGAGTCGGTGCACCCCACCGGCAGCCTCAAGCACCGCCTGGCGCGTTCGCTGTTCCTCTACGGCCTGGCCAACGGCTGGATCACCGAGGGCACCACGATCGTGGAGGCCAGTTCGGGGTCCACCGCCGTGTCCGAGGCCTACTTCGCACAGCTGGTCGGGCTCGAGTTCGTCACGGTCCTCCCCCGCAGGACCAGCCCCGAGAAGATCTCGCTGATCGAGCGCTACGGAGGCCGGTGCCACTTCGTGGACTCCCCGCCGGACATGTACACCGAGGCCGAACGGCTCGCCCGGGAGACCGGCGGTCACTACATGGACCAGTTCACCTACGCCGAGCGCGCCACCGACTGGCGGGGCAACAACAACATCGCGGAGTCGATCTTCGAGCAGCTCTCGATGGAGCGCCACCCGTGTCCCGAGTGGATCGTGGTGGGCGCGGGCACGGGCGGCACGTCCGCCACCATCGGCCGCTACCTGCGCTACCGGCGGCTGGGCACCCGGATGGCGGTCGTGGACCCGGAGAACTCCGCCTTCTTCCCCGGCTGGGTGACCGGCGCGACCGACTACGCCACGGGGATGCCGTCGCGGATCGAGGGCATCGGCCGCCCGCGCATGGAACCGAGCTTCGTGCCGTCGGTGATCGACCTGATGATGCCGGTCCCCGACGCCGCGAGCATCGCGGCGATGCGGCACCTGCACGAGGTCACCGGCCTGTGCGCCGGCGGTTCCACCGGCACCAACCTGTGGGGCGTGTGGCACCTGGTCGCCAGGATGCTCCGTGAGGGCCGCAGGGGCAGCGTGGTCACCCTGATCTGCGACGGCGGCGAACGCTACCAGCACAGCTACTACGACGACGCCTGGGTGGCCGAGCGCGGTCTGGACCCGGCCCCCTACCGTGCGGCCATCGACCGACTGCTCGGGAGCGGGGACTGGGCACCGCCGAGCCCGCCCGAGAACTAGGTCCCCGGGAGGGCTGGGGCCGAGCGGCAGGCCCCAGGGGGTTTGACGTTCGGGCGTCGGCAGGGTGCTGCAAGACGAGGCAAGCCGCGCAGCGAGGAACGAGCGACAGGCGCCGCCGAGGATGAAGCATCCCTGCCTTTGAGGCGCCCGAACACGGGCCGAAGCGAAGCGGCAGGCCCCAGGAGGCGGGTCAGGTGTCGATGCGCGCGACGTCCAGCTCCTGGGCCCCCTCCTGGATGAACCTGCGGCGGGGCGCCACCTCGTTGCCCATGAGCAGGTTGAACACCGAGGCGGCCTCCTCGGCCTGCTCCACGCGGATACGGCGGAGGGTGCGCCGACGCGGGTCCATGGTCGTCTCGGCCAGCTGGTCGGCGTCCATCTCGCCCAGCCCCTTGTACCGCTGGACCGGCTCCTTCCAGGAGACCTTCCGCTTCTCCAGGTCCAACAGCGTGCGCGACAGTTCGGCGTCGGAGTAGGTGTAGACGTAGCGGTCCTCGGGCCGGGCGCCGCGCTTGCGCCGGGTGTTGGTCAGCTCGATGCGGTGCAGCGGAGGCACGGCGGCGTACACCCGGCCCGCCTCCAGCATGGGCCTCATGTAGCGGTAGATGAGCGTGAGCAGCAGGCAGCGGATGTGCGCGCCGTCCACGTCGGCGTCGGCCATGAGGATGATGCGGCCGTAGCGGGCGGCGTCGATGTCGAACGTGCGCCCCGAACCCGCGCCGACCACCTGGAGGATCGCGGCGCACTCGGCGTTCTTGAGCATGTCGGTGACCGACGACTTCTGCACGTTGAGGATCTTGCCCCGGATCGGCAGGAGTGCCTGGAACTCGGAGTCGCGGGCCAGCTTGGCGGTTCCCAGTGCCGAGTCGCCCTCGACGATGAACAGTTCGCTGTGGTCCAGGCCCTCGCTGCGGCAGTCCACCAGCTTGGCGGGCAGCGCCGAGTTCTCCAGCGCGTTCTTGCGCCGCTGGGTCTCGCGCTGCTGGCGCGCGGCGAGCCGGGCCTTGGCCGCGCCGACGACCTTCTCCAGGACCGTGCGCGCCTTGGCCTTCTCGGCCTTCTTCGTGGAGGTGAGGAACTCGCGCAGGTCCTTGCCGACCACCTGGGAGACGATCCGGGAGGCCGCGGAGGTGCCCAGGATCTCCTTGGTCTGGCCCTCGAACTGCGGCTCGGGCAGACGGACGGTGACGACCGCGGTCAGGCCCTCCTGGGTGTCGTCCTTGGTGACGGGGTCATCGTTGGTCTTGAGCAGTTTGGTGGCGCGCAGCTGGTCGTTGATCACCCGGACCAGGGCGCGCTCGAAGCCGCTGATGTGCGTGCCGCCCTTGGGGGTGGCGATGACGTTGACGAACGAGCGGACGGTGGTGTCGTAGCCGGTGCCCCAGCGCAGGGCCACGTCCACGTCCAGGCGGCGCTCGACGTCGGCGGGCACCATGTGCCCGGCGTCGTCCAGGACCGGGACGGTCTCGGTGAAGGTGCCCGAGCCCTGGATGCGCAGGACGTCGCTGACCTGCTCGTCGGGCGCCAGGAAGGTGCAGAACTCGCTGATGCCGCCGTCGAAGCGGAACTCCTCGGTGTAGGCGGGCTCGCCGTCGGCGCGCTCGTCGCGCACCGCGATGGTCAGGCCGGGGACGAGGAACGCCGTCTGGCGGGCGCGGTCGAGGAGGGACTCGCGGGCGATCTCGGCGCCCTTGAGGAAGATCTGCATGTCCGGCCAGAAGCGGATCCGGGTGCCGGTGATCTTCTTGGCGACCTTGCGGACCTGATCCAGGCCGGAGACCGGGGTGAACTCGGCGTCGGGCCCGGCACCCGCGAAACGGCCCGCGATGCCGCGGCGGAAGCTGATGGCGTGGGTGTGTCCCTGGCGGTCCACCTCGACGTCGACCCGGGCGGACAGGGCGTTGACGACGGAGGCGCCGACGCCGTGCAGACCGCCGGAGGCGGTGTAGGAACCCGATCCGAACTTGCCGCCCGCGTGGAGCTTGGTCATGACCAGCTCGACACCGGACAGGCCGGACTTGGGTTCGGCGTCCACCGGGATGCCGCGGCCGTCGTCACTGACGGAGACGGAGCCGTCGGAGTGGAGCGTGACGTCGATCCGGCCGCAGAAGCCGCCCAGCGCCTCGTCGACGGAGTTGTCGATGATCTCCCACATGCAGTGGGTCAGGCCCCGGCTGTCGGTGGAGCCGATGTACATGCCCGGACGTTTGCGTACCGCCTCCAGGCCCTCCAGGACCGACAGGTGCCGAGCGGAGTAATCCTCGGGGTCGTGGACGGCTGCGGTCAAGGCGGTCACTCGGACATCTCCTGCGTCTTGAGGGCCTTCGGAGCTCTGATGCGGTGCGTGCCCTTTGTACCGCGCCGCACCGACGAAAGGGGGCAGGCCACGGCGTGCCGGTCGGTTTCCACGTGGTGGAGTGGACGGGGTCGTGGGCCGCATGAGTGGCGTCCGGCGTCGTCGCCGGGGGCCGCCCGTGTCCGGCCGCGTGGACGCGGCGACGGGTACCGCCCCGCGCGAGACTACCACCTCCTGTGGATGCGACCTGGATACTCCCACTTTCTGGGGATGCCGGAGCCACACAGGGGGTATCAACAAGGCAGGGAACCGACAGCGGGCGACAAAGACCCCATCTCGTTCATCCGGGTGGCCAACCGGGCGGATTCCGCTGTCGGCGTACAGCCGAACCGGTTGGGAACGTCTGGAGACGGTTAGATGTTGTCAGAGGTGACTAACGCCGAGTATTGAGGATGGCGAAGTGACTGGAACCCTTGCCCCCACCCAGCAGCTGACGGCTGCCGACCGTTGCGACCGCTGTGGTGCACAGGCGTACGTCCGGGTGCTCTTGAACTCCGGCGGCGAGCTTCTCTTCTGCGCGCACCACATGCGCAAGCACGACGAATCCCTCCGCAAGATCGCCTCGGACATCCAGGACGAGACGGACAGGCTCCACGAGAGCAAGGCCACCGCCGACGAGCGTTAGCCACGAAGGACAACTCCATACGGAAGTACGGACATGCGGCGGCGGCCCCGGCAGGGGTCGCCGCCCTCTCCGTGTGCGACGCAAACGCGCCGTCGTGCGGAGGGGCCCGGCGGCGGTACGGCCGGCGTCCTTTGGCCGCCTACGGTTCGCCCACGCGGTAGTGGTAGCGGTCCGCCTCGGCGAAGCCCGCGCGCTCGTAGGCCCGCAGCGCCGCCGCGTTGTCCTCCAGGACCAGCAGGTAGGCCCGTTCGGCACCCCGGCCGCGGCCCCAGGCGAGCAGTGCCCGGATGATCTCCCGGGCGTGTCCGAGCCCCCGGAGCCGCGGATCCGTGAACATGTTGTACAGCCCGACCCATCCGTCGGCGACCGCCGCGCATCCCCGGGCCCCGCCCGACGACTCCACCGCGTATCCCATGACCGGGACGCGGTCCATGATCCGGTGCTGGCCCTCCGCGACCCGCGTGTCCACACCCTCCGCCGACCACAGCGCCCGCCACCGCCCGTCGGGGCGCGACGCCACCTCGACCCCGCTCCTGGCCGGATCCGCGCCGTCGTCCGCGGCACCGATGTCGCGCACCATGACCACGGCGGCGCGTCCCTTCGCGTACCCGCGTGCGGCCAGGTCCCGGTCCAGGTCGTCCATCCCCTTCCAGACCTGTACCGCCGGGGGCGCACCGCGCTCCCGGTAGAACCGCTCGACGGTCTCCACCCGTGCGACGGACGGGTCCAGGAGCACGGACGAGTTGGCGCGGAAGGTCACGCCCTCCGCGTACCCCAGGTACCACCCGCCGGTGACCCGCGCCTCCTCCGGAGGCCAGTCCCGGGCGATCCTCCGTGCCCACGCGTGCATCCCGAGCCCCCCGACGGTTCCGATGATCCGACGATGCTACCCCCCACCCCGTACCATGGCAGGGCCGATCCATGGCAGGGCCGATCCGGCTCTCCACCCGCAGTACCAGGGAAGTCCCACCATGCTCATCTTGCTGCCGCCGTCCGAGGGCAAGGCCACCTCAGGAGAGGGGCCCCGGCTGGACCCGACCTCGCTGACCCTCCCCGCGCTCACCGGGGCCCGCGAGGAGGTCGCGGCGGCGCTGGCCGACGTGTGCTCCGGTCCGACGGAGACGGCTTTGGAGGTGCTGGGGCTGTCCGCCGGGCAGGCCGACGCGCTCAAGCGCAACCTGGACCTGGACACCGCACCCACGCTGCGCGCCGCCGACCTGTACACGGGCGTGCTCTACGACCGCCTGGGGCTGCCCTCGCTGCTCGACTCCCCCGCCGCCGAACGCGCCCGGGAACGCGTTCTGGTGTTCTCCGGGCTGTGGGGCGTGGTCGGCCCCCAGGACCGGCTGCCGCCCTACCGGCTGTCGATGGGGGTCAGACTGCCCCCCCTGGGCGGTCTGGGGGCGTACTGGCGGCGCGCCATGAGCGGCCCGCTGGGTGAGCTGGCCGAGGACCGGCTGCTCGTCGACTGCCGCTCGGCCGCCTACGCCGCCGCGTTCCGGCCCAAGGGCGCGGCCGCCGGGCGCACGGTCGCGGTCCGGGTCCTGCGCGAGCGGGTCGTCGACGGGGAGGCGCGCCGCTCCGTCGTCAGCCACATGGCCAAGGCCACCCGCGGCGACGTCGCCCGGGTTCTGCTGACCGAGGGGGTGGACGCCGCGACCCCGGAGGCGCTGGTGGCCGCGCTGCGCGACCTCGGGCACACGGTGGAGCTCAACCCCGCGGCCAGGCCCGGGACCGTCCGCACGATGGACGTCGTCGTCCGGGACTGACCGGAGGAGACGCACCGGGACGTGACACGGGGGACGACCGCTGCGGTCGTCCCCCGTGTCACGCCTTTATCCCACACCTACACGCCGGGTGACAGCATGGCTGCCGTCGGATGGACGTCGACACACCCTGGAACACACGGGGAAGTGCCCGGTGCGCCCGAGGACACGCGGGGATCGCCACACCCGCGGGCGGCGGGGCGGAAGCACACCGGTGTGCCGTCCCGAGGGATCGGGACGGCACACCGGAAACGGCCTCTTCAGATCGTCACTGCCCGGACCACGGCCTAGTCCAGGTAGTCACGGAGCACCTGCGAACGCGACGGGTGACGGAGCTTGGACATCGTCTTGCTCTCGATCTGCCGGATACGCTCGCGGGTGACCCCGTAGACCTTGCCGATTTCGTCTAAAGTCTTCGGCTGGCCGTCGGTGAGCCCGAAGCGCATGGAGACCACGCCGGCCTCCCGCTCGGACAGGGTGTCCAGGACCGAGTGCAACTGCTCCTGGAGGAGCGTGAAGCTGACCGCCTCGCCCGGCTGGATGGCCTCGGAGTCCTCGATGAGGTCACCGAACTCGCTGTCGCCGTCCTCGCCCAGCGGGGTGTGCAGGGAGATCGGCTCACGGCCGTACTTCTGGACCTCGACCACCTTCTCGGGGGTCATGTCCAGCTCCTTGGCCAGCTCCTCCGGGGTGGGCTCGCGGCCCAGGTCCTGGAGCATCTGACGCTGGACGCGGGCCAGCTTGTTGATGACCTCGACCATGTGCACCGGGATGCGGATGGTGCGCGCCTGGTCGGCCATCGCGCGGGTGATGGCCTGGCGGATCCACCAGGTGGCGTAGGTGGAGAACTTGAAGCCCTTGGTGTAGTCGAACTTCTCCACGGCGCGGATCAGGCCCAGGTTGCCCTCCTGGATCAGGTCCAGGAACAGCATTCCGCGTCCGGTGTAGCGCTTGGCCAGCGACACGACCAGGCGGAGGTTGGCCTCCAGCAGGTGCTTCTTGGCGCGGCCGCCGTCCTCGGCGATCCACTCCAGCTCGTCGCGCAGCTCGAAGGTGAGGACGTCGCCCTCCTCGGAGAGCTTCTCCTCGGCGAACAGGCCGGCCTCGATCCGCTTGGCGAGTTCGACCTCCTGCTCGGCGTTGAGCAGCGGCACCTTACCGATCTGCTTCAGGTAGTCCTTGACCGGGTCCGCGGTGGCACCGGCCGCGACCACCTGGGCGGCGGGGGCGTCGTCGTCATCGTCGTACAGGACGAAGGACTCGTCCTCGGACTTGGGCGCGGTGGGCGCGCCGACGGCCTCGGGCTTGGCGGGCTTGGTGTCCTTGTCCGCCGCCTCCGGCGGGTCCTCGACCAGCTCCAGCTCGGCGCCGGTGTGCTCGAGGTCGTCCAGCCCCTCGTCCTCGAACTCTCCCGCGGGCGCGAGTTCGAGGTCCTTCTTGGCCGTCTTCTTGGTGGCGGCCTTCTTGGTGGCGGCCGCCTTCTTGGCCGCGGGCTTCTTCGGCGCCGCCTTCTTGGCGGTCGTCGTCTTCTTGGCCGCGGTCTTCCCGGCGGCAGCGGTACCGGTGGGAGCGTCCTCGGCGTCGTCCGAGCCGACGACGGCGGTGACCGTCTCCGGCTGCTGCTGGGCCGCCGCGGCGCGCGCGGGCTTGGTCGACCGCGTGGTCGTGGTCTTGGTGGACCTGGTCGAGGTGGACCGCGTGGCCGCCGTCTTGCGCCGGGGAGCCTTGCGCCGCGAGGAGGCCGACTCGGGCACTCGTACGGTCACGTCCTCCTTGGCGAGGATGCGAAGCACGGACTGCGCCTGCGACATCGGGATTTCGGCCTCTTCGAAGGCACGGCGCACGTCCTCGGGCTCAAGATAGCCCTGGGACCGCCCACGCTCGATCAGCTGCTGAATGACGGGCTCTTGCAGTGACTCGGACTGCTTCGAGCGAGTCGAACTGGCAGATGACACAAACACCTCTCGAACGGACGTGTGGCGAGATTGTCGGACCCGGTGGTCCGCCTGGCCGGGACCGGGCGCGCGCCCTCTCCCACCTGCGGCCTGGGATCGTCCCCACTGGGGCGGGGAAGCCGTTTGTCTATCAAGCGTATGCGCTCCTGGAGGTCATCCCCCTGGAGGATCACCCCCGCGTCGCGGGGCGGAACGGCTTCTTCACTGTAGGCAAGGCAATGGACTTGTTCGTACGGTCTACCGCTCCGACGCGGAGTCGATCACCGGAAGCTGAACGGCGAGCAGTGTGACGTCGTCGTCCTGCTCGTACCCTTCGAGCATGCTCTCAACAAGGTACTCCAGCATCTGATGTGGGTCGCCCACAGCCTCCGGCGGCGCCGAGGCGGCCACACGGACCAACTCGTCGAGACCGGAGGCGACGGACCGTTTGCGGTTCTCAACCAGACCATCGGAGTACAGGGCCACGGTGTTACCGGGTTGCACGAAGAATTTGTGGTGGCCTCTGGGAGCGCTGACGCCCAACGGCGTGTCGGGCTCCCCCTCCAGCAGTGAGGGGCCGGCGTTGCCCGCCACCACGAGCGGGGGCAGGTGGCCCGCGTTGCTCAGGTCCAGCTGGCCGGTGACCGGGTCGAGAACGAAGTAGACGAGTGTGGTGACCTGGTCCATCCCCTCGGTGGCGTCGAACATCCGGTCCAGGCCGGTGAGCACGTCGGCGGGTTCGGGCATGTTGAAGGCCAGGGCGCGCAGCGCGTTGCGGATGCGGCTCATCCCCGCGGCGGCCGGGATGCCCTTGCCCATGACGTCGCCGAGCACCCCGGCGACGCGGCCGCAGGGCAGCGGGAAGGCGTCGTACCAGTCACCGCCCACCTGCACGTGCTGGGAGCCCGAGCGGTAGTAGGCGGCCAGGCGCACACCGCGGATCTCGGGCAGTTCCTCGGGCAGGAGGCTGTGCTGGAGCGCCTGCGCGGTGTCGTGTTCGCGCTCGTAGAGCTGGGCACGCCCGACCGCCAGGGCGCACTGCCCGGCGAGCGCCTCCAGGAACACGCGTTCCTCGTCGGTGACCTCGCGCGGCTCCGTGAAGGACAGGCGCAGCGCGCCGATGGTCCGGCCCGCGATGGCCATCGGCAGGGCGACCCAGGCGCGTTCCGGGGTGGCCTCGACCAGCTCGTCGACCTCCGGCGCGTCCTCGAACAGCGCGCTCAGCTCGGCCGGGCTCGCGGCCAGGCACGGCGCCTGGTCGGCGACGGCCCGGGCGGCGGGGTCGGGGTGTTCGAGCGGGAACGAGGCCCGGTGCGGCGCGTGGGTGTGACCGGCGGCCATGGTGCGCAGGCGGAGGCGGTCGCGGTCGTACAGGACGACCCGGGTGTGGTCCGCGCCCACACCGGAGCGGCCGATCTCGGACATGGCGCCCACCACGTCGTCGACGGTGAGCGCCTCGGCGAGGTCGGAGGTGGCCTTCTGGAGGCGGGCGGTGCGCATGGCCGCCTCACTGAGCTGCTGGTTGAGCCGCTCGCGGAGTTCGTCGGCCTCGCGTTCGGTGGTGACGTCCACGAAGGTGCCGATCCATTCGACGGTTTCGGTCCCGTCCTTGATCGGGTTGGCGCGTGCCCGGTAATGGTCGTAGCCGCCCGAACGGGTCCGCACGCGGAACATGGCGTCGAAGGGGGTCACGTCGAGCACCGCGTCGTTCCACGCCCGCTCGACCCTGGTGCGGTCGTCGGGGTGGATCGCCCCGAGCCAGCCGCGGCCGAGGTAGGCCTCGGCGTCCTGACCGGTGACGGAGCGCCACCGGGGACAGTCCTCGTGCATGTCCCCGCCTGGCCCGGCGGCCCAGACGATCTGGTGGCCCGCCTGGAGCAGGGCGCGCAGCCGGCGCTCGTCGCGCCGCGCGACCGCGGACTCGTGCTCGCGGGCGGCGAGGAGGCCGACCTGTTCCTCCCCGGTTTCGGGGTCGGTGACCGGGAACCAGGTCAGGTCCCACCCCTGCCCCCGGGAGGTGCTGAACCGGTCCCGGACGGTGCCCCCGCCACCGCGGACGGCGGCCAGGGAGGCGCGCTGCGCCGCCGCGGCCGCGGAGTCGCCCGACTCCTCCAGCAGTTCGGCGGGGGTCCGGCCGAGGCACTCGGCCGGGACGACGCCGAACATGCTGGCGAGCTGCTGGTTGACGGTCCCGAGCCGGTCGTCGGAACCGATCAGGGCGAATCCGACGGGGGCGTCGGTGAGAAGCGATTTCACCGCGTCTGGCAGTTCGGCCCCCTCGATCCGGGGAGGCGGAATGGACGTCTCGGCGCTCACCTGCTCGACACCTCCGGAACCGTCGGACTCCCCACTCGTTTTCCCTGGGGACGCGACTCCTCTCGGCCGCTGTCACCGCTCAAGCATAAGACACACCCGCACTCGCGCAACGGCCCCTGTGGACAGGGCGGCCCGAACACGGAAGGTCAGGGCGGAGCCACGCACCGGCCGCGAAACGGTCAACCAGCCGTTTCCCTCCGGCGTTTCGCCGCCATTGTCGAAGTCGGCACCGTGCGACCGGTTTCCGACCCCAACTCCGAAACCAGGCTTTATACGCCCGAAAAGTCCAATTCTCACCGCTGGGCCGCGTTGATGGGGAGACCAGAGTAAACGCTGTCTCCCCGAGGTTTTGTCAACAGCGCACCGCGACGGGGGTTGACAGTCCGTCCAGAACAAGTGGAATGGGTGGAGGTCACCGTCCAGGCCATCTTCCAGCAAGCCAGCAAGGGGTGTGAGCGAGAATGCTCCAGACCTTCCCGGTCCAGGATCTCAGGCGGATCTCGGCGAGGCTCCACGACGAGTTCAGCAACCTGTCCCATCGTTGTGTCGAGCGTTGTGTCAGCGACACGTGGAACTGCGTCGAGCACCTGGGCATCGCGGTCACCCCGCACCTGGTCGAGAGGGTCGCCCGTGAGCACCTGGAGGCGATGGTCAACTCCGTGCCGCCGCCCCGCCGTCCACAGGCCGGACCAGGTTCCGGCGGCGCTGGCATACCCTCGGGTGGTGCCCACCCCTGAACCTCCCACCGGACCCGAGCCCGTACCCGGCGCCGTCTTCGACGAGATGCTGCGCGCCGCCCGAGCACTGCTGGCCATGCGCGAACCCCTGGACGCGGAGCTGGCCTTCAGCGAGATGCTCGGGAGCTGGTGGGGTGAGCGCGTCCCGGGAGTGGACGTGGAGCGCCTGCTCGGCGAGGGGCTGGTCGCGCACGCGACCGCCTCCGGCAAGTCGGCGGGGCTGGGTGTGCTGGCCGCCGTCAGCGCCCTGGGCACCTCTCCGGCCCAACGGCACCTGGCCGAACAGGGGATGATCGCGCTCAGGGAGCACGGCCTCCAGGTGCCCGAGTGGGCCTCCCAACTCGGTGCCGTCACCCCGCTGGCCGTGTACGTCCACGGCGACCGGTTCGGTGACACCGACGACGTCGTGTGCGTCTTCGGGCGGGGGCGGGACGAGGGAGCGGCGCCCCCTCCGCCGGAGCACGCCCTGATCCTGGTGGTGGACCACAACGGCGGCGGACTGCTGCGCGACGCGTGGGTCACCTCCAAGGTCGACCAGCTACTCGACCAGTGCCGCGCCCGCGCGGAGGAGGACGACTTCACCCGGTTCTGCGCGATCGGCCTCGGATCGGCCCGCGCCCTGCTCACCCGGGCCCTGGAACGAACCGACCTGGTCGTGGGCGGGGCCTCCGACGACCCCGGTGCGGGTCCCACGGTGCACGCCGTCGGACTGGGCGCCGCAGACCTCACCGGCGGTTCCCTGGCCGCCCACTACGCACTCGCCCGCTCCCGGGTCCGGGCGCTCCCGGCCCCGGGGCCCGACGCCCCGGCCGTCCCGGTGTGGCGGCGCGACAGCCGCGCCGTGCTCGCGGCGCGCTTCCTGGCCTCGGAGGAGGCCGCCGGGCTCTCGGACTCCTACGCCGCCAGCCGCTGTGTCGACCACGTCATCGCCCACGGCTGCGACGTGGACTCCGGTCGGCCGCTGCGCGTCAGCCCCCGCAAGGTGGAGTCGTTCCTGCTGCACTGGCTGCCCGGACGCGTCGTGCTGCTGCCGGAGGAGCAGGAGGCGATGCCGCACGTCCTGGCGGCGTGGGTGCGCTGGGCGGGAGCGCTCTCGCGGCTGCCGGAGGTCGCCGTGGGAGCAACGCTCGACGCCGTGTGGGAGTCCACCGGCCCCTTCGTGCGCACCTACCGCGACCCGGCCAGACCGCTGGGGCTGCGCCAGGAGGCGGTCCGCCGCCTGCTGCCCGACGGCGACTTCGCCTCGCTCGCCCGGCGGATGTTCGCGTTCCCCCTGCTGGCCAGCGAGATCGTCGCGGGCGCCCCGGAGGAGTTCGACCCCGCCACCCGGGACGGCCGCCGGGCGCTGCTCCGTCTGGACCACTACGGCGAGTACGATGCCGCCACCCCCCACAGCGGCCGCCACTCCACCGGGCAGGACCACTGGTACCGCCCGGTGACCGGGACCGATCCCGAGCGCGAGCGGGAACTGGACCGGCACGAACGGCTCGCCGAACGGCTCTGGCACGGGCGCCCCGCTCACCTGTGGCGGGCAGCCCGACGCCTGCTCGACCGGGGCGTGGACCGACCCGGCGTACTGGCCGCCCTGGGCGCGGAACTGGAGTCGGCCTCAGACGAGACCGACCTGCGCCGCCGCCTGGACTCACTCTGAGTCCCGGCGGGCGACGGGCGGGCCCGCGAGGCCGCATGAACAGCGAGGGGTGTACGGGGTTCCGCAAGACGAGGCAAGCCGTCGGCGAGGAACGAGCCACAGGCGCCACCGAGACCGAAGACCCCCCGTCCTCCACACCCCGAGCCCCACGCGAGCCTGCGAGCGCGCATGAACAGCGAGGGGCGTACGGGGTTCTGCAAGACGAGGCAAGCCACCGGCGAGGAACGAGCCACAGGCGCCACCGAGACCGAAGACCCCCCGTCCTCCACACCCCGAGCCCCGCGCGAGCCTGCGAGCGCGCATGAACAGCAAGGGGCGTACGGGGTTCTGCAAGACGAGGCAAGCCGTCGGCGAGGAACGAGCCACAGGCGCCACCGAGAATGAAGAATCCCCGTTCTCCACGCCCCGAGCCCCGCGCGAGCCTGCGAGCGCGCATGAACTCAGTCCAGCATGCGCTCCCGCAGCCGCCGCACGGTGCCGTCGGAGATCCGGAGACCCTCGGTGACGTAGGAGTCGAAGGAGCCGTACACCGCGTCGGCGTGCGACAGCGCGGTGTCCAGGTACTCGGGGCGGACCCGTGTCATCGGCGCCAGGTCCGCCCAGTCGAGCCCGCTGTTGGCCGACAGCTTGCGCATCCACCGCTCGGTGCCCTCCTGGCGCTCGTTGCTGACCAGGTAGTCGGCGACGACGGTGGCGTGGTCGACGCCCAGCAGGCGCAGGAGGAGCGCCGCGCCCCAACCGGTGCGGTCCTTGCCCGCACTGCAGTGGAAGACGAGGGCGGTGGGTCCCTCGGCGGCGCGCTCGACCAGGTCGCGGTAGCCCTTCAGGGCCGTGCTGTCCGTGACCAGTGCCCGGTAGACGGCGTGCATGAAGCGCTCGGCCGCGCCGTCGCCGAACATGGCGCGGGCGGCCTCGGGGTCGGCGAGTACGTCCTCGAGGTTGGCCCCGACCGTGTCGGGGTCCTGCACGGCCACGGGGGCGTACTCGGCCCCGGTCGGCATGATGTCGGGCAGACTCGCCCGTGCGCGGGGCGTGCGCAGGTCGACCAACTGGCGGATGCCCAGGCCGTGGTAGGCGGGCAGGTCCTCGTCGGACACCGAGTGCAGGGCGTCGGAGCGGAAGAGGACCCCGGTGCGGACCGTGTGCCCTGAGGTCGTGCGGTGGCCGCCGAGGTCACGGAAGTTGGGGGCGCTGGGGAGGATGAATCCGTCTTTTGTCACGCTCGCGACGATACCCACCCGCCCCAGAACCCGATCGGCCCGCGTCTGACGTTCCGGGGAAGGGGCGCCTAACGGGGCGGATCGGCCTGGCCCATGGCGGTGATCGCCTCGCCCGCCTCCTTGACGTCCTTGGCGGTGTCCACCCCGCGCCAGAAGCCGTCGATGCGGTAGGCCGTCAGCCGGCCCTGCCCGGCCAGGTCGGGGAAGGTGGAGGACTCGTGGTCGCCCTTGACCGGCAGCAGGGGGGTGATCCCCGGCTCGAACAGGTAGACGCCCGCGTTGATCCACACCGGGAGCAGCGGGCTCTGGGTGAACCCCTCGATCCGGTCCTGGTCGTCGACGTCGACGATGCCCCATGTGGTGCGGAACTGCGACAGGGCGAGGGTGGCCAGCCCGCCGCGCTCGCGGTGGTGCGCGGTCATCGCGTCGAGCGGGAACCAGGTGAGCACGTCCCCGTTGAGCGCGAAGTAGGGTGCCTCCCGGTCGCGCAGCCCGCTGGCGGCGTACCGGAGGGCCCCGCCCCGGCCGAGCGGTTCGTCCTCGACCAGCAGGGTGATCTCCGGCCCCTCCGTCCGTGCGGCCAGGTGGTCGCGCAGCACCTCGGCCTTGTAGCCGCAGGAGACGACGACCTGCTCGACACCGTGGGAGGCCAGCCACTCCAGCTGGTAGTCGATGATCGGGCGTCCGGCCACCTCGACCATCGCCTTGGGGCGGGTGTCGGTGTAGGGCCGCAGCCGCGTGGCCTGGCCGCCGGCGAGGATGAGCGCCTGGGTGACGGGAGGCGCGGAAGGTGAGGGTGTCGCGGTCATGGACCGGACCCTAGCAGTCGGCCCGCCGGGCGCCGAGGCCGTGTCGGGGGGACCCGCTCCTCAGGCCTGCTGGGTGGCGTCGGCGTAGGCCAGCCGGACGTCCGCGCTGGTGACCACGGTGAGTTGGGCCGCGGTCGCGGTCTCGCCGACCTCCTGGGAGACCCGCAGGTCGCGGTGGGAGCACGCCCTCTCGAACAGGGAGCGGGCGAAGCGCCCGTTGCCGAACTCGTCGATCCAGCCCTCCGCGCACACGTGCGTGAAGATGCTGTGCAGGTCCTCGCGCGCGCCGTCGTCGAAGGCGTCGCCCGTACGCGCCGCGACCGCCTCGGCGATCGCGGTCAGCTCCTCCGCGGTGTAGGAGGGGAAACGCACGCGCACGTTGAACCGCGAGGACAGTCCGGAGTTGGACACCAGGAAGCGCTCCATCTCGTCGGGGTACCCGGCCAGGACCACGACCAGCCGGTCGCGGTCGTCCTCGGCGCGCTTGAGCAGGGTCTGCACGGCCTCAGCCCCGAACGCGTCACCGCCGCTGTAACCGGGGTTGACCAGGGAGTAGGCCTCGTCGACGAACAGCACGCCGCCCAGCGCGCGGTCGACCAGCCGGTTGGTGCGGATCGCGGTGGCGCCCAGGTGCTCACCGACCAGGTCGGCGCGCTGGGCCTCGACCACCTCGGCCCGGCCGAGCAGCCCCAGCGCGGAGAAGACCCGGCCGAGGACGCGCGCGACCGTGGTCTTGCCGGTACCCGGCGGACCGGAGAAGACGAAGTGCCGCATCGGTGCCTGGTTGGGCAGGCCCTGCTCCTCACGGAGCTTGGCGACCCGCAGCTGGGCGACGATCGAGCGGACCTGCTCCTTGACCGGTTCCAGCCCGATCATGGCGTCCAGTTCGGCCATCGCCTCCTCGATACCCGGCGCCTCACCGAAACCGGGCAGGTGGGAGGTGAGCTCCCCGTAGGCCGTGGCCACGTCGACGGCGCGGACCGTGATGAGGTCCTCGGCCTCGGGCCGGTGCGCGGGCTCCCCCTCCCGCGCACCGGCCGTGACCACACGCACGTCACGTGCCTGGGCGGCCTTCTCCACCACCGAGCGGGCGAAGCGTCCGTTGCCGAGTTCGTCGACCGCCTCGATCCGCACCGCCTGGTCGAAGCCGCGCCGGAGCTCCCGGGCCGCGTCGTCGTCGAGGCTGTCGCCCCGCTGCGACACCAGGAACCCGGCGATACGGGACAGCTCGTCCGCGGAATAGCTGGGAAAGGTGATGCGGGTGGCGAAGCGCGAGGCCAGGCCGGGGTTGGAGGCCAGGAAGGCGTCCATCTCCTGCTCGTACCCGGCCAGAACGATCACGAGCCGGTCGCGGTCGTCCTCGGCGCGCTTGAGCAGGGTCTGCACGGCCTCGTTGCCGAACCGGTCGGGCTGGCCGTCGCCCTCGTTGACCAGGGAGTAGGCCTCGTCGATGAAGAGCACCCCGCCCAGCGCGCGGTCGATGAGCTCGTTGGTGCGGATCGCGGTAGCGCCCAGGTACTCACCGACCAGGTCGGCGCGCTGGGCCTCCACGACGCGGGCGGTGGGCAGCAGCCCGAAGGAGTGGAAGATCGTGGCGAGTGTGCGGGCGACGCTGGTCTTTCCGGTGCCGGGCGGCCCGGAGAAGACCAGGTGGCGCAGGGGGCGCTCGACGCGGAATCCGGCGTCGGCGCGCAGCCGGGCTGCCTCGATGGAGGCGGCCAGTCCCCGGACCTGCTGTTTCACCGGGTCGAGCCCGATCATGGCCTCCAGTTCGGCCAGGGCCTGGTCGACCGGCACGGGCTCGGTGTCGTCGGCGGAGCCGTTCCCTCCCCGCGCCGCGCGGGTCCCGTCCCCCGTCCGGCCGCGCACCGGCTCGGAGTCGCCCCGGGACGTGCGTCCGCCGCCCGACCGGGTGTCCGGAGCGGAGGCCGGGGTCGTGCGCGCGGCTGCGCCCTCCCTGGTGATCTGCCGGGAGGCGGTCAGCCGCCACACCAGGCAGGCCCCGGCGGCGGCGTAGAGCAGCGCGACGCCCCAGGAGGCGGGCAGCGCGGGAATCATCATCCCGGCCAGGGCAAGGGAGAACCCGGTGACGAGCCCGGCGGTGAGGGACAGCGCGGCGGTGTGCCACACGGGGAACTCGCGCACGCGGCTCGCGGCGAGGACGACGAGCGGGGGCAGCGGGAGGAGCAGGAGCGTCGCCGGCTCTCCGGTGAGCGGGATCTGGAACAGGGGGATGGCCACCGTCAGCCACACGATGCACACCAACACCGTGACGAACGCGTCGAGCGAACGCATGAGGGCGGCGAGGAGCAGGAGGAGGGCGAGTGTGGTGGCCACCGCGCCCAGGACCGGCAGGCTCACCACGAGCGCGACGACGGCGACCACCGTGACCAGGACCAGAGCGGCCACCAGCCGCCTGCCGAGGGGGACGCGGTGGTACAGGGCGCGCACACGGGCGAGGCCGGACGCGCGTTCCGGTTCCGCGGCGGCGGTGGAATGCGTATCGCGCGTCATCCGTACCCTTCCTGCCTGGGGGTCCGTGGGAGGTCGGCTCTCCTGACCGTGGGGGCCGGCCGAGGTGGTGCCGGGGGGACCGGCTCCACAGCCGTGTCCACGGCATCGGCAACGCCACCAGCCTTGCCCGAAGTGGTGTGGATGTCCAGTGCGAGGCGGCGTGTCGCGCCCGGAGGGGCACGGATCCGGGCGGGGCGCCGTCCCCCGTCCGGGCGCGGACGCGTCGGCCGCCGTCCGCGCGGCGGTCACAGCAGGGACAACTGCTCACCCTGGTCCTCGGGGCCGTCTCCCCGCGCTCCGGGCGGCGCCGCGGTGGTGGGCCCGGTGCCCTCGCGGTACGTGCGCAGGTGGCGCCAGCGCGGGAGGGCGTCGAGGTAGGACCAGCTCAACCGGTGGTGCGGGGTGGGACCGGACTCGGCCAGGGTCGCGCGGTGCACGGGCGAGGGGTACCCGGCGGCGCCGTCGAAGCCGTATCCGGGGTGGTCGGCGTCCAGTTCGGCCATGAACGCGTCCCTGCGCACCTTGGCCAGGATCGCGGCGGCCGCGACGCTCACACACGTCAGGTCGCCCTTGACCTGGGTGCGCACCCGCCAGGGGCGGCCGATGAAGTCGTGGCGGCCGTCGAGGATCACCGCGTCGGGGCGCACCGACAGGCCGTCGAGGGCGCGGTGGGCGGCGCGGTGCAGTGCCTCGGTCATCCCCACCTCGTCGATCTCGGCGGGTTCGGACCAGCCGAAGGCGTGGTCGGCGACCCAGGGCCCGACCCGCGCGGCGAGTTCCCCGCGGCGTCTGGGGGTGAGCCGCTTGGAGTCGGTCAGTCCGGCGGGCGGATCGCCCTCGCCGGGCACGGCCGCGCAGACCAGCAGCGGGCCGGCCCACGCGCCGCGTCCGACCTCGTCCATCCCCGCCACGACCCGGGCACCGTCGGCGCGGAGCTCGTCCTCCACCTCGAACGTGGGGGCGGCGGGCGGGCGGGGGCTCGTGGAAGTGGTGCTCACCCGACCACCATAGGGGTTGGGGGCCGCCCCCGGTGGCGTGTGCGCCTCCGCCGCCGGCGGTGCGGGGGCGGTTTTCCACGACTCACCGCGCGTGACGCGACGCCGCGCACGGCCACGTTCGGTAGTTTCCGCTTGTCGGCTCAGTCACGATCCCACCTCAGGAGGGATGGACATGCGGTCCACCAGGAGCCGCCCCCGGATCTCCCGAGGTGGCCTGTACGACATCGTCGCCGCCCTCACCCGGGTCGGAGTCGGCTGGATGTTCGTCGAACACGGCCTGGAGGTGCGGGGGCGCGCCGACGAGGTGTCCGCCCGCCTGTCCGACCCCGGCACGACGGTCGCGGGCGCCCTGGTCCCCCTGCTTCCGGCACTGCTGATCGGGCTGTCGGTCGCCTTCGCCGTGGGGCTGCTCACATGGCTGACCGGTCCCCTCCTCGCGGCGGCCGCCCTGGTCGGCGCGCTCGCCTCGGAGGGCGGTGGGACGGACCTGTCCCCGCTCGCCTCCTGGCCGACGACCGTGCTGGTCACAACGGTGTGCGTACTCATGGCCGTCCGCGGCGGGCGGTGGTCCTGGGACCATCTGGTGCTGGCGCCCAGGACCGCCCGGCCCTCCCGTTCCGGCGACCGCCCCCGGGACACCGCCCCGGAGCGGCCGCCCGCCCGCGACGGTGCTCCCCCCTTTTCCTCCCGACGGCCCGAACACGCTCCGCCACTGCTCTATCCTGTGGGTGAGGCCGCGCTTGGACGGCCGTCTCGACTGTGACGCGGCCGGTTCGGCCCTTCGGCATGCCCGACGGACCGCGTCACGAGGACGCGGATTCGACGGAGGGGAACCCATGTCCGCCGCAGGTTCCGGCCCGGACCCCGACGGGTCCGTTGCCAAACTGATCGAGATCGCGGAGCCGCCGACCCTCGGCCAACGCCTGATCAGCTGGGCGTCCCGGCCGCCCGGCCGGCTCTACATCCCCTCGTGCGCCCTGGTCGCGCTCATCCTGGTCTTCGAGGACAGCGTCCCGGCCGGGCACCTTGCCGCGTTCACCGTCGGCCTGGTGTGCGGCCTGCTGCTCGCCGCGATGGGCGCCCTGCGCCTGGGGATCGCGCTGGTCGTCGCCCGTCCGATGATCCGCCGCTACTGGCTGCGGTGGATCTCCGCGCCGCTGATCGCTGCGGCCGCCCTCGGCCTGTCCGGTGCCGACGTGCCCCTCCAGCTACGGCTGGCGGCCTCCGCCGACCAGCTGATCGAACTGGCCGGGGAGGTCGGCGACGGGTCGACCGCCGCGCGTGACGGCGCGTGGACGGGGGCCTACCCGCTGGACGAGGTCGCGGTCTCCGGCGACCTCGTCCACTTCACGGTCGAGGGAGCCGGGCTGCTGGACCCCGCGGCCGGGTTCGCCCGCAGCACGGAGGAGTTGCCCGTCGGCGTGTTCGTCCCGGGGCAGGGCTCCCGGATCTACGAGCACGTGTCCGGTGACTGGTACGTGTGGGTGAGCCACTAGGGCGGGCTCCGCACCCGCGGGTGACGGGCGACGCGGCCCTCTTTCCCGGCCCTTTGCCGCCCGCTACCGTGCTCACATCCGGCTCTCACCTTGGCCCGGTAGACAGGGGGCACCCCCGGGAAGGGTCCCCGACCCCTCCCCCACGGCCTCACCGACCCCGAGGAGCTGCCCCATGCGTCAGTTCGCCCTCACCCTCCACCTGCGCATCCACGACTCGATCACCGCCCTGCGTCGGGCGCACGCCACCGGCGACGACGATCTCGCCAGCGCCCTCGCGGGCGAGGTGGAGGACCTCGTGGAGATCGCCGTGCGCAACGGCATCGACATCGCGGCGGGCTACTCCTCCCTCTCCGTCGCGGGGTGAGGGCCGGCCCTCGGGTACCCGCGCGCGAGGGCGTGTACGGCAGGAGGACCCGTGACGGCCGTCACGGGTCCTCCTCGGTTCCGTCCCCGGGACTCAGGAGCCGGGGCGGATGTCGTCAGCGGCGGCCGTACCCCTCTCCGCGCTCGAACTGCTGACGCATCGCGGTCTCCTGCTGGCGCTGGTACTCGTCCGCCATCTGCTGCTGGCGTTCGGCGGCGGCCGCGATCGCGCCCTGGGCGGAGTCCACCACCTCCTGGGCACCCGCCGACGGCACGGCGGAGGAGCCCCGGTGGGAGGACGCCGCACCGTCGAGCACCTTCGGCAGCAGCTGCGCGGTGAGCAGGGTGGACAGCGCCGAGGAGTCGCCCGAACCCGCCTCGGTCTGCACCACCACCGGACGCGGTGCCCGCTCCGCGAGCGCGGCGCCCACGTCCAGGCGGCGGCGCGCCAGCTCGTACTCCAGCACCGCCCGGTTGTCCCGGTAGGCGGTGGCCAGCCGCTGCTGGGCCTTGGCCTCGTTCTCGGCGGCGACCAGGTCGGCCCGGCCGCGGGTCTCGATCTCGTAGCGCACCCGCTGCGCCTCGGTCTCCTGCTCCTCCAGCATCTGCGCCACGTCCTTGCGCGCCTTGTTGAGGGCTGCGTTGACCTCGACGATCTTGGCGTCGCGGGTCTTCTTGGAGCGCTCGATGTCCATGAGCAGGGTGTCGATGCGGCGCTTGCGCGTCAGTTCCCACTCCTGCTCGTAGGCGACCAGCTCCTTGGCGACCCGCTCACGGGTGGCCAGGTGCTGCTGGTACTGGTTGGGCAGCTGCACGTCGGGGATGTTGCAGCCGGTGATGCGCACGCCGTACTTCTCCAGCTGGGAGTTGAGCAGGCGGCGCATGTCCTCGACGTTGGACCCGCGCAGGTCGTAGGCCGACTCGGTGTTGACCAGGCGGCTGCGCTGGCGGATGGCGTCCTGCACGGCGCTGGAGAGCACCAGGTCGAAGTTGCTCGCGCCGATGATCGTCACGAACCGGATCGGGTCCGTGATCTGGAACTTGAGAAAGAACTCGATCGACTTCAGCGGCACGTTCTCACGGGTCGGGCACGCCAGGACCGGCGCCGTGTAGGGGATCTCCGTACGGGTGTCGACCACGAAGTCCACCCGCGACCAGGGGTGCCACAGGTAGTGGCGGCCCGGACCGATCGCACGGACGATGGCGCCGTACTTGGTGAGGATCCCGTGGGTCCCCTCCTCGATCTCCACGATCGAGCCGCGCCACCACCACAGACCGGCGGCCACGACGCTCAGCAGGCCGACGAGCATGGCGGGGATCGCCAGGAGGGTGTAGGCGACCACGCCGTTGCCGAGCATGGCGTTCAGCGCCATCATCAGCGCGGAGCTGAGGGCGAACAGACCGAACCAGACCAGGACGGTCCAGCGCAGGCCCCGGGTGTCGCGCGGGATGACGACGGGGACGAGCGCCCCCTGGTCGCCGCCGCGCAGCAGACCGGCCAGGTCTCCCCAGGAGGAGAGCGACTCCTTGATGCTGGAACCGTTGCCGGTGTTCACGGGCTGGCTCATCGGGAAAGACCTCCCTGGTTCGGACCGAGGTCCTCGGTGTCCTGCGGCGCCTCCGTGAGGCGTTCGTCGATGGCCTCCTCCGAGACCGACTGGCGGATCTCCTCCACCAGGTCCTCGCCCGGGTCCTCGCCCTCCGACTGGCGCCGCTCGGCCCCGGGGTCGGCGACGAGCGCGCTGATCTCCTCCTCGCGTTCGGCGATGCGGGCGGAGATCGCGCCCAGGCGGGCGCGGATGGCCTCCATGTCCGCCTCGGAGAACAGGGCGGTGTCGGTCTGGCCGATGATCTCCTGGGCGATGCGCAGGTAGTCGACGGAGGCGGCGTCGCCCGAACCGATCCGCAGGACCTGCGGCAGGCTGTCGGCGACCGCCTCCAGCTTGTCGAGGAGGTTCTCGCGGAAGCGGTAGTTGAGGATCTCGGGGGCCTCGGCGGCGCTGACCGCGCGGATGTCCAGGGCCTGGGCCTGGAGGAGGGCGGCGTTCGCGTTGGCCTCGGACTCGGCCTCGACGAAGCGCTGGCGGGCCAGTGCGCGCGCCCGGTTGGTCTCACGCTCCAGGGCGGTGTCCATCTGCGCCTGGTACTGGGCGATGTCCGCCTGGATCGCCGAGAGCGTCTCGTTCAGGGTCGCCAGTTCCTTGTTCAGGTCACCCTCGTTCTGCTCCTTGCGCAGCTGGAGCTCGTACTCGAAGGTGTAGGCGTCCTTGGCCACGCGCACCATCTCCGGCGCCGCCAGGTCCATCCGGTACTCCTGGCTGGAGGGCTCGGCGTGGGTGATGTTGGCGCTGGTCAGCACGACGATCCCGCCGAACTGCCTGTTGAGCTGGTCGAGCAGGGCGTGGGTGCTCTCACCGACCATGTCGTAGATCGCCGAGGCCTCCTGCTCGTAGATGAGGCTGCGGGTGGTCTCGCTGATCGCGTTGTTGAGCTTCTCCTGGAAGCCGTGCACGCCGCCCAGGGTGTAGACGAAGCTGGTCGCGTCCTCGATCCGGAACTGGACGAACAGGTCGACCGACGCCTGGACGCCGCTCTTGGTGGGGGCGGAGCGGATGGGCGCGTTGAAGGGGTACTCGCGCGTGGTGTTGACGATGTAGGAGACGCGCTTCCAGGGGTTGAACAGGGTCACCCTGCCGGGCCTGAAGTTGTCCTCCCGCTTGCCGAAGCGCGTGACGATCGCCTCACAGCCCTCCGGGACCATCACCATCCCCTGGCGCCACCACATGAACGCCGTGACGGCGATGGTGACGATCCAGTAGTGGATGCCGAAGAAGGGGTTGAGGAGGGGGTTCGCCCCGGTGAGGGAGGCCGGGACGAGAACGGCGAAGGCGCCGAGGAGGCCGAGGACCACCAGCGCGATCGCCGGGAGCATCGTGAGGAACGTGCGGCCGCGGGGGATGACCATGGGGCAGATGACGTGAACCGGGCCGGTGCGGCCGCGCTCGTGGTAGCTGCGGTTGAGGGCCTCGCCCGCGTTGTTGATCGAGGTGGTCTTCTGCTCGATCCGGGTGCCGACGGACTCGCCCTGCTCACGGGCGGCGACGAAGTCGCGGGGGTCCAGTCCGCCTCCTCCGGCGGACTGGCCGGAGGCCTGGTCCGAGACCTGTTGGACGGCGCTGGCCATCGCCTGACGCGGATCGCCTCCCTGGGCGACGGCGTCGGCGGCGCCGCGCACGGTCTGCGCGAACGACATAGGCGTGGACTCCTTGTTGGCGGAGATGGGGAACTGTCGGGTTCGACGCGGCCTACCCCGGTCCGGTTCCAGGTAGGAGCGGGTAAGCGGACAGGATCAGCCGGAGCGGACAGGAACAACTGTCGCATGGGTCACGTCCGAAACCCATCGCCCGTGTCCTGAGCGTGACCTGCGGCGGCACCGGGGATCCGCCAGCACGGGCGCCCCCAGTGCACCGCCCCGCGTGCGTGCCGTATGGCGGTGCCCCCGGAGCGGGGGCTACCGTCGTGCTCGGGGCCGCACCGGAAGGCGGCCACGACGAGGAGGAGCATCCGATGACTTCGGTACCGACCGCGGCGCTGACCACCGCAGGACTGATCGGCGGCTACGCCACCGCCCGCGCCACCGGCAACCGGCCGCTGGGCGGTGCGGTGCTGGCGGCGTTCGGCGCGGCGGCGTTCGAGACATGGCGCCGGCGTGCGGGAACGGGCACCGCGATCGCGCTGACCGGGGTGTACGTGGGGGCGTTCGGCCTGGCGCACCCGCTGGCGAAGAAGGTCGGCTCCTGGCCGGCCGTCCTGGGCGTGACCGCCGCGACGGCGGCGGTCGCCGTCACCGTGGGGGACCGGGCACACGAGTGACGGGTGCCCCCGCCGGGGCTCCGGCGGCTACGCGCGGCGGCCCTGGATGTAGGCCTCCAACGCGGCGCGGTCGTCCTCCAGCACGCTCAGACGGCTCTTGACGACGTCGCCGATGCTGACGATGCCCACGAGTCTGCCCCCGGAGAGCACCGGAACGTGCCGGAAGCGGCGCAGGGTCATGGCCTCGCTGACGTCCTCGACGGTGTCCTCGGTGGTGCAGGTGAAGACGTCGCCGGTCATGATGGTCGAGACGGGGGCGGAGAGGAGTCCGGGTCCGGACCGGTCGAGCCCGCGGACGACGTCCCTCTCGGAGACGATGCCGACGAGGCGGTCGCCCTCGGCGACGACGACGGCGCCGATCCGGTGTCGGGCGAGTTCGGTGAGCAGGAACGCGACGGTCGCGTCGGGGGCGACGCTGACCACCTCCGCCCCCTTGGACCGGAGGATCGCGGCGATCAGCACGGGGGACCACCTCCCACTGGCGGGGCACTCGGTCCCGAAGGACTACCCGCTCCCCGAGCCGCCAACCACAGGTCTGGACCAACCGCGCCCCGCGCACCAGCCGTCCCGGGCGGACGGTCTCGCTCCGGGTGTCAGCTGCACCCGCTGGTGGCTCCGCAGCCCTCGCAGACGTAGCAGCTCCCGGACGGGCGCATCTTCGTGCCGCAGGTCATGCACAACGGGGCGTCCGCGACGAACCCCTGCTGCCGCTCCATCAGCTCGGTGCTGGAGTGCGGTTCGTCCGGCTCCGTCCCCTCCTCCCCCGCGGACGGTGCGTCGGCGCCCCCGGAAACGGTGTCGCTGGTGGCGGCCGACTGGGCGAGGGACTCCACCTCGGCGGCCACCTGTGACGGGTCCTCCCCCTCGACCCGGGCTCTGCGCTCGTCGGCCGAGAACACGCCCAAGGCGGCGCGTTCCTCGTAGGGCAGATGGTCCAGGGCCAGACGGCGGAAGATGTAGTCCATGACCGACTGCGCCATGCGGACGTCCGGGTCGTCGGTCACCCCGGCCGGGTCGAAGCGCATGTTCGTGAACTTCTCCACGTAGGTCTCCAGCGGGACCCCGTACTGGAGCGCGATGGAGACGGCGATGGAGAAGGCGTCCATCACCCCGGCCAGGGTCGAGCCCTGCTTGCCGAGCTTCAGGAACACCTCGCCCAGGCCGTCGTCCGGGTAGGAGCCCGCGGTGATGTAGCCCTCGGCGCCGCCGACGGAGAACGAGGTGGTCTGGCTCGGTCGCTTCTTGGGCAGGCGGCGGCGGACCGGACGGACCTCCTCGGCGGGCCGGGGACCGGCCGCGCCGGCCTCCGCCCCGGAGGCGCCGGTGGACAGCGGCTGGCCGACCTTGCAGTTGTCCCGGTAGACGGCCAGCGCCTTGAGTCCCCTGCGCCACCCCTCCAGGTAGAGGTGCTCGAAGTCGGCGACCGTGGCCTCCTCCGGGACGTTGACCGTCTTGGAGATGGCCCCGGACAGGAAGGGCTGCACGGCGGCCATCATGCGTACGTGGCCCATGGGCTCGATGTAGCGGCGGCCCATCGCGCAGTCGAACACCCCGTAGTGCTCGGGGCTCAGCCCGGGGGCGTCCACGACGTGGCCGTGCTCGGACACGTACCCGACGATGGCCTCGATCCGCTCGTCCTGGTAACCCAGGGTCCGCAGGGCGCGCGGGACGGCCTGGTTGACGATCCGCATCGACCCGCCGCCGACCAGCTTCTTGAACTTGACCAAGGAGAAGTCCGGCTCGATGCCGGTGGTGTCGCAGTCCATCATGAAGCCGATGGTCCCGGTGGGTGCGAGCAGGCTCGCCTGGGCGTTGCGCCAGCCGTACCGCTCGCCCAGACGCAGGCACTCCGACCACTCCCGGGTGGCCGCCTCGTGGATCGGCTCCTCCAGCGCGGTGACGGTGCGCAGGTCGTCGTTGGCGGCGGCGTGTTTGCGCATGACCCGCCGGTGCGCCCGCGCGTTGCGTTCGTACCCGGCGTAGGGGCCGACCGCCCCGGCCAGTTCGGCACTGCGGCGGTAGGCGGTCGCCGTCATGAGCGAGGTGATCGCGGCGGCGACGGCGCGTCCGCCGTCGGAGTCGTAGGCGTGGCCGGTGGCCATCAGCAGGGCGCCGAGGTTGGCGTAGCCGATGCCGAGCTGGCGGTAGGCGCGGGTGGTCTCCCCGATCCTCTCCGTGGGGAAGTCGGCGAAGGCGACGGAGATGTCCATCGCCGTGAACACCAGCTCCGTGAGGCGGGTGAACGTCCCCACGTCGAAGGTGCCGTCCTCGCGCAGGAACCTCAGCAGGTTGATCGAGGCGAGGTTGCAGGAGGAGTCGTCCAGGGAGAGGTACTCGGAGCACGGGTTGCTGGCGCTGATCCGGCCGGTCTCCGGGTTGGTGTGCCAGTCCTGGATGGCACCGTCGTACTGGATGCCCGGGTCCGCGCACTCCCAGGCGGCACGGGCCATGCGGTGGAACAGCTCCCCGGCGTCGACGGTGGCGATGACCTCGCCCGTGGTACGGGAGGTGAGGCCGAAGTCGGAGCCGTCCTCGACCGCGCGCATGAACGCGTCGCAGACCCGGACCGAGTTGTTGGCGTTCTGGTACTGGACGCTGAACATGTCGGCGCCGCCCAGGTCCACGTCGAATCCCGCGTCGCGCAGGGCGCGGATCTTGTGCTCCTCGTGCGCCTTGGTCTCGACGAACTCCTCGATGTCGGGGTGGTCGACGTCCAGCACGACCATCTTGGCGGCCCGGCGGGTGGCGCCGCCGGACTTGATCGTCCCGGCCGAGGCGTCGGCACCGCGCATGAAGGAGACCGGACCCGAGGCCGTACCGCCGGAGGAGAGCGGCTCCCGGCTGGAGCGGATACGGGACAGGTTCACACCCGCGCCGGAGCCGCCCTTGAAGATGATCCCCTCCTCCTTGTACCAGTCCAGGATCGACTCCATGGTGTCGTCGACGGAGAGGATGAAGCAGTTGTGCACGCGGATGTTCTCCGAGAGGTACTCACCGCTCTCGGTCTGGATGTCGTAGACCTCCATCGGCCCGAGGCACTCGACACGGGAGACTTCGAGATGCTCCGTCGCGCCCGCCGCCCCACCGGGGCGTTCGGGGCCGGGCTCCGGTTCCGGCGGCCCGGCCCCGTCGACGAAACCGATCTCCGCGTGGAAGGCGCTCCGGTCCCCCGGAGCCGGTATGCCCAGCGACCAGAGGTCACGGCGGCTCTGCCCCCGCTCCACCCTCCTGCGCACACGGGAGAGGACTCCGAAACGGAACAGGAGCCTCTGGACCCCCCGGACGAACTCCTCGGAGGGCATGTCCAGGCCGACGGGCGTCGGGCGTTCCCGGTCCGCGGCACCGCCCCCGGTCTGGAAGACGCTGCGCAGGTACGCGCGCACGACCGGCAGCGGAGCGGTGAACAGGAAGGGCGGGACCGCCGTGTCGGCGCCGCGCGTACGCAGCCCCCACCTCTCGACGAACCCGCCCAGACCCGTTCCGTACGAGCGTGTGCGTCGGCGGTCCGGGGACCGGCCGCGGTCCGTGACGGGGGTTTCCCCACGCTGCGCTTCCGGAAGGACCTCGTCGAGCGCGGCGGTCACCCACTCCAGCTCCGACGGGGTGGCGGTCGTCGCCTCGATGGTGGGTGACCGGTCGGTCCCCCCGTACCAAACGACGGATCCGGCGCACTGGAGCCAGCCCGCAAGAGCGGCCTGGGCGATGTCACCCGGACGGATCTCGGATTCACCGTGGGAGCCCCTCCTGTGCCACTGGAGGAGGTCACCCGGCCGGAGTTCCCCCGCGGGTACGAAGCGTCCCCGGGACGGACCGCTCCCGCCGCTCCGCCACACCAGGTGGTCCTCGGTGACGTCGAGCGGGTGCCCTGCCCCGGTGTGCAGGCGCAGGACCTGCTTGGTCCCGTTGGCCCTGGTCGCGACGACACGGGTCAGGCCGTGTCCGTCGTAGACCTTGGTTCCGACCGCGTCGTCGTCCACCAGTTCGCCGATGGGGACGAGCCCGGCCGGTGTACTCACCCTCGCACCGCGGGGCTGGCACGCCGAGACCTGCTGCGGTGAGGTCGTGCCGACGTTGAACCAGACCGGCGAGTTGAAGCTGAAGAGCTGGTGGACGAGCGCGTACTTGAGTTCGTGGTCGAAGGTCTGGGCGTCCTCGTCTCCCGCGAGGTAACCGTGCGAGCGGCCGGCCTCGGTGTAGGCACCCACGACGCGGTCGACGACCTGTTTGAGGCTCCACTCGCGTTCGGGGGTTCCCAGCGCCCCCCGGAAGTACTTGCTCGCCACGATCTGGGTGGCGTTCATCGACCACGAGGTGGGGAACTCCACACCGCGCTGCTCGAAATTGACCGTTCCGTCGCGCCAGTTGGTCATGACGACGTCGCGGCGTTCCCATTCGAGGGTGTCGTACGGATGGACACCGGGTGTGGTGAGGACACGCCCCATCCCGAGTCCCCCGCGTCCCGTCCGGTCACTCGTGTTCTCCGTCATGACGGCATCCCCCTGAGAACGCGTCGACGGCCCGGCCCGGGCCGGGCCATGCGGTGGAGGTGGTGGTGTTACTCCCCGTCCGCGCCGGGCCCGGCCTCGTGGTCCTGACGCAGGCTGGCGATCTCGGCCTCGAAGTCGGCCAGGCTCTCGAAGCCGCGGTAGACACTGGCGAAGTGCAGGTAGGCGACCTCGTCGAGTTCGCGCATGGGCCCGAGGATGGCCAGTCCGATCTCGTGTGCGGGGACCTCGGCCATGCCCCGGCTGCGGATCTCCTCCTCGACCCGCTGCCCGAGCTTGGCCAGGGCGTCCTCGGAGACGGGTCTGCCCTGGCAGGCCCGGCGCACCCCGGCGATGACCTTGGTACGGCTGAAGGGCTCGGTGACCCCGGAGCGTTTGGCGACCATCAGGAGGACGGTCTCCTGGGTGGTGAACCTGCGCTCACACACGGGGCAGGACCGTCGGCGGCGGATGGCCGCACCGTCGTCGGTGGACCTGCTGTCGATCACCCGGGTGTCCGGATGGCGGCAGAACGGACAATGCATCCCTGTTCACCTGCTTCCCTCGCGACGACCCGCACGTCCACTTAACCACAACTTCTGGACGACAACCTCCCCGACACACCCAGATGTTGTGGTCGAACCTAGACGCCCACGCATGGCGGCGCAACCTTGGACGTACGCGCGCTCCACGCACGCCCGGGCGGCCGCAGGCAGGGGCCCGGACAGCCGGAACACGGAGGGGGAGGGGGGCGGCGGACGGCCCGCGGACGGTGGACCGGGCCGCCCGAAATCCGCCTCCCAGGATAGCGCCGGCGCGCCGTTCGGCCGCCGAGGCACAGGGCACCCGGGAGTCGCCATCATCGCGCCCGCCGGGGTCGGCGCGCGAACCCCGGCGGGAAACGGCGAACCCCGGGGGACACGGACACACTCTGTTGACGCATTCCCGGGACACCGGCACGGGTACACGTGTACACGTAAGTGGAGGCCGGGAATTGACCGCGAAAACGCGTGCGCAATTGTCCGACCCCTCGAACGCTTGTTTGATATCACCGTCCGCAACGACTAATGTTGACGTTGATTTCACTCCGGTTTCGCCATCACGTGGGCCCACGGGTCGGCGCGGTCGCGGATCGGACGTGGCCAGTCACACAAGCAGGCCCTGACCGAACCGAACGCCGAGGAGGCCCGGCCGTGCCGGAGGAGAACCCCGGAACCACCACCGTCCTCTCGCCCGTGGGCGACGCGGGCGGGCCGACGCCCGACGCTCCCAAACTCACGGCGCGTCAGCAGAGCGTGCTGAACTGTATCCAGCGCTACGTACGGGAACGCGGTTTCCCGCCCTCGATAAGGGAAATCGGCGACGCGGTCGGCCTGTCCAGCCCCTCCAGCGTGGCGCACCAGCTCAAGGTGCTCCAGCGCAAGGGTTACCTGCACCGCGACCAGAACCGCCCACGCGCCGTCGAACTGCGCACCCCCGGCCGCCCGTCCGGTGCGCAGGCGGACCGCCCGGAGTTCACCGCCGACGCCGCACGCGCCGCCGCCGTGCCGCTCCTCGGCCGGATCGCCGCGGGCGGTCCGATCCTCGCCGAGGAGTCCGTGGAGGACGTGCTGTCCCTCCCCCGCCAACTGGTCGGCGAGGGGCGGCTGTTCATGCTCACCGTGGTCGGTGACTCGATGACGGAGGCCGCCATCACCGACGGCGACATGGTCGTGGTCCGCCAGCAGCAGGACGCCAACAACGGCGACATCGTGGCCGCCCTGCTGGACGACGAGGCCACCGTCAAGGTGCTGCGCCGCGAGGAGGACGGCCACGTGTGGCTCCTGCCCCGCAACGAGGCCTACGAGCCCATCAACGGAGACAACGCCACCATCCTCGGTAAGGTCGTCACGGTCATGCGCCGCGTCTGACCCGCTCCCCGGCCCGTCCGCCTGTCGGCGACGGGCCGGTCGCGCGGCGGAACACGTGCTTGCCGCGCACGCCCTAAGCTGAGAAGCGTGCCCACACCCACCGCCTCCCCCGCACACGGCCGCTGGCGGACGCTCGCCGCCGTCGGCGCGACCGTCGGCCTCCTGCTCTCCACCGCCTGCTCCGGCGAGGCTCCCCCGATCCCGCCGCCCGGAGTCAACGGATCGGCCCGGGACCTGTCGTTCACCGTGGACGGCGAGGAGGTGTTCGCGACGTTCACCGCGCCCCCGGGAACCGTCGGTACGGTGCCCGGCGCGCTCATCATCTCCGGCAGCGGCCCCACCGACCGGGACGGGAACGCGTCGGCGCGTCCCGACGCCGACACCAACCTCAACCTCGCCCGGGTGTTGGCCGAGGCCGGGGTCGCCTCGCTGCGCTACGACAAACTCGGCAGCGGCGAGACGGGACTGGGTGGCCTCGACCCGGACGAGCCGGTCGCCCCCGAGGTGTTCGACCGCCAGGTGGCCGCCGCCTACGAGGAGCTGCTCGCCCAGTCCGAGGTGGACCCCGAGCGCACCGCCGTCGTCGGGCACAGTGAGGGCGCCCTGTTCGCCCTGCGCGCCCACGAACTCGTGGCCGCCTCACCCGCTCTGGTCCTGGCAGCCCCACCCGGAACCCGCTACCTGGACCTCATCGACCGCCAGCTCACCGAGAGGGTCCGCGTGGCCGAGGCGCGCGAACAGCTCGGTGAGGTCGACAGCGTCGAGCTGCTCTCCGACGCCCGGGCGGGACGTGCTGCTCTGCGCGGCGGGCGCACCCTGCCCGACGGCCTGTCATCCGCTCTGGAGAACGTCTACTCCGAGCAGAACGCGGCCTTCCTGTCCTGGATCGACGCCTTCGACCCCGTGGAACTGGCCCGGGACGTCCCCGAGGGCACACCGGTGCTGGTGCTGTGGGGCGACCAGGACGCCCAGATCACCCGGTCGGACGTGGACCGCCTCATGACCGGGTTCGCCGACGCCGAACGCGTCGACGTCCCCGGCGCCGACCACGTGTTCCGTGAGTTCAGGGACGAGCCCGGTGCCGCCGTACTCGACGCCGACCGACCCTTCGCCCCGGAGGTCGCCCCGGCCCTGGAGGAGTTCCTCGACCGAGCCTGGTGACCGTCCCCGCCGGGCACCCCGGTCAGGCGGGCAGTTCGGCGACCACGGCGCGGGCGAGCTCCTCGGCCGTCTGCACCCCTCGTTGCGCCTCCGCCGCGCGCGCGACACCGTAGTCGGCGGCGGCGCCGTAGCAGGTCTCCACGTACAGGTTGGACACGCGGGCGCCCACACAGGCGAACGGGAAGTCGGACTCGTCGGTCCAGGAGACCGCCTCGTCGCCGACACCGTCCACGGCGGTCGTGTCCTGGTTCGCGGTGGTGTTCCGCAGGTTCTCGGTGGCCGTCTCGATCCCGCCGGGGTTGGGCGCGGCCACCATCACCAGAGTCGCGAACGACGGCACCGCCTCCCCCGGCCCCGCCGGGGTGGCCCACCGGCACTGCCAGCCGGTACCGAACGCGTCCTGCTGGCCGCCGAGCGGCTCCTGGATCTCCAGGGTGTGCGAGGGGACCGCGGCGTCGAGGACCTCGGTCTCCCCCGACGCGCACTCCGGTGCGGCCTCGAAGTCACCCGACTCCAGGGACTCGCGGTTGAGGGCGAACCACACGCCTCCGGCGATGAGCAGGACCACCACCAAGGCCAGGGCCGTGACACCGACGACCGCGCACCCCCGGCTCTGGGGCTGCGTCGCCGGGACGGGCGGACGGGGGGCCTGAGGGATCACAGCGCCTCCACGAGTTGCTCCGCGACGCGCACGGTCAGCTCACGCGCGTCCTCACGGTCGGCGGGCCCGTCCCCGGAGACACCGGAGTAGGCCACCCGGACCAGCAGGTTGTCGGTGGTGAAGGCCAGGTCGGCGGTGCCCCGTGCCTCGTCCGCCCACACGCGCCCCCCGACGTCCGACGGGAGCCGTACTCCCTCGCTCGCCGGTGGTACCAGGGCGGCCAGGGCCCGTTCGGCCTGTTCGGTGCCTGCGACGGGCTCTTCGCCGGAGGTGTCGGTGAACAGAGCGGAGAACTCCACCCGCAGCACACCCGGGTCATCGGCGGCGCCCAGCGAACTCCACGTGCACACGGCGTTGTCGCCGCCCGGCCGCGGACCGGACTCGACGGCCTCGGGCACCGCACCGGGCAGGGCCTCCTCGACCGCGGAACCGGGTACGGCGGCGCAGTCGGGGGCGGCGGTGTGGACGTCGTCGGTACCGGGGACGTCGGGGTCGCCGCCGGCCAACACGAGCCCGCCGCCGATCGCCACCGCGGAGAGCACCGCGGCACCGCACACGATGACGGCGCCGCGTACCAGCGGACCACCCGACCTACCGGATCGGGACACCCGGCCACCGCCTCCCTGTCGGTCGTGGCTCGTTCCGGCGTGTCACACGGGGGCGGCGACCGCCGGTCGCGACCGCCGCCCCAGACGCCGGATCAGCCGACGACGATGTTCACCAGCTTCGGCGCGCGGACGATCACCTTGCGGATCTGCTTGTCACCGATGAATCCCCGGGCCTTCTCCGAGGCCAGCGCGAGCCGCTCCAGCTCCGCCGGGTCGATGTCGGGCGCCACGGACAGCTTGTCCCGGACCTTGCTCTGCACCTGCACCACGCAGGTCACGGACTCCTGGACCAGCAGCTCCGGGTCCGCCTCGGGCCAGTTGCCGACGGCGACCGTGCCCGTGTGGCCCAGGCGCTCCCAGCCCTCCTCGGCCACGTACGGCGCGAACAGGGACAGCGCCACGGCCACGAACTCGGCCGCCTCGCGCACGGCCGGGTCGGCCGCGCCGGGGCCGGAGTCGATCGCCTTGCGGGCGGCCGAGACCAGCTCCATGATCCGGGCGATGGCCACGTTGAACCGGCGCGCCTCCACCAGGGTGGTGACCTGGTCGATGGTGCGGTGGGTGGCCCGGCGCAGCTCGGTGTCCCCGGCCGCGGTGTCGGTCCCCGGCGAGCTGGCGGCGCCCGCCTCGCTGATCACGCGGAAGGCGCGGTTGAGGAACTTGGTGGCGGCGGTGACGGACACGTCCGCCCAGTCGACGTCCTCCTCCGGCGGGCTGGCGAAGAGCATCGTCAGCCTGACCGCGTCGACCCCGTGCTCGTCGATCTCCCTGCCCAGGTCCACACCGTTGCCCAGGGACTTGGACATCGCCTTGCCCTGGTTGATGACCTGGCCCTGGTTGGTCAGGCGGCGGAAGGGCTCGGTGAAGGAGAGCATGTCCATGTCGTACAGGACCTTGGTGAAGAAGCGCGCGTACAGCAGGTGCAGGGTCGCGTGCTCCTTGCCCCCGATGTAGTCGTCGACGGGGCCCCACCGGTCCACGGCCCGGCGGTCGAAGGGCGCCGTGTCCAGGTTCGGCGAGCAGTAGCGCAGGAAGTACCAGGACGAGTCGACGAACGTGTCCATGGTGTCGGTGTCGCGCTGGGCCGCCCCGCCGCAGGAGGGGCAGTCGACCTCGACCCAGTCGGTGGCGGAGGCCAGCGGCGACACGCCCCTGGGGGCCAGCTCGGCGCCCTTGAGCTCGGGCAGCGCCACCGGCAGCTGGTCGTCGGGGACGGGCACCTCGCCGCAGGAGGGGCAGTGGATGATGGGGATCGGTGTGCCCCAGTAGCGCTGACGGGACAGCAGCCAGTCGCGCAGGCGGTAGTTGATGGTGGCGGCACCGGTGCCGCGCTCGGCCAGTACCTCGACGATGCGGTCGATCGCCTCGGCCTTGCTCAGGCCGTCCAGCGGCCCGGAGTCGCGCAGCGTTCCCTCGCCGGCGGTGGCCGTACCGGTCTCGGCCGGGTCGGGCTCACCCGTCTCCACCACCACCCTGACCGGCAGGTCGAAGGCCAGGGCGAAGTCGAGGTCGCGCTGGTCGTGCGCGGGCACGGCCATGATCGCGCCGTGTCCGTAGTCGGCCAGAACGTAGTCGGCGGC
Organism: Nocardiopsis sp. KDC1DS13DA1; assembly: GCF_055632325.1. Taxonomy (NCBI): domain Bacteria; kingdom Bacillati; phylum Actinomycetota; class Actinomycetes; order Streptosporangiales; family Nocardiopsidaceae; genus Nocardiopsis; species Nocardiopsis sp. KDC1DS13DA1. Next base: position 104,373 of record NZ_JBVMUY010000009.1, read on the forward strand.
CCAGACCGGCATGCGCTCGCCGTTGACCGGGTTGATCGCGTACCGGCCCAGGAACACGCCCGTCTTGGGGCGCTCGGTGGCCTGGCGCTCGATGTCGGACAGCTTGGCGACCTCGGACCGGTAGGTCTCGAAGGCCTCGCGCTGCTCGGGCGCGCACAGCTCGTCGGCCAGGTCGGCGTCGGCCGCCACGACGAAGAACGTGGCGCCGTAGAGGGTGTCGGGACGCGTGGTGAACACGGTCACCGGCTCGTCACGGCCCTCGATGGCGAAGTGGACGTCGGCACCGGTGGAGCGGCCGATCCAGTTGCGCTGCATGGCCAGGATCTCGTCCGGCCAGCGGCCGCCGTCCAGCTGGTCCATGTCGTCCAGCAGGCGCTGGGCGTAGTCGGTGATCTTGAAGTACCACTGGTTCAGGCTGCGGCGCACGACCTCGGAGCCGCACCGCTCGCACCGGCCCTGGACGACCTGCTCGTTGGCCAGCACGGTCTGGTCCTGGGGGCACCAGTTGACCTGGCCGTCCTTGCGGTAGGCCAGTCCGCGCTCGAAGAAGCGCAGGAACAGCCACTGGTTCCAGCGGTAGTACTCGGGGTCACTGGTGTGCAGACGGCGCGACCAGTCGACGCCGATCCCGTACCTGCGGAACGAGGACGCCTGGGTCTCGATGTTGGCGTAGGTCCACTCGGCGGGGTGCGAGTCGTTCCTGATCGCGGCGTTCTCCGCGGGCAGGCCGAAGGAGTCCCAGCCGACGGGGTGCAGGACGTTGTCGCCGCGCTGGAAGCGGTAGCGGCCGATGACGTCGCCGATGGCGTAGGCCTCGGCGTGCCCCATGTGCAGGTCACCGGAGGGGTAGGCGAACATGTCGACCACGTAGGTGCGGGGCCGGGTGTCGCCGGGGTCCTCGTCGGCCTGGAACGGAAGCTCAGCGGCCCAGCGCGCCTGCCACTTGTCCTGGAGGGCGCGGGCGTCGTAGGTGTCGCCCGTCTTCTGGTCGCCGTCTACCGCTGTCATCGCTGATGTTCCCTTAGCCGGTCTCTGGGTCGGTCGCGTGCGGGCACGCCGATCCGGGTCGGGTGTCCGCTCGTGCAGTTTCCAGGTTAGCGGTACGCACCCGGGGTCGCGGACCGGTTTCCCACCCTGTGGACAGCCCCCGCCGCAGCCTCGCCCGAACCGCTCCGGACCCGTCTGCGCTCCGGTTCCCCGCCCCCGGCGGGGCGACCCTGGAAACTGTTTCCGAACACTGTTAGGTTTCGATCCGATCCCCATTCCGCACACCGACCGGATGGTTTGTTACTCTGCCGTTCACGTGACGCGGACCACGAGACCCAGACCACACCTGGGTCCGTCACTCACTCGTAGCGGGAGGCCCCCATGCTCAACCTGTCCGTGCTTCTGGAGGACGGCGCCCGGTCGGTTCCCGACAAGGAGTGCCTGGTCCTGGGCGACCTGCGCCTGACCTACGCCCTGACCGACATGATCGCCAACCAGGTCGCCAACCTCCTGGTGGCCAGGGGCGTCCGGCCGGGCGACCGCGTCGCACTGGCCAGCCCCAACCTTCCCTACTTCCCCTTCGTCTACTTCGGCGCCCTCAAGGCCGGCGCCGTGGTCGTCCCGCTCAACGTGCTCCTCACCCCGCGCGAGATCGCCTACCACCTGGAGGACTCCGGAGCCAAGGCGCTGTTCGCGTTCACCGGCTCCCCCGAGCTCCCCCTGGGTGAACGCGCCTTCGAGGCCTTCAACCAGGTGGACTCCTGCGAGACCTACATCGACCTGCCCGCCTCCCCCGGCGCCACCCAGTCCGACATCGAGGGGGCCGAGACGCTGTGGAAGGCCCTCGACGGCCAGCCCGGCACGTTCGAGAGCGTGCAGGCCAGCTCGGACGACACCGCCGTGATCATCTACACCAGCGGCACCACGGGTAAGCCCAAGGGCGCCCAGCTGTCCCACCACAACCTGATGATGAACGCGGTCGGGTCCGCCAACCTGGTCAACGCCCACCCCGACGGCCGCGACGTCTCCCTCACCGTCCTGCCGCTCTTCCACATCTTCGGCCAGACGGTCATGCTCAACGCGGCCCTGTACCGGCACGGGACCCTGGTCCTCATGCCGCGCTTCGACCCCGACGAGGCGCTCAAGCTCATGGACAAGGAAGAGGTCACCGGCTTCGCCGGGGTACCGACCATGTACTGGGGCCTGCTCAACGCGGTGCAGTCGGCCGAACCGGGCACCTACGACCTGGAGAAGATCGCGGGCAACATCGTCGACGCGGTCTCCGGCGGCGCCTCCCTGCCCGGCCAGCTCTCCGAGGACTTCACGAAGACCTTCGGCGTGGGGATCAAGGAGGGCTACGGCCTGTCCGAGACCTCCCCCGTCGTCTCCTTCAACAACCCCCGGGTCAGGGCCAAGACCGGCTCCATCGGCCTGCCCGTGTGGGGTGTGGAGATGAAGCTGATCGACCCCGAGTGGAACGACGCCGAGGACGAGGGCGAGATCGCGGTGCGCGGCCACTGCGTGATGAAGGGCTACCACAACCGGCCCGAGGTGAACGCGGAGGTCATCAGGGACGGCTGGTTCCGCACCGGGGACATCGCCCGCCGGGACGAGGACGGCTTCTACTTCATCGTCGACCGGTCCAAGGACATGATCATCCGCGGCGGCTACAACGTCTACCCGCGCGAGATCGAGGAGGTCCTGATGACCCACCCCGAGGTCAGCCTGGCCGCCGTCGTGGGCGTGCCGCACGACACCCACGGCGAGGAGGCCAAGGCCTACGTGATCCGGGAGGCCGACGCCACGCTCACCGAGCAGGAACTGGTCGGCTGGGCCAAGGAGCGCCTCGCCGCCTACAAGTACCCCCGCCGGGTCGAGTTCCGCACGGAGCTGCCGATGACCGCCACGGGCAAGATCCTCAAGCGCGAACTGCGCTGACCCCTCTCCCCGCCCCTCCCCGAGCCCCTTCCGGCGCCCGGGGAGGGGCGCGCGTCCGCCGCCCGTGTCCCCGCCCCCGCTCAGCCCTTCACGGCGCCCTGGACCAGTCCGGCGACCAGCCAGCGCTGTACGAGGACGAAGAAGACCATCACCGGGAGCGTGATGATCGTGGACGCGGCCATGACGTGCCCCCACTCGTTGGCGTACTGGCCGAAGAACTGGCGCAGCCCCACCGCGACCGTGTACCGGTCGCTCTGCTGCATGAAGGTCAGGGCCAGCACGAACTCGTTCCACGCCACGATGAACGAGAAGATCGCCGTGGCCACCAGGCCCGGTGCGACGAGCGGGAGGAGGACCGACCAGAACATGCGCGGCCACGACGCGCCGTCGATGTAGGCGGCCTCCTCGACCTCCCTGGGCACCGCCGCCACGAACCCGCGCATCATCCACAGTGCCAGCGGCAGCGACAGCGCCACGTACACCACCCCCAGCCCCAGCACCATGTTGAGCATCCGCAGGTCGCGCACCTGGAGGAACAGCGGGATGACCAGGGCCTCCAACGGCACCATCTGCACGACCAGGACGAGCACCAGCACCGATGTCCGGAAGCGGAAGCGGAACCGCGCCACGGCCACGGAGGCCAGCAGCGCCAGGAGGCACGCGCCCACGACGGTGATCGAGGCGACCGCCAGCGAGTTGCGCAGGTAGACCGTGAAGTCCCCCTCGGTCATCACGTACGTGAAGTTGGCGAACGTGACGTCCGTCGGCACCAGCGCGCCCGTCCCGGAGGTGCTCCGGGCGGAGAAGGCGCTGACCAGCATGAAGTAGACGGGGAAGAGGGTGAAGGCCAACAGGGCCACCACCCCCGCCGACCTGGCCGCTGCCCGGAGCGCCCGGAGCGCCCCACCCCTGCGGCGGGCCCGGGCGACACGGTCCTGCCGCAGGCGGACGTCGGGTGCGGCTACGCGCGTGTCCAACACGGCTCCTCTCCCCGGTGCCCCGCACCGGGTCCGGTCGGGTGGTGGGCCGCCCGGGGGAGGCCGTTAGACTCCTGCTCTGTCCGTGAAGGGGCGCCCGCGGCGCCGAGGCGACGGTGGAGGGGTGACGGCCGTGTCGGCGTGGTCATCGGAGACGGCGGCGTGAGACCGTGAACGAGTCCGCCGGCCCCTCCCCCACCGAGGTCGTCGTCAGCTGGATCCCGCACGACGCGCGGTTCCGCGACAGCGCCGTGCGCCACGCCCTGGCCGACCCCTCCGGGCAGCGCCTGTTCGTGTACGTGAACAACCTGGTGAACCGCGGCCACGACGACGGACGCCCCCTGGGCGACCACGACCTGCGCACGATGGAGGCGGTCCTGGAGGACCTGGACCGGCGCCCCCTGGCCGCCGTGGACTGGCGCCGGGTCCGCGAGAAGCTCGTCGAGGGGACCGCCTGACCGGGCCCGGACCCCGCCCCCGCCCACCGCCCCCGCGGGTCGACCGGTCATCGCAGCTCGTCCTCCCTGAACAGGGCGCGCAGGTACAGCACGGTGATCCCCAGCAGGAGCAGCGTGAGCAGTACCGCGACGGCCGACCCCGCCCCGTAGTCGTTGTGGCCGAAGGACCGTACGTAGGCCCACACCCCCAGGTTCAGCATCCGCGACCCGCCCACGTCCCCTCCGGGCATGAGGTAGATCTGCGCGAACACCTTGAAGTCCCAGATCGTGGAGAGCACGGTCACCACCGCGAACACCGGCCGCAGCACGGGGAACGTGACGTGCCAGAACCGCTTCCAGGCGCCCGCGCCGTCGATCAGCGCCGCCTCGTGCAGTTCCCGGGGCACGGTCAGCAGCCCCGCGAGCACCGTGACCGCCACGAACGGGAAGCCGCTGTGCACCACGTTGAGGGTGACGATCGCGTAGAAGAAGAGGCGGTCGGCGAACCAGTTGTACCCCTCGGGGCCGAGCACACCGAGGGATGTCAGCGCCCGGGCGACGATGCCGTGGTCGACGTCGAAGATCCAGATCCACACGTACGTGCCGCTGACCGCGGGCATCGCCCAGGCCACCATCACGCAGGAGACGACGGCCACCCGTGCGAGCGGACGCAGCGTGGACAGCAGCAGCGCCACCAGCGTGCCCAGGACCACGGTCGAGACCACCGCGACCGCGGCGAACACCACCGTGTTGGGCAGGGCGACCCGCCACAGGTACGGGTCGCCCAGGAGTGCGGCGTAGTTGTCGAACCCGATGGTCTCGGACTCACCCGAGACCAGGTTGCGCAGGTGGAAGTCGCGGAAGGACAACCACACGACCCGTCCGAGGGGGAACAGCAGGAGCACCCCGACGACCGTCAGCGCGGGCGCGAGCAGCACCCACGGCAGGAGGGTCCGGCGGACCGCCGCGCGCAGGAGGGGGGGCCGCCGTCGGCCTCGGCTCCGCGGCAGGTGTGCCCCCGCCGCGGAGCGGGCGGCCTCCTCCGTCCCGCGTGGCTCCCCCAGTCCGACCGGTGTGCCCACGCTCAGCCTCCGTTGAGGATGCGTTCGATCTCCGCGGCGGCCGTCGCCGTGGCCCCGTCCACCGTGGCGTCACCGTTGAGGATGCTCTGCTGCATGGCGACGATGACCTTCTCCGCCTCCACCCGCCCCCAGGCCGGGGTGACGGGGGTTCCGCGACTGGCGGCGCTGAGCTGCACGGCGAACGGCCGGACCAGCGGGTCCTCGGACTCGGCGAACGCGGTCACGGCCTCCTCGCGCCCCGGGAAGAACCCCGTCTCCCGGGCCCAACGCGAGGAGAACTCGTCCCCGGTCAGGTGGTCGACGTACTCCCAGGCGACGTCCTCCTGGCCGGTCCCCTCGAACACCGACAGGAGGGAGCCGCCCGCGAAGGAGTCGGTGTAGCCGCCCTCCCGCCCCGGGATGACGAAGACGCCGAGCCTGCCCTCGAGGTCGGGGTTGGACTCCAGGATCGCCCTGGGGTTGGCGCTGCCCGAGATCGCCATGATCGCCCGCTCCTGCGCCAGGGACTCCATCACGTCGATCTCGTTCCAGTTCACCGCGCCGGTGGTGGAGACGCCGTCCTCCACGGCCAGACCGGTGAAGAAGGACATCCCGGCACGGCCTCCGTCGCTGTCGACCTCCGACACCCACGTGCCGTCGGAGGTCTGGACGGCGATTTCGGCACCGCCGCCCCAGATCCAGGGCATGACCGAGTACTGCGCGTCGCCGGGGATCGGGAAGGCGATCATGTCCTCCTCCGCCTTGGAGAGCGCGATGGCGGTCGCCCGCAGCTCGGCCCAGTTCCCGGGAACCTCCTGTTCGTGCTCCTCGAAGATGTCGGTGCGGTAGACGACGGAGCGGATGGACGCGTACCACGGCACGCCGTAGATCCGCTCGTCGATCTGCCCCATCCGGAGCAGGCTCGGGGTGTAGGCGTAGGGGTCCTCGACGTAGCCGGACAGGTCGTGCAGGGCACCGGAGTCGGCGAACTCGGGGACGAAGGTCGTGCCGAGTTCGACCACGTCCGGCACCGTGCCTCCGGCGATGGCGGTGGAGATCTTGTTCTGGGCGTCGCTCCACGGTACGAACTCGACGTCGACCTCGACGCCCGTCCGCCCGGTGAAGTCCGTGTTGGCCGCGTCGAAGTAGGCCGTCGCGTCGGGGTTGGTGCCCTCCATGATCCAGACGACCAGGTTGTCGGGCACGGGGTCGCCGCCCGTGCCCATACCGCAGGCGGTGGCGACGAGGGTCACGGCCATCGCCGCGGCGGGGAGGTGAACGTGAGTCTGTGCTCGTCTGCGTGCCATCGGCGCGCCTCCCGTTCCTTTCGAGGGTCCCGGGGGATGGTAGGAAACCTACGTAAGGAAACGCCCCGTGTGAAGTAAACAACACGCCCTTGTGTCTGAGCCGTTAGGAGAGGTCGGCCCCGGGGCCGCCGCGAACCCCCTCAGTCCTGCGCGAGTCCGGTCACCTGGCGGAGGGTGGCCACGAGTTCGGGACGCCGGTACACGGCCAGTCCGATGGCGGCGCTGAACGCGGCGAGCATGTGCACGAAGACCATGGGGTCGCCCTGGGCGAACCGCTCGGCGGTCTCCTCCTCACCGACGGAGTGCGCCTCCCACGCGGTGCTGACGGCGAACTCCAGCTCGGGCGGGAGCATCTCGGCGACCGTGCGGGCGACGGCCTCGCGTGAGTCGGCGGGCTTCCACACCACGCCGGTCTGCTGGACCCGGCGGCTCAGGAAGGCGGCGATGACCTTCAGCTCCGACATCACGTCGTCGACGTCGTCGGCGGCCGCGGGGACCGCCTCGTCGAGTTCGTCCCGGTTGCGGTCGGCGTAGGCGCCCACGAGCGCGATCGCGGTGCGCTTGACGCGGTCGGGCAGGTCCGGGGCGGAGGCCTCCCCGTCACTCTGCGGCACGTTCTCGTCGGAGGGTTCGGAGGACACTGTCGGGTCCCTTCACGGTGCTGCGGGTCGGTGTGACGGCTTCCATCATGCCGCCACGGACCCGTTCGCGCCCGCCCGACGGGCCGGTGTCCCCTCCCGGCGAACAGGAGAGGACACCGGGGCGCGCTCAGAACGCCGGACGCAGCGGCATGTGCGCTTCGGCGCCGTCCAGGCGGACCCCGAGGATCTGGTGCAGCTGCACGACGTCCTCCTCGAAGCCGAGCACGCATCCGGCCATGTACAGCCGCCACACCCGGGCGGTGCCCTCGCCCACCAGGGAGACCGCCTCGGCCCAGTTCCGGTCGAGATTGGCGCCCCAGTGGCGGAGCGTGAGCGCGTAGTGCTCGCGCAGGTTCTCCTGGTGGCGGATCTCGAACCCGGCGTCGTTCATCGCGGTCTGGAGGGCACCCGGCCCCTCGAGCTCGCCGTCGGGGAACACGTACCGGTTGATGACGCCCTTGGAGTCCATGGCCCTGAGGTCGTTGCGCGGGCGGGTGATGCAGTGGTTGAGCAGCCGGCCGCCGGGGACGAGCTTGGCGTACAGGGACGCGAAGTAGGAGTCCAGGTTGCGCGCGCCGACGTGCTCGGTCAGTCCGATCGAGCTGATCCGGTCGTAGCTGCCGTCGGGAACGTCCCGGTAGTCCATGTGGCGGACCTCGGCCAGCTCCGACAGTCCCTCCTGGGCGATCCGCTTGGCCGCCCACTCGGCCTGTTCCTTGGACAGGGTGACACCCAGCGCCCTGACGCCGTACTCGCGGGCGGCGTGCATGACCATGCCGCCCCATCCGCAGCCGACGTCGAGCAGGCGCATGCCCCGCTCCAGCCCGAGCTTGCGCGAGACCAGCTCGTACTTGCGGAACTGGGCGCTCTCCAGTGCGCCGTCGAACGCCCCCACCCGGCCCAGCGCGCCGTCCCCGTCGTCGAAGACGGCGCAGGTGTAGGTCATGGACGGGCCCAGCACCAGCTCGTAGAAGGCGTTGGACACGTCGTAGTGGTGGTGGATGGCCTCGGCGTCGCGCCCCTTCGAGTGGCGCCAGCCCAGGCCCGTGAGTCTGCTCCTGCGCACCTCCTGCGGCGGCGGGGCCACGCGGTTGACGAACTTGACCCAGCCGACGGACCGGACGATGGCGGCCAGGTCGCCGAGGGAGAGGTTGACCCCCTTGGCGAGGGCGAAGTCGGACATCCGACGCAGGGCGGTGTACATGTCGCCCTCCACGTCCAGGTGTCCGGACACGTAGGCCCGGGTGAGGCCGACCGCGTTCGGGGACTGGGCCAGGTAGTTGACGGCGACCGGCGTGCGCACGCGGAGGGCGACGTCGGAGTCCGGGTCCCCGGCGGAACTGCCGTCGTAGGCGGTGAAACGGATGGGTGCGTCGGGGCCGACGACCCGCTCGAAGATCTCTGCAAGCCGCACGTTCTCGTCCTCCCTCTCCCGGGCGCGCCCCTGGAGGGGACCGCCCGGTGTCTGCGGTGTCAGCGGTTGCGCACGCACTTGGCGTACAGGTCGAGCAGCCGTCCCCCGGGGTCGTAGGACTCCTTGAGACGGGAGTAGGCGGGTCCGTTGTAGAGGCGCCAGAACTCGTCCTCGGTGTAGAAGGAGTCCGAGTAGAGCGACTTGTGGCCGCCGAGCCGCGCGACCTCCTCCTCCACCAGGCGGTTGTGGTGTGCCCGGCGCTGGCGGGGCAGCATGTCGACCAGCCCCCAGAACCCGAAGTTGACGTAGAGGCGGTCGTTGTCGAGGGGGTAGAGGGGCCACACGTGCTCCCCCTCCCCCGCCCCGGACCGCCGGGGCTCCCGGAGCCGGAGCGGGCACATCCACACGGGGCTCATGCCGATCCGGGAGTGGAAGAAGTCGAGGAACTGCGCGCCGCGCTCCACACCCACCTCGACGTCCTGGATGAGCGGTTCCTGGGGGCGCCTGCCCCGGTAGTGGTTGAGCAGGCGGGAGAAGTCGGTGCGCCGGTCCCAGGCGACGAGCCTGCGGTACACGTCGGAACGCTTGAGGGAGCGCGGCCACAGCGGACGGACGAGGGGGTGCTGGGCGCCGAAGGCGCGCGAGCACCAGAACCAGTCGGTGTCCCACCGCCACAGGTAGTCGTGAACGGTGAGGTAGTCGCCGGGACCGTTGCCCGCGTGGCGCCGGATGGAGTGGTAGTAGACGTCCGTGCCGGTGTAGTCGCTGGCCCAGGGCGCCTGGTCGGTGAAGCGGGCCAGGCTGAGGTAGAGCTCGTCGGGGCCGAAGGCCACCCCGTCCACGAAGTCGACCGGCTGTCCGTCGTGCTCGGCGGCGGCGCAGATCCGCGCGAGGGCGTCCATGGCCTCGGCCGCGTCGCGGAACCGCAGGTGGCGCAGGTGCACGTAGGGCGAGACCGGTTCGAGCTCGATCCGCAGGCGCAGGCTGTAGCCGAGCGTTCCGTAGGAGTTGGGGAAACCGTGGAAGAGGTCGGCGTGCTCGTTGTCCCGGGTGGCCGTGACGACGTCACCGCCGCCGGTCAGGACCTCCATCTCCTGGACGGACTCGTGGGGCAGGCCGTTGCGGAAGGAGGAGGACTCGATCCCGAGCCCCGTGACCGCTCCGCCGAGGGTGATGGTCCGCAGCTGGGGGACGACGAGCGGCATGAGGCCGTGCGGGAGGGTCGCGGCGACGAGCTCCTCGTAGGTGGTCATCCCGCCCACGTCGGCCAGGCGCTCCACCGGGTCGATGGAGATGACGCCGGAGAAGGCGGACACGTCCAGCGGCGGCGCGGTGGTCGGCTCGCGGAAGCGGAAGAGGTTCGAGGTGGACTTGGCCAGTCGCACGGGGGCGTCCTGGGGCAGTGCCCGGTACTCCCGGCGCAGCCGCTGGACCGCCGCGATGTGCGTGGCCAGTCCCGGCCGCTCCCCGGTGACGCTGCCCGTATCCTGCTGTGGAGTTGCCATCTTCCCGCTTCCGGTCTCGGTACACGTGACGCACGGCGTTGTTCGACCCGGGGCCCGCCGGAGGGGTCGCGGGAACGGGCCGATGCCCCTCTGTTCTACCTACGGGTAACGGTCTCGTGCCACCCCATTTGTGATCGTGTCGCCGTCGGAGTCCGTTCACCTGGGCGTTTCTCGCACAACCTCGGATGTGGTCCGGGACACCCGGGAAGGAGCACCACCACGCCGACCGGAGGCGGGCGGGGCGGTGCCGTGGAACGGCCCGACTAGAATCAGCAGCCGTGCACATCGTTCTCGTAGACTCCGGTATCGGGATGCTGTCCACGGCAGCCGCCCTGCACGCGGCCAGACCGGACGCCGACCTGGTGCTGTCCATGGACCCCGACCACATGCCCTGGGGCCCCCGCACCCCGGAACAGGTGATCGGTCGCGCCCTGGCCGGGGCGCGCGCGGCGTGTGCGACCCTCGGCGGAGACGGCCCGGAGGCGGTGGTCGTCCCGTGCAACACGGCCTCCGTGCACGTGCTCGCCGACCTGCGCGCCGAGTTCGAGCCGCGCGTGCCGGTCGTCGGGACGGTTCCGGCGATCAAGCCCGCCGCGGCGGCCGGAGGACCGGTCGCCGTGTGGGCGACGACCGCGACCACCCGCAGCGCCTACCAGCGCCGGCTCGTCGAGACCTTCGCCGCCGGGGTGGAGGTCACCCAGGTGGCCTGTGTCGGCCTGGCCGAGGCCGTGGAGTCGGCCGACCCGCGGCTGATCGACGAGGCCGTGGCCTACGCGGCCGAACGGACCCCGCCGAACGTGCGCGGCGTGGTCCTGGGGTGCACGCACTACGACCTGGTGGACGAGCACATCACCGCGGCGCTGGGCCCGCGGGTGCGCACCTTCACCGCGGCCGACGCGGTGGCCGCCCAGACCCTGCGCCGGATCGGCGACGTTCCCCCCGGTGACCGCACCGGTCGGGTGTCCGTACTGGCCAGCGGGCGCCCCTCCCGGCTGCCCGCCGCCGCGTTGGCCTATCCGGCGGGGCGGGCGCTGGCCACGGCGGCCCCGGCCTCCGGGGCGACCCGGTAGTCGACATCGTGCGGCGCGCCCGCGGCGAGCGTGCGGACCAGGTCGCGCACCCCGGCGGTGTCGTTGTCGTGCATCAGCGTCTCCAGCAGTGACAGCGCCGCACGCTGGTCCCCCGGCCGCTCACGGACGTGGCGCCACTGCGGTTCGGTGGCCGCGTCGGAGAGCATGAGCGTGCGGCCGACCTGTCCGAGGGCGGTGAGCAGCGACGTGTCGTGCGGGATGACCGCCAGCGCCGCGCTGACCTGCTCCGCCTGCTCCTCGGGGTTGACCTCCTCCGCGGGCTGGGCGCGCAGGTGGTCCAGGATCCGGTCGGCGGGGGCCAGCGGTTGGACCGGCGCCATGGCCGCGACCATGGCGCGCACCTCGTCGAGGTCTCCGACGATCTCCTCCGTACGGCCCAGCTCCCCGATGAGCCGTTGGGCGCGCCGGGCCGAGCACGTGGCCACCCAGTGCGCGCCGCGGCCCGCGGCCAGGCGGGCGGCGGCCAGGGCCAGTTCCGCGCCGCGCCGGGGCGCCCCGACCCGTTCGAAGTAGCGCGACCACGTGGTGACCCGCACACCCAGCCGCCAGTCGTTGCGGACCGCGCCCTGGCACACGAGGTTCTCCACGGCCTCCACCCAGGCGGGGCGCAGGCTCGGGTGGGCCTCGGCCTCCTCCACGGTGGGCAGGGGGACGATGGCGTCGCGGGACGGGTACAGGCCCAGGCGCGCCAGCCAGGACAGCAGCCGTGCGCGTTCGAAGCGGATCAGGCGGCGCAGGGCGACGTGACGGCTGCCGTGGGTGCCCGCCCCCAGCGCGACCTCGGCTTCGAGCCGGTCCAGCGCCTCCAGGGCGTCGGTGTGCCTGTCCTGGTGGCGCAGGGCGCGGACCATGGTGAACACACCCTCCGAACCGAGGAACGCGGGGCCGGTGGCGGTGTGCTCGAAGCGCCGCAGGTCGGCCTCGGCGCGGTCCGGCCGTCCTTCGTCGATGAGCAGGTGGGCCCGGGCCAGACAGAACGAGGGCCAGGCCGGGGTCTGCTCCCATCCGGCCAGCCGTCGTGACGAGAGCAGTTCGGCGCGCTCGGCCGTGCTTCCGCCCGCGTCGATGTTGGCGTGGCAGCGCACGAGCGTCTCCAGTGCGGAGACCGGCAGCGATCCGTGCGCGCGCGGGTCGGGCACGCCCTCGGCGGCGGCGACCGCCTGGTCCAGGGCGCGCCGCCCCTCGGCCAGGGCGCCCACCCGCACGGCCAGGGGCCAGTGCGCGAGGTAGAGCAGGGTGGGCGGGCCGAAGACCCCCGGCACCTCGGCCCGCTCACCGCCGGCCTCGGCCACCAGCCGACGGGCCGTGCGCAGGGCCGAGCGGGCGGCTGCCTCGACCCGGGCCGCCTCCCCCGCCTCGCACAGCTGCGGCAGGCTCATGACCGCCTCGGCGAGGTCGACCTGGCCGGCCGCCCGCAGGCGGTGCGAGGTCTCCCCCGCCCATGTCCACATCGGCATCATCACTCCCCCTGTCGTGCCACGTGAGAACAGAACGTAGCAGCGTGGTGACAGAGCTGTCCGGAAAACGCGTGAAACCGGTGTTCTCCGGGCCATCGGCGACCGTCCGACGGACGGTCGTCCCCCCTAGAATCGGGACCAGCCGCATCCCCGACGGCGAGGGACGTCGGCCGACCACCCGCTCCAGACGGAAGATGTGAACTCCCATGGGATGGCGAGACCGCTTCGGACTCCGCAAGGCCAACCGCAAGGGCAAGGCTCGCTTCGACCGGGCCTCCGAGGACGACGACATCAAGGCCCTGATCGAGTTCGCCAAGAGCCGCGTGGGAGTGGAGTTCTTCGTCGAACCCGAGACCTTCGCCACCCGGACCACCGCCGTGGCGGTGGCCACCGACGGTGAGTGGATCCGACGCCGCTGCGGCTCCCCCGACGTGATCCGCAAGGTGGCGAACCGCCTGGCGACGCCCGCCTACGACGTCCAGATCGTCGGATACCCGCAGCGGATGCGCGACTGGAGCGCCCGCAACAGGCGCGGGCTCTCGATGGACGACTGAGGGCGGACACGCCGACCTACCTGCCCGGGTCGGGGCGAAACCCGCGAGCGGGTCATTTTGGGCATTGATGACGACACCTTGCCGCGACTTCCTCGCCGAACGGGTTCCCTAACGGGCATCTTCCATCGCATACTCGCCTGGGAGGGGGGACTCTGATGAAGCAGGATCTCACTGCCTTGTGTTGCGAGTGCGGCATGATCCGCGAAGTGAGCGACTACCAGAGCGTGGGCGAGGCGCAGTCGGCCTACGGCGTGGCCCGCTGCGTCGTCTGGCGCAAGTGCCGGACGTGCGGTTACCGCACCTACCACGCCTACCTGCGCGCTGACGGGGACCGCGACGAGTTGGAGGACGCGCTGCGCCTGGACGGCGCCCTGGCCGCCGAGGCGCTGGAGGAGGAGGTCGAACAGCTGCGGCTGTGCGGGGTGGAGGTCGGCCACGCCCCCGTTCCCGCGATCTGGGACGGCCAGTCCGTCGGAATGGTCACGCAGCGGCTGACCGACCAGGCCTACTCGATCGTGCTGGACCCGGAGGCCTCGGTGGTGTCCCGGCTCAAACTCATCGACATGATGTGGAACGAACTCCTGGTCGGCGAACACGACGACCGCTGGTACATCCAGGAGCCCGAGGACGACTCCCCCGGATACGCCATCCGGCTCTTCGGCTTCCGGGACCGCCGCTGACCCTCCGATGGATGCCGCCGGTCCGGCCGTCGCCGCACGCGGCGGACGGACCGACGGTGTCCACCGGACTTCCGGTCAGCCCGACGCCGCCGCGGGCGCGGACTGCTCCGACAGACGGCGCAGCGCCGACCGGGCGACCGTAGGATCCGTGGTCCCCCAGTAGGGCGGCAGCGACGCCCGCAGAAACCCCCCGTAGCGCGCGGTGGCCAGTCGCGGGTCGAGCACCGCGATGACCCCCCGGTCGTCGGTGGAGCGCAGCAGCCGCCCCGTGCCCTGGGCGAGCAGCAGGGCGGCGTGGGTGGCGGCCACCGACAGGAAGCCGTTGCCGCCGTGGGCGGCGACCGCGCGCTGGCGGGCCGAGGCCAGCGGATCGTCGGGACGGGGGAACGGGATCCGGTCGACGATCACCAGTTGCAGCGACGGGCCGGGCACGTCCACCCCCTGCCACAGCGACAGGGTTCCGAACAGGCAGGACCGCTCCTCCTCGGCGAACCGGCGGACGAGCTGGCCGGTGGAGTCGTCGCCCTGGCACAGGATCGGCTGGTCCAGCCGGTCGCGCAGCGCCTCGGTGGCCTGCTGGGCGGCGCGCATGGAGGAGAAGAGGCCCAGGGCGCGGCCGTCGGCGGCCTCGATGAGTTCGGCGATCTCGTCCAGGTAGGCGTCGGCCAGACCGTCCCGGCCGGGCGGTGGGAGATGGGTGGCCACGTAGAGGATGCCGCTGCGCCCGTGGTCGAAGGGGGAACCCACGTCGAGACCGCGCCAGCGGGGCTCCCCCGCCGCACGGTGCGGCCCGTCGTCGTCAGGGTCGGGCGCCTGGTCGGGGGCGGGGTCGGTGCTACCCGAGGCGGCGCGTTGGGCGGCCTCCTCGGTCACCTCGCGGCCCAACCCCCACTGGCGGGCGAGGGAGGTGAAGGAGCCGCCGAGGGTGAGCGTGGCGGAGGTGAGCACGACCGTGCGGTCACCGAAGAGCTTCTCCCTCAGCAGTCCGCCCACACCGAGCGGGGCCACGTGGAGGGAGGGTGGGCGGGACGGACTCCTGGTCAGCCAGACGACCTCGGTGCGCTCGCGCAGGGGCGATTCGTAGGACTCCAGGACACTGACCGCGGCGTCGTGGACCTCCCCCAGGGCGGCCAGGGCCAGGCGCCGGTCGGAGGCGGTGTCGGGGTCGAACTCCCCCGAGGAGGGGCCGATGGCGCTGACGCAGGCGGCCGCGGCGTCGCGTACGGCGGCGACGGCGCCGGCCAGGCCGTCGTCGATGTGGTCGAGTCGGCCGTCGGGGGCGTCGGCGAGCATCAGACCGAGCCCGTCGGCGCACTCGGTCAGGCGCTCGGCGACCCCCGGCTCGACGAGACGTCCGGCGCGCTTGGCGGCGGTGCCCACGGCGCGCTCGGTGAGGCTCTCCGTCGCCACGGAGGTGGCGCGGTCGACGAGTTCGTGCGCCTCGTCGATCATGATCGTGTCGTGCTCGGGCAGGATGTGGTGGCCCTGGGTCATGTCGATGGCCAGCATCGCGTGGTTGGTGACCACGATGTCCACGCCCTGGGCGGCCTCGCGGGCGAACTCGGCGAAGCACTCCTGACCGAAGGCGCAGGCCCGCGCGCCCACGCACTCGTTGCCGCCCACGGAGACCTGGCGCCAGGCGAGGTCGCTGACCCCGGGCGCGAGTTCGTCGCGGTCACCGGTGACGGTGTCCTCGGCCCACTCGTGCAGCCGCGCGACCTGGCGGCCCAGAGAGGAGAGCTGACGGGGGTCGAAGAGCTCGGTGTCCTCGGCCTCCTCGTCGGCCGTCTGCAGGCGGTTGCGGCACAGGTAGTTGCGCCGCCCCTTCAACACGGCGAAGGTGGGCTCGCGCGGGAGCAGCGGGGCGAGCGCGGCGGCCAGGCGTGGCAGATCACGGTCGATGAGCTGGTTCTGGAGCGCGATGGTGGCCGTCGAGATCACGACGGTGGTCTCCTTCGCCATCGCGTGTCTGACGGCGGGTACGAGGTAGGCCAGGGACTTGCCGGTGCCGGTCCCGGCCTGGACCACCAGGTGTTCGCGCCGGTCGACCGCCTCGGCGACGGCGTCGGCCATGGTCGTCTGACCCTCGCGACGGCTGCCGCCGAGGGCGTTCACGGCGGCGTCGAGCAGGGTGGGAACGTCGGGGAGATCTGCCACGGATCGACAGTACCCGCCGCGGGCGACAGCCGGTGCGTTGTCCACAGGGCCGGTCGGCCGGGCCCGCCGCTGACCCGGCCGACCGGTTCACACGGGCGAGGCGACGACCTCCGCCAGCGCGTCCATCGGCTCGGTGCGGCCCTTCTCCATCCCGGATCTGACCATGCCGTCGCGGTCCCCGACCGACGGGAGGACGGGGCAGGCCGTGTACACCGTCCGGTCGCCGTCGCTCTCCAGACGGCACGTCTCCAGCATGACGTGGCCGGGCTCACCCTCGTACTCGAAGGTCTGGACGACCCGCTCGGGTCTCGGTGTCCCCGAACCCCCACCACCGGGCGATGTGCTCGGGCTCGGTCACGGCCCGGAAGACGACCTCGCGCGGGGCGTCGAAGCCGCGCCTGACGAGGACGTCCTGTCGCCCGGGTTCGACGGTCACTGCGAGGTCACTCACGGTCGTTCCCTCCTTGTGTGGTGTCCGTGATCCCGCGGAGTTCCCGGCCGAGGCGGTCGAAGCGGTCCTCCCACCGTTCGCGGTAGCGCCCGATCCACTCGGACGCCCGCTCCGGGGGGAGCGGCCTCCAGTCGGAACGGGCGCCCCGGAGGCAAGGGGACGCGGTGTGGGGGGTCGGGAACCGGGCTCAGCGACCGCGCACGAGCCGTTCGACGACCAGGCGGGCCAACCGCGCCTGCGCGTCGGGCGACAGGTGCACGCCGTCGGGTTCGAACGGTTCGGTGCCCGTGACCGCCTCCGACGCGTCGACGACGGGATCGGCGAAGCCCGCGACAGCGCCGGCGATCGCCTCGACGTCGGCGTTGGCCCAGGACAGTCCGGCGGCTCCGAAGGGCGGGAAGGCGCGGACGCGCTCCTCGTCGACGGGGGTCGGCGTGATCCACACCCAGCGGGCGCGGGTGCGGGCGGCCGCGATCCGTCGGACCTCGGTGAGGTTGCCGACGGTCTCGGAGGGCCGGACCAGGGGCTTGGCCGCGGTCGGCCCGACACGGACGGCGTCGTTGCCGCCCAGCATGCAGACGACCCAGTCGGGAGCGTGGACGGACAGGACCGAGGGCCAACCGCGCAGGGCCATCGCGCTGGTCTGGCCGGTGACGCCCGCGTTGACCACGGTCACCCCCTCCTTCGACCGCAGGGCCAGCAGGTGGCGCAGGACCTCGACCCAGGAGAGGAGATCGCCGGTGGCGCTGTCGCCGAGGGCGAGGACCGTCTGCCCGGGGGAGAACGGAAGCGCGTCCACGCGCGCCGCGAAATCCGAAGCCTCCAGCAGCGCCCGGGCGGCCGACCTGGCGGCATCGGACATGCGGGCCCGCGCGGCGGAGTACTCCTCGGGGGTGAGGCCGTAGAGCGCGGGCAGGGCGTCGGCCATTCCCGGCAGGTAGCCGAACTGCCGCTCGGGGTGGGTGAAGCGGAGCATCTTGTCGATGGCGGGGCCGGTCATCCCGGACCCTCCTTTCCATGTGACGGGCACGGCTCAGGCGGCGCGGCGCAGGACGAGGCGCAGCGCGGTGGCGATGATCCAAACGATGGCGGTGAACCGGCCGAGGGGGAGCAGCACCGTGGCGGCCTCCAGGACGACCGATGACAGGGAGGCCACGCACAGGGCCGCGGACAGGAACCCGAGCCCGGTCAGCCAGAGCGGCACCGCGCGGGCCGTCGCCGCCGTGGCGGCCCCGACGAGGACGCCGAGGAGGACCACGTGCCCCACACCGCCGGTGAGGAAGGCGAGGACGTGCAGGACCGTGAGGGACTCACCGGGTATCCCGGGGAAGACCAGCGCCACACCGCACAGCGCGCTGAACAGCAGCAGGGCGGCGGCGACGGAGCCGGAGGACGTGACGAGCCGGCGGGGACGGGGGTCGGGGACCTGCTCGGCCAGGGCACCGACGAAGACCAGGAGCGGGATCACCGCGAGGGTGTGCAGGAGGGACTGACCGCGCACGGCGGTGGTGTTGTCGGCGAAGTAGGCGGCCGTGGCGTCGGCGGACCCGAACGGGGAGGGGTAGGTTCCCGTCCCGAGGACGGCGGCCAGGACGAGGCCGCCGATGAAGAGCCCGGCGAAGGAGAGCCCCGCGAGGGGCCATCGGCCGACGGGCGGAGCGGAGGTCTGGTCGGTCGAGCCGAGCATGGGAGCTCCCAAGTGTGGATGATAGAATTAGTTGGACAGACTGTAAATCCAAAACGAGAGGCGGTCAAGACCGATGAGTCCGCGCGAGTACCGGTCACCCAAACGCGACGAGGCCTCCGGGGAGACGCGCCTGCGCGTCCTGGGGGCGGCCCGCGGCCTGCTCGCGGAGTCGGCCGCCACGAAGATCTCCGTGCCCGAGATCGCCAGGTCCGCGGACGTGTCCCGGCAGACCGTGTACAACACGTTCGGTTCGAAGGCCGGACTTCTGGAAGCCCTGTTCGACCACCTCGCCGAGCAGGCCGGAATGGGGCTGGACACCGCGTTCGCCGCCGCGGACGAGGCGGCGGCGATGGCGGCCTTCACGCGGACCTTCGCCGGCTTCTGGGAGACCGACAGGGTGGTGATCCGACGGCTGCGCGGGATGGCCGCACTCGACCCGGAACTGGCGACGCTCCTGCGGGAGAGGGACGGGATG
This sequence comes from Nocardiopsis sp. KDC1DS13DA1, assembly GCF_055632325.1. Taxonomy (NCBI): domain Bacteria; kingdom Bacillati; phylum Actinomycetota; class Actinomycetes; order Streptosporangiales; family Nocardiopsidaceae; genus Nocardiopsis; species Nocardiopsis sp. KDC1DS13DA1. The sequence continues at coordinate 123,192 of NZ_JBVMUY010000009.1, forward strand.
CGACGGTCGGCCCTGCGCGCGGTCCTCGAACGGTTCGGCCGGGACGCGGGGGCGGACGCGGCGGACGTCGTCTGGCAGCTGACCGGTTTCGAGACCTACGACGCGCTGGCCACGGCGGACCGGAACGCGGAGGAGGTGGTCGGGGTCATCACCGCGGCGGCGCTGGCCGTCCTGCGCGCGTGACCCCGCGGGAGGACCGGTGGGGCGTCAGCGCAGCCCCGCGCACAGACGACCGATCTCGGCCTCGGCACGCAACACGGTCGGCAGCAGGTCGGACTCGATCCAGGCGCGTTCCCCGCGTCGCGCGCGGCGTGAGCGCGGGCCCAGGTCCTCGGAGAGCGCGGTCAGGGCCGCGCGGATCCGGCGGACCCGCCACAGGTCCGGAGAGTCGGCGGGCGCGCGGAGGGCGTGCTCGGCGAGGAGGGTGTAGCTGTCGCCCAGCACCTGCTCGAGCTTGTCGACCGCGGCGGCACGGACCACACGGTCCCATTCGGCCGTGGTGAACGGTTCCGCGCCGGACCCGCCGTCGGCGGGAGACGGGGCGGGGACGACGGGCGGGGACTCACAGTTCCGGCAGGGGGCCGGCGGCGACGGTTCGGCGCGGCGAAGGAAGGCGGGAAGGGAGATCCGGGTCCACAGACTGCGCATTGCACCCCCGTGTGTGTCGGTTCTGGGGATCTGCCCGATTGGACGCGGACAGCGGCGAACCGGTTCCCCCGCACACGAGGCTTCCCGCCGGAAACGGGCGCGGGCCGGGCGGAACACCGGGGTCTGGGGGTCGCCCCCGCGGGCGGGAACGACGAAACGACCCGGCCAGCGCGCTCACGCACGGGCAGGGTCGTTCCGGAGCCACGCGGACCCGCGGGGCGAAGCCCCGCACCGGGGGCCTGGGGGTCGCCCCCCGGAAGAAACGACGAGACGACCCGGCGAGCGCGCTCACGCGCGAGCAGGGTCGTCTCGGATTCAGGGTCGTTCCGGAGCCACGCGGACCCGCGGGGCGAAGCCCCGCACCGGGGGCCTGGGGGTCGCCCCCCGGAAGAAACGACGAGACGACCCGGCGAGCGCGCTCACGCGCGAGCAGGGTCGTCTCGGAGTCGAGTGGAGCTATGGGGATTCGAACCCCAGACCTCCTCCATGCCATGGAGGCGCGCTACCAACTGCGCCATAGCCCCGTGTGAAGCAACGGAGAAGAGTCTACCGGACGACGGGGAGTGGAGCGACCGGTCAGCGGCGGGCGCTCCGGGTTCCCGGAGCGCCCGCCGCGCGCGCCCGCGGTCAGGCGGCGGCTCCCGGGAGGGGGAAGGCGCGGCCGACGGCGAAGCAGACGGCCACGAGGACCAGCGTGACCCCCAGGAACACCGCGTCCCAGCGGTCCGCCCGCAGGGCCGCGAGGCGGATCCTCCTGCCGTCGGGGTGCTCGGCCGCGTAGGTGAACCCGCGGGTCTCCAGGGCCTCCACCGTGGTCCGTGTCCGCTTCGCGGTGTTGAGCATGAGCGGGTAGAACGCGGACACGAGCGTCGTGGCCGTCCGGGCCGCCACCCGCCACCCCAGGAACCCCTTCGCCGCGAGCGGCGCGGCGCGCAGCCGGTGGCCGTCGACCACGGTGTGGAACTCCTCCATGAGGACGGGCAGCATCCGGTACCCGTAGCTGACCCCGAAGCTGACCATCGCGGGCGCGTGCAGACTCAACAGGGCGTCGGAGAGCTTCTCCGGGTCGAGCGAGACGAACGCCGCCATGCTGGCCAGACTCACGGTCGCCAGCTTCAGGGTGAACTCCGCCAGTGCCAGGACGGTACTCGTGTCACCGCCGAACAGCCACGCGGCGGCCAGGACGTAGAGGCTCTCCAGGGCGAACCCGATCACGAACAGCCCCAGGACCAGGGGCCCGACCCTGCTGAGCACGACGGCGGCGGCGCACACGGCGAACAGCCCGGCGAGCACCGTGACGTTGTGCGTGAGCCACGGCACCACGGCCAGGACCAGGTACCAGCCGACCACGGCCCGGGGGTCCCTTCCGGCCAGCAGTCCGCCGCGGGTGGCGTAGGCGGTCCGGAGCAGTTCGAGCTTGACCCACTCCACCGAGAGCCGTTCCCGTTCCCTACGCACGATCCCCCACCTCCGCCCGTCCCCCGCCCAGCCGGGTCAGCAGTTCCGGCACCGACAACGGCGGCGGTGTCATCCCCAACTCAGCCCCCAGCCGTGTGACCTGGGGCGGCTCCAGTCCGACCGACTCCATGAGCGCGGTGTCCGCGAACAGCCCGGCCGGGTCGGTGTCGGCCGCGATTCGCCCGCCGTCGAGCACGAGGACCCTGCCCGCCCACTCGGCGACCAGGTGCATGTCGTGGGTGGCCACGACGGTGCACCGGATCGTGTCGGCGAGGGCGTCCAGCATGGCGATGACCGCGTCGCGGCTGGCGGTGTCCAGACTGGACGTGGGTTCGTCCAGCAGGAGCAGGGCCGGGTGCGTGGCCAGCCCGATGGCCAGCGTCGCCCTGCGCTGCTGACCGCCGGAGAGCAGGCGGCCGTCGCGTTCGGCGAGACCGGACAGGCCGACGCGGTCCAGGACGGTGGCGACCAGGGAGTCGGTGTCGGCCCGGCCGCGCCCCCTCGGGAACATGGCCACGTCCTCGTACACGCTGTCCCTGAGGAACATCTGCTCGGGACGCTGGTACAGGTGGCAGACCCGGTCGGCGAGGGCGTTCGGCCCCACCGTCCGGGTGTCGGTGCCGCCGATCCGCACGGTCCCCTCCCTGGGCACCTTCAACCCGGTGAGCAGGCGGAGCAGGGTGGACTTGCCCGCGCCGTTGCCGCCCACGAGGGCGACGCGTTCCCCGTCGTGCAGGGTGAGGTCGAGGCCGTCCAGGACGACCGACAGGTTCCCGCCGACATCGCGGTGGCCGTGCCGGACCCCGACCAGTTCCGCGACCGCCCCTCCGGCCGGCTCCGGATCCGCCTCCCGTTCGGTGCGGTGGACCGCCGGGGGCGCGGTCCGCCCCCGCAAGCGGTCGGCGGCCTCCGCCACGGTCAGCGGGGGCGGCGACGCCGGTTCGAGTCCGTGCGCCACCCGTACCACCTGGGGCGCGGGTATCCCGTGGCGCTCCAGTTCCTCGGCCCGGCCCATCGCAGCGCGGGTCGGCAGGTGCCAGACGGGCGCGCCGTCGGCCATGAGCACCACGGAACGGGCGTACCTGGCCACGTACTCGGCGTGGTGCTCGATGACCACCACGGTGGTGCCGAGGCGCCGGTTGAGGTCTTCGAGCACCTCGTAGATCCGGGTCGCCCGGGCCGGGTCGAGTTCGGCCACCGGTTCGTCCACCACGACCACGCCCGGGCGCAGCGCCATCACGCTGGCCAGCGCGACCAGGTGCTGCTGGCCGCCGGAGAGCTGCCAGGTGAAGCGGTCCGCGAGGTGGGCGACACCGAGCAGGCCCATGGCCTCGTCGGTGCGTTCGCGGTGGTCGGGCAGGCCGAAGTTGACGGGGGCGAAGGCGACCTCGTCGCGCACGGTGGGCCGCACCAGCTGGTTGCCGAAGTCCTGGTAGACGTAGCCGACGAGGTGGGACAGCGCGGCGACGGACACCTCGCGGGTGTCCCGTCCCAGGACCCCGACCCGGCCCTCGAAGGTTCCCGACCAGTAGTGCGGGACCAGCCCGTTGAACGTCTTGCACAGGGTGGTCTTGCCGGACCCGTTGCCGCCGACCACCGCGGTGAAGTCGCCGCGCTCGATCCGCAGGTCCACTCCGCACAGACTGTCGCGGTCGGCACCCGGGTAGCGGAAGGTGAGGCCCGACACCTCGATCGCGGGCGCGGACGCGTCGGCGGCACCCGGCGGCGCGACCCCCTCGGCGGAGGTCATGACCGCCCCTCCCCCGCCCCGTGGTCCTGGGCGGCGCGCCGTGCGCGCGACCGCAGGACGAACCGGACCGAGACGACCAGCCCGACCAGCACGATGAGCGCCGCGGACGCACCGACCCACAGGAAACGGGCACCGTGGAGCTCGACGAAGTCCGGTTCCCAGACCCCGAAGTTGTCCACGATCTCGCTGGTGAACGCCGCGATCATCGCCACGAACGACAGGAGGACGGCGAGCAGGAGGAAGGCCCCCGTACCGCGCTCGGCGAGCCGGATCCGGTGCCGGGGGTCGCGCGGGGCCATACCGAGCAGCGGCTCGATCCTTCCGTGCAGCCGGGGTCCCAGCACCATCGCGGGCAGGGCACCGAACAGGACGCCGCTGACGACGAGGGCGACGGCGAAGTCGACACCCTCCAGGACGAGGACCGACTCGGGCAGGCCGGGAACGGAGTCGGCCTCCTCGACGCCCACCCACACCTTGGCGACGTCCACGGTGGCGGACAGCATCTTGTCCACGGCGACCGTGACCACGCTCGCCAGGGCGAGCTGCCACCTGCGGCCCGGGTCGCGCACCAGACAGCCGGCGACGTAGAGGGCCAGGAACATCTGGAGGTAGCCCTCCAGTTCCCCGATCCCGGAGAAGTCGCCCATGAGCAGGTCGGCGAAGACGATCTCGCCGAGGGGGGCGCCCAGGGCCGCGTACAGCGGGTGGAAGAGGGCGACCATGAGCACCGGGACGAAGGCCAGGTAGGACACACCGAGTTCGACGGGGCCGACCCGGATCTCGGGGAGGACCTCCGTGACGATGTTCGCCAGCCCGAACAGGGTCATCGAGAGCACGAAGACCATGAGCCGCTGCCCGGAGTTGGGTTCCGGCGGGCCGGAGCGGTTCCGTGGGTCGGGGATCACCGCGCTGCGGGGGGAGTCGGTCATGACACGCCTTTCAGGTGCTGGAGGGGGTGCGGGGGAGGGATCCGTCGGTCCACAGGCCGAGGAGGTCGTGCATCTGGTCGATGACGTGGGCGGGCCGCCGCTCGGGCGGGCCGGTGAGCGCGGCGTCGATCCGGTCGTCGTCGGCCGACCCGCCGCGCACGACCACCGCCGTGCCGACCCCGGCCGCGTGCGCCGCCGCGGTGTCGCGCCAGGGCTTGTCCCCGACGAACCAGCAGTCGGCCGGGTCCGCTCCGAGGGCGGTGGCGGCGGCGCGGACGGTCGCGGGGTCGGGTTTGCGGCGGCCGAGTTCGTCGGAGTAGACGTGGGCGCCGACGAGGTGGGTGAACCCGAAGCGGTCGAGCTCCTCACGCGCGGCCCGGCCGCACACGGTGTTGGAGACGATCGCGACCGGGATCGCGCGGTCGGCGCAGAACTCCAGGACCTCGCGGACGCCTCGGCGCGGGACCGCGTGGCTCTTGGACCGCGCGTACTCCAGGGTGAGCTGGGCCGACTCGGCCAGGAGCAGGGACCGGGCGTGCTCGGGCAGGTCCCGCCCGACCAGGTCGTGCCAGAACTCCCGCGGGGTGATCTCGGGGATCGGCCCCGCGTCCGGGTGCCCGGCCTTCCAGGTGCGGTAGCGGTCACGGCCCTCGCGGACGAGGGTGTCGACGGCGTCGGGGGTGGTGGCGTACCCGGCCCGGTCGAGCCGCTCGGCGACGCTCTCGGTGAAGGAGCGCCAGGCGCCCGGGGCCGGTGTGGACAGGACGACGACGCCGCCCTGGTCGAGCAGGAGGGCGCCGGGGGCACACCCCTCGGAGGAAGGCCCGCGGGCGGGCTCCGGAGAGGGGCCGCCGGACGCCGGACGACTGTTCCGGAGGGGGGACACCAGGCCCTCGGGGGTGTCCAGGACGGCGTCGGCCCGGTCCCGGACGGGGTAGGGCGGTGTGTCGGTGTGGTGGTGCCGGGTGAGGACCACCGCGCCCGTGCCCGCGCGCCGCCCGGCGACCACGTCCCGGTCCTGTGTGTCGCCGACGTACCAGCAGCGCTCGGGGACCGTGCCGAGCGCCCGGGCGGCGAGGCCGATCATCTCCGGATGGGGTTTGCGGATGCCGACCTCGTCGGAGTAGACCTGCACGCCGAAGTACTCCTCGAGCCCGGCCTCGCGCACGAGGCCCCGGTGGGAGCGGCCGGAGTGGGCGTTGGAGACCATGCCGACGCGCACTCCGAGGTCGCGGGCGACGGTGAGGAGGTCCCGCACGCCCGGCCGCACCCGGTGTTCGGACATCAGCGGGGACATGGCGGCCAGGAGCCCCGCGGCGTCGCCCGCCAGAACCTCCCGTGCCCGTGCGTCCAGGTCGGAGGCGAGGAAGTCGGTCCAGATCGTGCGGTGGTCGAGTTCGGCGGGGGTGCGACGCCGTCCGGCGGCGTTCTTCCAGTCCCTGAGCGCGGCGAGCCCGGCGTCCAGGGAGTCGCGCAGCCGCCCGACCGCCACGTCGTGTCCGGCGCGGGTCAGGACACCGTGCAGGTGGCGGGCGACGTCGGCGCGGCCGTCGGGCCGCTTGCGGGTCTGGAAGACCACACCGCCGAAGTCGAGGAGGAGCGCGTCCGGGCGTCGGCGCAGGGGCGGGGGAGGGTGGTCCACGAGCGTCTCCTGTGGGGGTCGGGGCCGTGTTCACCGGCAACCGTAGGTACGCGCCACCGACACCGCGGATCCTGTGGATGACTCTGCGGGAAACGACCCTGGAACGTTCCAGATCCGAGTGGGAGTTCCGCCCGGGACACGACACAATGGCGGGGTGACGACCACAGACGGAGACGGGCGGCCCCGGCGCGGAGGACGCCCCACGATCGTGGACGTCGCCGCGGCCGCGGGGGTGTCCAAGTCACTGGTGTCCCTGGCACTGCGCGGGGACCCCGGGGTGAGCGCCGCGACCGGCGCCCGCATCCTGGCGACCGCGGAACGGCTCGGGTACCGGTCCAACGCCCTCGCCCGGGGACTGGTGCAGGGACGCACGATGATCCTCGGGGTGCTCCTCACCGACCTGGCGAACCCGTACCACACCGAGGTCGTGGCCGGGGTGGAGGAGGCCGCCGAGGCCAGGGGCCTCACCGTCCTGCTGGCGCACGGACGGCGCGACCGGGCACGGCTGACGCACCAGCTCGACGCCCTGTTGCAGCTGAACGTGGACGGTGTGGTCGTGGTGAGCTCCTGGGTCGAGCCGAACGCGCTGGCCGCCGCAGCGCGCCGCGCCCCGGTCGTGATGGTGGGGCGCCCGGACCGTTTCACCCCGGGTGTGGACACCGTCGCCAACGACGACCGCGCGGGGGCCCGGGCGGCCGTCCGGCACCTGGCCGAACTCGGACACGAGCGGATCGCCCATCTGTCGGGCTCCCGTCGCCCGGCCTCACGCGCCCGCAGGACGGGATACCGGGAGGCCATGCTCTCCCTCGGAGCGGAGAGTCACGTGGCCGTCCAGGAGATCGGCGACGACCCGAGCGGGCGGGAACGCGCGGCGGAGGCGCTGCTGTCCTCCCGCCCGACGGGGGTGTTCGCCGTCAACGACCCGGCGGCACTCGCGATCCTGGACCGGGCCCACGCGGAGGGGATCGCCGTCCCGGAGGAGCTGTCGGTCGTGGGGTACGACAACACCGCCCTCGCCGAGACCGTGCGTCCCCGCCTGACCAGCGTGGACCAGCCGCGCCTGGTGATGGGGGGACTGGCGGTGGAGATGGTGGCGGAGCGCCTGTCCGGGCGGGGTGAGGACCGTCACGAGGTCCTGTCCCCGAGCCTCGTGGTCCGCGCCTCGACCGCTCCTGTCCGCGGATCCTGACCCGAACCCGCGGGGCGAAGCACCGCATCGGGGGTCCGGGGTTCGCCCCCCCGGGCGGGAACGACGAAACGACCCGGCCAGCGCGGTCACGCGCGAGCAGGGTCGTCTCGGATTCGGGTGGAGCTATGGGGATTCGAACCCCAGACCTCCTCCATGCCATGGAGGCGCGCTACCAACTGCGCCATAGCCCCTGGTGTGCCGGGCGGTTTCCCCGCTCGGCGTTGACAACACTCTACCGGAGCCCGGGAGTGGGTCGTGCCATCGCGCTCCACCGAGGGCCGGAGGGACCCGCGGTCGGGGCCGAATACCCTGGAATGGTGCCCGAATCAAAGCTTGAAATCCAGATGCTCCACGACCGCCTGCTGGTGAGGGCGGTCCCGGACAAGAGCGAGCGGCGTAGCAGCGCCGGTCTGGTCATCCCGGACACGGTGAAGCTGGCGACGAGGCTCGCCTGGGGCGAGGTCTGCGGCGCCGGAACGGGCGCCCGCCACGTCAAGACCGGCGATCGCGTGCTGTTCGACCCCGAGGACCAGGGCGAGGTCGAACTGAACGGCGAGCGCTACGTCATCCTGCGCGAACGCGACGTCCACGCCGTCGCCAACGAGTCCCCCGAGCGGGGAACCGGCCTCTATCTCTGATCGGTCGTCCCGCCGCGCCCTCCCGCGCGGCGGACGCCGTCGCCCCTCTCACGTCCGCCGCTGCGCGGACACCGCCTTCACCAGGGACAGCAGGCACATGTTGAGCGCCTCGAAGGCGGGGACCCTGGCGACCCGGACGTAGGTCTCCCCGGCGTACAGACCCGACCACAGCAACTGCTGCGCCCACAGCGGCGTGATCCTGGGGTCGATGGTGCCGTCCTCGTGCCCCCGTTCGACGAGTGCGTAGAGGGCCAGGTCCGCGGGCCCGTCGCACTCCTCCTCCGGGTTCCGCTGCGCGGCGTCCTGGTCCCCGAAGGCGGCCATGACGGCCTTGCGCACCCCGAAGTACTCGGCGACCAGGCGGGAGAAGGCCTCGATGGCGGTGCCCTCGGTGGTACGCGCCCGTTCGGTGGCCTCGTTCACGAGCTCCTCCACATACTCCCCCAGGGCGCAGACAAGGTCCGAGCGCTCGGGGAAGTAGCGCTGCAGCGTGCTCCGCGCCACCCCGGCCGTTCCGGCCACCTCCGACAGCGGTGCCGCGGAGTTCTCCTCCAGGACCTCGACCGCCGCTTTGAGGATCGCCCGGCGGGTGCGCGCGCGTGTCCTCGTCTCATCCATCGCAGAAGCCCGGTTCGCCATGCCCTCCATCCTAGACCGACAGGTCATCAGTTGACGATAATGGGTCACGTGTGACCTAATTCAGGGCATGACTGATCAATCATCGGACACCTGTGCCCGTTCATCCCCACCCGAGAGCGAACCTCGGTTCGCCCAGTTACGCGTGCTGTGGTCGTTCCTGCGTCCGCACCGGGGCCGCCTTCTCCTCGGCCTGGTCCTGGCGCTCCTCGGTTCGGCCCTGGAACTGGCCAACCCGATGGTGATCAAGCTGGTCCTGGACACCGCCACGGAGGGGGGCGGGCTCGTCGCGCCCGTCGTCCTCCTGCTCGGGCTGTTCGCGGTGGGGGCGACCCTGGGGCTGTGGCACTGGATCCTGCTGGGCACGATGGCCGAGCGGATCGTCCTGGACGCCCGGACCTCGATCGTCCGGCGCTACTTCCGCGCCGCGATCCAGTCGCTGAACAGGCGGCCGCTCGGCGAGCTGGTCACCCGTGTCACCTCCGACACCGTGCTCCTCAACAAGGCGGTCGGGCACAGCGTGGTCAGCCTGGTCAACGGCACGGTCCTGCTGGTCGGCACGCTCGTCATGATGGCGCTGCTCGACCTGGTCCTGCTGGGTACCGCGGTCGTCGCGGTGGTCGTCGTGGCGGCGCTCTTCACGACCCTGATGCCCGCGATCGCCCGGTACGAGGAGCGCGCGCAGGCCTCGCTCGGGTCCATGGGCGGTGTCCTGGAGGGCGCCCTGCGCGCCATGCGCACGGTCAAGGTCAGCCGGGCGGAGGAACGGCTCGGCGGCCGGGTCCTGCGCGACGCCCGGGAGTCGGCGGAGCACAGCGTCCGCGCCGTGCGACACCGGGCCGTCGCCATGACGATCGCCTTCAGCGGCGTGCAGCTCGCCATCATCGCCATCCTCGGGCTGGGCGCCGTGCGCTCCGCCACCGGGGCGATCGAGGTCTCCACCCTGGTCGCCTTCCTGCTCTACGCGTTCACCCTGATGGGCCCGGTCTCGGAGCTCTCCCAGAGCGTGACGGACCTCCAGTCGGGGATCGCCGCCGCACGACGGATCCGCGAGGTGGCGAGGATCCCGCTCGAACCGGAGGCGGACCCCGGTGGGGCGGGCACGGTGGCGGACGCCCCCTCCCCGGGCTCCGGAGAGGCCCTGCTGGAGCTGCGCGGGGTCACCGCGCGGTACGCGCCCGGAACGGGCGCGGCCCTCGACTCGGTGGACCTCACCGTGCCCAGGCGCGGGCACACCGCGATCGTCGGCCCCTCGGGGGCGGGCAAGACCACCGTGTTCTCGCTGCTCCTGCGCTTCCTGGAACCGGAGGACGGCCGGATCCTGCTGGACGGCCTCCCCTACCGGGACCTGACCCCGGCCCGGGTCCGCGAGCGCTTCGCGTACGTGGAGCAGGACACGCCGGCGGTGCCCGGAACCCTGCGCGAGAACCTGGTGTTCGGCCGCCCCGACGCGGACGAGGAGGACATCCGCCGGGTCCTGCGTGAGGTGCGGCTCACGGACCGGGTGGACGCGCTCGGGAAGGGACTGGACACCCCGCTCGAGGCGACCTCGTTCTCCGGGGGCGAGCGCCAGCGGGTCGCGCTCGCCCGCGCCCTCCTGTGCTCGGCGGACGTGCTGCTGCTCGACGAGGCGACATCCCAGGTGGACGCGATCACCGAGGCCGCCGTCACCGAGACCGTGCGCCGCCACGCCGAGCGGGCCGCGGTGGTGACCATCGCGCACCGCCTGTCCACGGTGATCGGCGCCGACCGCATCATCGTCCTGGAGGGGGGCCGGGTGCGCGCGCAGGGCACCCACCGGGACCTGCTGGATCGGGACTCGCTGTACCGGGAGCTGGTGGCGGCGCTGCACATCGCCGATGCTCGCGGGAACGGCGCCGCCGCGGACGCGCCAAGGCCGACGGTGCCCATGTGAGCCCCCGGACGGCCCGCTCCGGCGCACCCGGGGGAGCTTGCGCCCTTGTGCCCGGGGCGGCCGTCCTCATATTCTATTGATCAATAGAATATGAGATTAAGGAGTCACCGTGTCCGACCAGCACACGCCGCACGTCGTGCCAGGCACCCCCGCGGACTACTGGACCTGCCGCACGTGCGGGGCGGCCTTCGCCCCCTCGCCCGAGGCACCGAGCACCTGCCCGATCTGCGAGGACGACCGCCAGTACGTTCCACCGACCGGCCACCGGTTCGCCACCCGCGCCGAACTGGCCGCCGAGGGGTACCGGGTCGTGACGCGCCCGATCCAGGAACGCGTCACCGGCCTGGGGGTCGAACCGGGCATCGGTGTGGGACACCGGAGCGTCCTCGTGGGTACCGACGCGGGGAACCTGCTGTGGGACCCGCCGGTCTTCCTCGACGAGGAGGCCGTGGCCGAGGTGGCGCGACTGGGCGGGATCGCCGTCGTGGCCTCCAGCCATCCGCACATGTACGGCGCGGCCGTGGAGTGGGCCCGGCTGTTCGACGCCGAGATCGCCCTTCCCGAGGCGGACGAGCCGTGGCTCCAGTGGCCGAGCGGTCGGGTGAGGCGGTGGAGCGGGTCGCTGAGCCCGCTGCCCGGCGTGACCGTCGTCCAGACCGGCGGACACTTCCCCGGCAGCGCGGTCCTGCACCTGGCCGGCGGCGGAGGGACGCTCTTCACGGGGGACACCGTCATGGTCACCCCCGGCCGCGACCACGTGACCTTCCTCTACAGCGCGCCGAACCGTCTCCCGCTGCCCGAGCGGCTCGTGCGCCGCGTCGTCGACGCCGTGCGCGACCTGGAGTTCGACACCATCCACGGCGGCTGGTGGGACCTGAGCGTAGGGGGGAACGCCAGGGAGGTCCTCCTGCGCGACGCCGACCGGTACGTCTCCTACCTTCGGGGCGACCTGCCCGAGTATGACTAGGGGTATGACCGAGTTTCCCGAGGCCCCCGTCTACGAGCACCTCGCCCGCGTGGGCAAGGCGTTGTCCTCCCCGGTCCGCCTGCGGCTGCTCGACCTGCTGGACCAGGGCGAGTGCACCGTCGAGGAGCTGGCACAGCGGGGCGGGCTGCCCCTGAAGAACACGTCGGCCCACCTCCAGCAGCTACGCGCCGCGGGCCTGGTCACGAGCCGGAGGGAGGGGACCCGGGTGCACTACTCGCTCCGGGACCCCGACGTCTCCGGGTTCCTGGGGCGCTTCCAGGACTTCGCCGAACAGCGGATGGGGGACCTCCGGGCGGAGGTCGAGCGGTACCTGGGCGAGGAGGGCGGCTCGGGCGCCGTCACCGCCGGGGAACTGGCGGAGATGGTCGAGCGCGGGGAGGCGCTCGTGGTGGACCTGCGGTCGGTGCGGGAGTACGCGCAGGGGCACCTGCCGGGCGCGGTCTCGATCCCGTCCCGGGAACTGGAGGCCCGCATGGCCGAGCTGCCCTGGGACACCACGGTCGTGGCCTACTGCCAGGGACCGTACTGCGTGGTCTCGCCCCGCGCCGTCCGCGCCGTCAACGCCACCGGCCGCCGAGCCCGCAGTCTGCGCGGCGGGTACGTGCGCTGGAAGCGCGAGCGCGGAACGGGGTGACGCCGGACGGGGCCGCCCGCCCACAGGCGGCACAGGGAACCCCCGTGTCGCCGGGGGCGGGCGCGCGCCTGCCCACAGGCGCGGATCGGAGGTTACTCGTCGTCCCAGTCGGCCATCTGCTGCTCCGCCTCCCCGCTGCTGGCGGGGTCGGAACCGTTCTGGAGAGGATCGTCTCGGGGGTCGTCCTTCGCGGGCTCCATGGCCCCACTTCCCTTCCCGCCACGTCCTCCGCGGCGTGACGGTGGTCATACCCGAAGACGGGCGGACCACTCCCTCGGCCCCGGGAGGGCCGGGGCAGGAGCCGACTCGCCCGTGCGGCCCCTCCCCCGGTTCCCACACGGATGGACGCCCCCGCGCCCCGCCGGCTCCGGGCCGCCGTCAGCCGGCCTCCTCCTTCGGGGACCAGTCGAGGACGAGACCGAGCAGACCGGGGAAGCGCTCGTTGAGCTCCTCGTAGCGAACGCGGTTGCGGCGCTGGAGGCCGTACTGGCGCTGGCGGAGGACACCCGCCTCGCGCAGCGTCTTGAAGTGGTGGCTGACGGTGGACTTGGGCCGGTCGATACCGAACCAGCCGCAGGGCATGTCGTAGGAGTCCGAGTCGAGCAGCAACCGCCGCACGATGGACAGCCGCAGGGGGTCGGAGAGGGCCGCCATCACCCGCTCCAGCCTGATGTCGTCGGCCGCGGGCTCCGGGAGCGGCCCCGGGAGCGCCTCGGGCCCCGCGGTCGGCGAACTGTACGTGGGCGCGATGTCGAGCATGCCACCACCCTATCCCAGTACGAGAAATGTCGAACTTGCTCTAAGTTCGAGTATAGTCGAACAACTTCGACAAATATCGAACAAGGATGGTGTCCATGACCGACGATCCGAAGCGGATGGGGTGGTCGCTGGCGGCGGCGAGCTCGGTGGCGGCGGTGTTCGTGCTGTCCAACGCGCCGACACCGCTGTACGTGCGGTGGCAGGCCGAGTGGGGCTTGGGCTCGGGCACGATGACGGTGGTGTTCGCCGCCTACATGGCCGGGCTGGTCGGCGCGCTCGTGACCGGGGGCAGGCTCGCGGACCGCTACGGCCGCAGGGCCGTGCTCGTCCCCGGAGTGGCCGTCGCCGCCGTCGCGTGCGTCCTGTTCCTGTCCGCGGACAACGTCTACTGGCTGCTGGCCGCGCGCCTGCTGACCGGCGTCTCCTCCGGTGCCGCGATCACCGCGGGGATGGCGGCGACGGTGGACCTGGCTCCCGGGCACCGCCGCCGCACGGGGTCGCTGCTCGCCTCGACCTCCGTGGTCCTCGGCGTCGGCCTCGGGGTGCTGTTCTCCGGTGCGCTCGCCCAGGCGAGCCACACGCCGGAGACACACGTGTTCGGTGCCGTCCTCGCGCTCGAACTGGCGGCCCTGGCGGTCGCCTCGCTCCTTCCGCTCCGACGGCCCTCCCATGGCCGTGCGCCGTCGCGGCTCTGGTCGTGGCCGTCCGTGCCGACGGAGAACCGCCGCGACCTCGCCCTGGGGATCGCCACGTTCGCACCCGGCATCACGGCGGGCTCGTTCTTCCTCTCCCTCGGCCCCGTGGTCCTGGCCGACGGCCTGGGTCGGGGCGGCGCGCTGGTGGCCGGCGCGACGGCGTGTGCGATGTTCTTCACCTCGACCGGGGTCCAGTTCGCCCTCGCCGCCCTGAGCACCCGGACGCACCTGGCCCTGAGTTCGGTCGCCGCCGTCGCCTCGATGGCCGTGCTCGCGGTGGGCCTGGGCTGGCGCTCCCCCGTCCTGTTCGGCGCCGCCGCGCTCCTCGCCGGGGCCGCCCAGGGACTCGGCCAACTCGCCGGGCTCACCCTCATCGCCACCAACGTCCCCGTACCGCGCCGGGCGGAGGCCAACGCCGCGCTCAGCATCGCGGGCTACGTGCCAGCCGCGGTCCTGCCCGTGGGAACCGGATTCCTCGTCGACGCCACCGGGCTGGAGGTCGGGGGTCTGACCTTCGCCGCCGTCCTGGCGGTGGTCGCCCTGACCGCACTGGCCGCCGTCCGCCGCGCCACCCGCCCCGCTCCGGCGCTCGACAGCCGAAGGTCGCCTGACAGGACGGGCATGCGCTGAAAGCGGGGAGCACACCGCGAGGCGCGGCTGCCGCGGGCCGAACGGCGCACCGCGGACCCGGGAACGGACCGCGGGAGAAAACGACGGGACGACCCGGCGGGCGCGTGACCGCGCTCGCCGGGTCGTCCCGGAGTCGGGTGGAGCTATGGGGATTCGAACCCCAGACCTCCTCCATGCCATGGAGGCGCGCTACCAACTGCGCCATAGCCCCTGGTGGGAGTCGGGCGGTTGTGTCCCGCCGACTCCCAGAACTCTAGCGGAATCCGACGCGAACGTCGAAACGGATTCCCGGTCAGGCGTCGTCGCTGAGCACGACGGGCTCAGGAAGGCTCGCGGCGTTGTGCTCCATGAGCCGCCATCGGTCCCGCCTGCGCCGGAGAACCGACCAGCAGCAGTTGCTGAGCGGGCCGAGCACCTCCCGCTGTTCGTCGGGGATCCCCAGCATCCTGGAGATCCCCGCCCGAACGGCGGCGCCGTGGCTGACCACGACCAGCAGCCCCCCGGGCGGCGTCCGTTCCAGCGCGCGGTCCACCGCCGCCGTCATCCGGTCCCCGACGTCGGCGATGTCCTCGCCGTCGGGGATGTCCATCACGGCGTGCTGGGCGGGCCAGCGCGCGGACAGCTCCGCTCCGGTCAGCCCCTCCCAGGAACCGCCGAAGCGCTCGCGCAGCCCCTTGTCGTACTCGACCGCGACCCCGGACGCACGGCTGAGGTACCCGGCGGTGTCGGCCGCCCGCCGCAGGTCGGAGGCGACGATGACGTCGGGCTCCAGCGTGGCGAGCAGGCGGCCGGCCCGTTCGGCCTGGGCGTGTCCGAGCCGGTCGAGTTCGATGTCGGTCTGTCCCTGGAAGCGGTTCTCGACGTTCCAGGCCGTGCGCCCGTGCCGCCAGAACAGGACACGGGGGGTGGGGTCGCTCACGTGGTCGCGTCTTCCTCGTTCGGCGGCTACTGCTCGTCCAGCGGGGTGCGCCCGGCTCCGCGCGCGTTCTCGGGAAGGCTGATCTCGGGGCAGTCCTTCCACAGGCGTTCGAGGCCGTAGTACCCGCGCTCCTCCTCGTGCTGGATGTGCACGACGATGTCCGCGTAGTCCAGCAGCACCCAACGGCCGTCCCGCTCGCCCTCGCGCCGCACCGGCTTGGCCCCGGCCTTGAGGCGGAGCTGGTCCTCGACCTCGTCGACGATCGCGCGGACCTGGCGGTCGTTGGGCGCCGAGCACAGCACGAAGGCGTCGGTGATGGCGAGCTGGTCGCTGACGTCGTAGGCGATGATCTCCTGCGCGAGCTTGTCGGAGGCGGCCTCTGCGGCGACCCTGACCAGCTCCAGCGCCCTGTCGGTGGCTGTCACGTTGTGCTTGCTGCCTTTCAGCTCTCTCGGTAGAGCCCGGTCTTGTTGATGTAGCGGACGATGCCGTCGGGGACCAGGTACCAGATGGGTTCGCCCTTGCGGACCCGCTCCCGGCACTCGGTCGAGGAGATGGCCAACGCGGGGACCTCCACCAGCGAGACCTTGCCCTCGGGCAGCCCGGAGTCACTGAGGTGGTGTCCGGGACGGTTACAGCCTACGAAATGCGCGAGCTCGAAGAGTTCGTCGACGTTGTGCCAGCTCAGAATGGCCCCGAGCGCGTCGGCTCCCGTGATGAAGTAGAGCTCGACGTCGGGGCCGTAGGAGGCCCGCATCTCGCGCAGGGTGTCCAGGGTGTAGGTGGGCCCGGAGCGGTCGATCTCGATGCGGTCGACCCGGAACTGCGGGTTCTCCGCGGTGGCGATCACCGTCATGAGGTAGCGGTCCTCGGAGGGGGTGACGGTCTCGGGGTCCTTCTGCCAGGGCTGGCCCGTGGGGACGAACACGACCTCGTCGAGATCGAAGAGGTGGGCCACCTCACTGGCGGCGACGAGGTGCCCGTGGTGGATGGGATCGAAGGTGCCGCCCATGATGCCGACCTTGGTCGGGGTGGCTCCGGCCCGGGTGGTCGCGCCGGTCGCTTCGTTGGCCACTGTGCGCTCCGTTTCGCCGTGGTCGTGTCGTTGCCGGGATCGGCCAACCGAGATTAGCCGACCGTGCGTACCACCGACGGCGCTTGCTCCCGATATGTCCCTGGAACTGGGTCAACGAGCGGCGGAGCGGGTTCCTTCCCCACCGTTCCCGAAGGATCGGCGAATCACGTCATATCTCGATTGCCCGAAACCGTGGCCAACCGCCATCGCGACGCATAGCATGCCGGTATGGCGAACTCACCAGACCGCGTACGTGTCCGGCTCTCCGAGATCTCACCCCGTGCCTACGAGCACCCGGCCGACCGGGGCGCCCTGGTCGCGCTGCGCTCGCTGCGCGGGTTCGACGAGGTGTTCAAGCGTATGTCCGGGCTCTTCAACGAGCGGGCGCTGCGCCTGATGTTCCTGTCCAGCGCGGTGCGCGTGGGCCCCACCCAGTTCCCCCACCTGTACGACTACGTGCGCGACGCCGCCTACGTCCTGGACCTGGACGAGGTCCCCGAGCTCTACGTCCAGATGAACCCCAAGCCCAACGCGATGGCGATCGGCAGCCAGAAGCCGTTCATCGTCATGACCACGGGCCTGTTCGACCTGCTCGACGCCGAGGAGCAGCGGTTCGTCATCGGCCACGAGGTCGGCCACATCCTCAGCGGCCACGCCGTCTACCGCACCATGCTGCTGGCCCTGATCCAGCTCGCCGCCCGCGTGGCCTGGATCCCGCTGGGCTACATCGGCCTGCGCGCCATCGTGGCCGCCCTGGAGGAGTGGTACCGCAAGTCCGAGCTGTCCTGCGACCGCGCGGGCGTCCTGGCCTGCCAGGACCCCGAGGCGGGCAAGCGCGCCCTGATGAAGCTGGCGGGCGGCTCCACCCTGGTGGAGATGAACCCCGACGCCTTCCTGGAGCAGGCCCGCGAGTACGAGCGCGGCGGCGACGCGCGCGACAGCCTCCTCAAGCTGCTCAGCCTCAGCGGCCAGACCCACCCGTTCGCGGTGGTCCGCATGGCCGAACTGCACCGTTGGCTGGAGGGCGGCTCCTACCAGCGCATCCTGGGCGGCGACTACCCGCGCCGGGCCTCGGACCGCGACGCCAGCGTCGGTCAGGAGGCGCGCAACGCCGCCAACCACTACAAGGAGTCGTGGGAGCGCTCGGAGGACCCGCTCCTGGGCACCCTGCGCGACGTCGCCGGAAGCGCGGCCAGCGCGGGCGGGAAGATCTTCGACACCGTCGCCGACCGCTGGCGGGGCGGGTCCGCGCAGAAGTCCTAGCGGTCCCGGGCGATCCACTCGCGGACCGCGCCCCAGGCCGGGTGCGCGGGGTCGATGACCGCGAAGTGGTCGGCGCCGGCCACCTCCCGGTAGTCCACCGCGTCCCCGGCCGCGCGGGCCGCCGCCACGTAGTCGCGGCTGTGCTGCACCGGCACGCGGTCGTCCGCGTCACCGTGCACGACCAGGTGGGGCACCCCGGCCGGGACCCGGTGGCGGGGCGAGGCGGCCGCGTACAGCTCCGGACCGGGGTCGGGCCCCAGGAACGGTGCGACCGCGCCCTCGCCCAGCCCGGCGTCCGCGCAGCGCCCCAGGTCGGTGATCGGGGCGAGCGCCACCACCGAGGTGACGAACGACCCGGCGGCGGTGAGCAGGGCCAGGTGTCCGCCCGCCGAGTGGCCCACCATCACCACGCGGGAGGCGTCCACCGCGCCGCCCTCCCGGTCCGCGGTCTCCGCGAGCAGGTCCAGCGCGCGGGCGACGTCGTCCCGGGTGTGCGGCCACCCTCCCCCGTCGGCTCCGGTGCGCCGGTACTCCACGTTCCACACGTCCCACCCGGCGGCGCTCAGGTCCTCGGCCAGCGGGTCCATCAGACCGGCGTCGTGCCGGTCGCGCCACCACCCGCCGTGCAGCAGCACCGCGACGGGCGCGGGCCGCCCGGCCCCGGCCGCGGGCGCCCACCGGTGGACGGTCTGGCTGGGGTGGTCACCGTAGTTCAGGGGCGTCGGCACGGGCCTCTCCCTCGTCTCGGGCGGGTGTCATCGGTCGGGGCGCCAGCGCCGGTGGCGGGTGGCGTCGGCTCCCGGGGAACGTAGCAGTTCGAGCCGGGGCCGGGGACCGTCGGTACGGCCCGTGGGCGGTTTCCGGCTGCCCGCGCGGAAGGGGGCCGGCCAGGTCGCGCCGGGGCCCTCGTACCCCTGGTCGGCCGCCGCGTGCAGCGTCCAGTGCGGGTCGTACAGGTGGGGCCGCCCCAGCGCGCACAGGTCGGCGCGACCGGCCAGCAGGGTGGAGTTGACGTCGTCGTGGGAGGAGATCGCCCCCACCGCGATGACCGGGACTCCGGTCTCGCGACGGATCCGTTCGGCGAAGGGCACCTGGTAGCTGCGGCCGTGCGCGGGCCGCTCGTCGGGGGTGACCTGGCCGGTGGAGACGTCGATGGCGTCGGCTCCGGCGGCGGTCAGCGCGCGGGCGACCTCCACCGCGTCGGCGGCGGTGGTGCCGCCCTCCACCCAGTCGGTGGCGGAGATCCGCACGGTGAGGGGTTTGTGGTCGGGCCACGCGGCCCGGACCGCGGTGAGCACCTCCAGGGGGTAGCGCAGGCGGGCGGTCAGATCGCCGCCGTAGCCGTCGGCGCGTCGGTTGGTGACCGGGGACAGGAAGCCGGACAGCAGGTATCCGTGGGCGCAGTGCAGCTCCAGCAGGTCGAACCCGGCCCGGTCGGCGGCGCGCGCGGCCGCGGCGAACTCGTCGCGGATCGCGGCCATGGCGGCGTGGTCGAGTTCGCGCGGGACCTGGTTGACGCCCTCCCGGTAGGGGATCGGGGACGGAGCGACGACCGGCCAGTTGCCCTCCGCGAGCGGTTCGTCCATCCCCTCCCACATGGGGCGGGTGGAGCCCTTGCGTCCGGAGTGACCGAGCTGGACGCCGATGCGCGCCCCCGTGCGGGCGTGCACGAAGTCGGTGACGCGGCGCCAGGCGGTCTCGTGTTCGGGCCGGTACAGCCCGGTGCAGCCGGGGGTGATGCGCCCCTCGGCGGACACGCACACCATCTCCGTCATGACCAGCCCGGCCCCGCCGAGGGCCTTGCCGCCGAGGTGGACCAGGTGGAAGTCCTGCGGGGTGCCGTCCACCGCCGAGTACATGTCCATCGCCGAGACCACGACCCGGTTGGGCAGCTCCAGTCCGCCCAGGCGGAAGGGGTGGAACATGGGCGGGCGGGGCCGCCCGGGGTCGGCGCCGACGCGTTCGGCGAACCACGCGTCCACTCCGGCGACGAACTCGGGGTCGCGCAGGCGCAGGTTGTCGTAGGTGACGCGGCGGCTACGGGTGAGCAGGTCGAACGCGAACTGGACGGGCTCCTGCCCGACGTGGCGGCCGATGCCCTCGAACCACTCCATGCTGGCCTGGGCCGCACGCTGGACGCTGGCCACGACGGGCCGGCGCTCGGCCTCGTAGGCGGCCAGGGCGGCCGGGACGGTGGGGTTCTCGTGCAGGCAGGCGGCCAGGGCCAGGGCGTCCTCCATGGCGAGCTTGGTGCCCGACCCGATGGAGAAGTGCGCGGTGTGCGCGGCGTCGCCGAGGAGGACGACGTTGCCGTCGTGCCAGGTGCGGTTGCGCACGGTAGTGAACCGCTGCCAGCGGGAGTTGTTGGGCAGGAGGCGGTGGCCGTCCAGGACGTCGGCGAAGAGTGCCGAGCAGCGGGCGATGCTCTCGGTGTCGCTGTGCCCCGGCCGGGGGGCGCAGCGTTGGGCGGTGTCGGCGAAGCCGGCCGCCCGCCACACGTCCTCGTGCGTCTCCACCAGGAACGTGCTGGCGTCGGCGGAGTAGGGGTAGCAGTGCAGCTGCATGACGCCGTGGGGCGTCTCCAGGACGTGGAACCGGAAGGCGTCGAAGACCCGGTCGGTGCCCAGCCACATGAACCGGTTGCGGCCGTGTTCCAGGGTGGTACCGAAGGCCTCGGCACGGGCGGCGCGGGTGCGGCTGTGCGCCCCGTCCGCGGCCACCACCAGGTCGTGGGTGGCGGCCAGCTCGTCGGCGGGCGGGGCGTGGGTTCCGGTCAGCACGCGCACGCCGAGCTCGGCGCAGCGTGCGCGCAGGATCCGCAGGAGGGCTTGGCGCCCGATCGCGGAGAACCCGTGGCCGCCCGAGGTGACGACGGTGCCCCGGTGGTGGACGTCGATGTCGTCCCAGCGGGCGGACTCGGCGGTCAGGGCCGCGTACACCTCGGGGTCGGCGTGTTCGATCCCGCCGAGGGTCTCGTCGGAGAGCACCACCCCGAAGCCGTAGGTGGCGTCGGCCGGGTCGCGTTCGTACACGGTGACCTCGTGGCCGCCGTCGAGCCGCTTGACCAGTGCCGCGAAGTAGAGTCCGCCGGGGCCCGCCCCGACACACGCGACGCGCATGTGGTCCGCCTTCCTGTCGGTGGTCACGTTCGCCCTGTCCGGGGCGGCTGGGGCGGGTGCCTGCCAGGCCCTGTCCTCCGGAACGGTCGTCGGAGGCACGGCGGAGGACCCGGGGAAGACCGCCTAGCGGAGCCGGAACCGCTGGAGCTTGCCGGTGGCGGTCCGGGGCAGCACCGGGAGGAACTCCACCGAGCGCGGGGCCTTGTACGGGGAGATGCGCGAGCGCACGTGCTCCCGGAGCCGTTCGGCCCGGGCCCCGTCGGGGGTGAGGCCGTCGCGCAGCACGACGTAGGCCCGCACGACCTGGCCCCGTTCGGGGTCCGGCACGCCCACGACCGCCGTCTCCTCCACGTCCGGAGAGGTCAGCAGGGCCTCCTCGACCTCGGCCGGGGCCACGTTGTATCCGGCGGTGACGATCATGTCGTCGCTGCGCGCCCGGTACCACAGGTAGCCGTCCGCGTCGCGCACGTAGGTGTCGCCGGTGAGGTTCCAGCCGTCTCGGACGTAGTCGCGCTGGCGGTCGTCGTCGAGGTAGCGGCAGCCGACCGGGCCGCGCACGGCCAGGTGTCCGGGCCGCCCGTCGGGCACGGGTCGGCCGTCGTCGTCGAGCACGGCCGCCTCGAACCCGGGAACCGGCCTCCCGGTGGAGCCGGGGCGCATGTGCTCGTCGGTGGAGGAGACGAAGATGTGCAGCATCTCGGTGGCACCGATCCCGTCGAGCATCCGCAGGCCGGTGGCCTCGTGCCAGGCGTGCCAGGTGGCGGCGGGCAGGTGCTCTCCGGCCGAGACACAGCGCCGCAGGCGCGACAGGTCGTGGCCGTCGAGCCGCCCGAGCATGGCGCGGTAGGCGGTGGGGGCGGTGAACAGGACGCTCACACCGTGCTCGGCGGCGGCGGAGAGCAGGGCCTCGGGCCGGGGCCGCTCCAGCAGAACCGAGGAGGCGCCCGCGCGCAGGGGGAAGACCAGCAGGCCGCCGAGGCCGAAGGTGAACCCGAACGGCGGGCTGCCGGTGAACACGTCGTCCGGGGTGGGCCGGAGCACGTGCGCGGAGTAGGTGTCGGCGATGGCGAGGACGTCGCGGTGGAAGTGGACGCACCCCTTGGGCGTGCCGGTGGTCCCGGAGGTGTAGGCGATCATGCACGCGTCGTCGGCGGCCACGCGCACCGGGGCGAACCCGGCCGGCCGGGCGGCGGCGAGGGCGGTCAGGTCGTCGGGGCCCGCTCCGCCGTAGGCGACCACCCGCGGTGTGGACTCCATCCCGGCGGCCGCGGCGGCCAGGTCGTCGAGGAAGCGGGAGTCGCACAGGGCGTGGGTCACGCGGGCGGAGCGCATGACCGCGGCGAGCTCGTCGGCGCGCAGGACCGGCAGGACGGTGACGACCACTCCCCCGGCCCGCAGGACCCCCAACCAGCAGGCGGCCAGCCAGGGGGAGTTGGGGCCGCGCAGCAGGACCCGCTGGCCCGGAACCAGCCCGGTCTCCTCGGCCAGGACGCGCGCGATCCGGTCGGCCCGGTCGCGCAGTGCGCCGTAGGTGAGGGTCTCCTCCTCGCCGACGAGGCAGGGGCGGTCGGCCCCGTGGGCGGCGATGGTGCCGTCCAGGAGCTCCTCCGCGCAGTTGAGCCGGTCGGGGTAGCGCGGCGCGGGCGGATCGAGGACGAGCTCGGGCCACTGGTCGGGCGGTGGGAGGTGGTCGCGGGTGAAGGTGTCGACGTGGCCGGTGGGTGACAGGGTCGGCGGCATGGGGACCTCCGCGGTCGAGACCTACGAGGTGGACGGGGCGCCCGGGACCGGGGGCAGGTGGCGGGCGATGATCTGACGCTGTACCTCGGAGGCGCCCTCGTAGACGCGCGGCGCCCGGACGTCGCGGTACAGGCGTTCCAGGAGGTGGCCGCGGCGCAGTGCGCGCGCCCCGTGCAGCTGCACGGCGGCGTCCACCACGTACTGGGCGGTCTCGGTGGCCAGCAGCTTGGCCATGGCGGCCCTGAGGGTGACCGCGTCCCCGCCCGTGTCGTACTCCTCGGCCGCCGCGTAGACCAGCAGGCGTGCGGCCTCGACGCGGGTCGCCATCTCGGCGAGGGTGTGGGAGACGGTCTGGAGGCGGTCGAGCGGAGCCCCGAAGGCGTGGCGGGACCGCGTGTGCGCTCGGGCGGCGGCCAGGGCGGCGTCGGCCATCCCGACCGCGAACGCGCCGACGCTGGGCCGGAAGAGGTCCAGGGTGCGCATGGCGACGGAGAACCCCTCGTCGGGGCGGCCCACCACGTCGTCGGCGCCGACGGGGACACCGTCCAGGACCAGGTGGCCCAGAGCGTGTTCGGAGAGCATCTCCAACGGGGAGCCGGTGAGTCCGGGTCGGTCGGCCGGGACGAGGAAGGCGGTGACGCCCCGGGCGCGGGTGCCGGGGGTGGTACGGGCGAAGAGCGTGTAGAAGTCGGCGTCGGGGGCGTTGGAGATCCAGGTCTTCTCGCCGTACAGGCGCCAGCCTCCGCCGTCCGGTTCCGCGCGCAGCGCGAGGGCGGCCGCGTCGGAGCCCGCGTCCGGCTCGGTGAGGGCGAAGGCGGCCACGGCCCCGCCCGCGGCGACGGCGGGGACCCAGCGGCGGCGCTGGGTGTCGGTGCCCGACTGGAGGACCGGGTAGGTGCCCAGGCCCTGGAGGGCGAGGGCGGTCTCGGCGTGGGTGTCCACGCGCGCCAGGCGCTCCCGGAGCAGGCACAGGCGGATGGCGGGGGCCTCGCGGAGGGGGCCGCCGTCACCGGCGCCGGGGAACAGGGCGCGGAGCAGCCCCAGGTCGGCGAGGCGGCGCAGCAGCGAACGGTCGACGCGGCCCCCCGGTTCCCCGGGAGGGGCGGCACCGAGCTCCTCGGCGCGCTCCCCGACCCAGTCGGCGAACACGCGGTCAGCGTCGTTCAGGGCGAACCCCATGGGCGACCTCGACTCGGATAGTGATCCAACCCACGCTCCGAATGTACAGGAGTATGGACGACCGTCAAGAGATCGATATGTGTTGATCATTTCCCCCGCACCTTTCGCTCTTTGAGAGCGGGTGATGGGAGGAATCTCGGGAAACGCACTATCGTGTGAACGTGACGGAGAACAACGAACAGGCATACACCTCTCCCGAAGGCGGGGACGACGACGGACGGGTCAACCGACGGCCGCGCTCACTCATCGTGTCGTTCTTCGGCACCTACGCCCGCGACCTCGGCGGATGGATCGGTGTGGCCGACCTCATCGCGCTCATGGCCGACCTCGGCGTCGACGCGCCCTCCGTGCGCTCGGCGGTCTCCCGCCTCAAACGGCGCGGCCTGCTGGTCTCCGAACGGATCGGCGGAGCTGCCGGATACCGCCTGTCCGAGGAGGGGCACCGGGTCCTGGCCGAGGGCGACCAGCGCATCTTCGGCCACCGGGTCGCCCGGACCGACGACGGGTGGGTCCTCGTGGTCTTCTCCGTACCCGAGTCCGAACGCGGCCGCCGCCACGCCCTGCGCACGGCACTCACCCGGCTCGGTTTCGGCACCGCCACTGCCGGGGTGTGGATCGCCCCGGCGCACCTGACCGAACAGGCCCGCCGTGTCCTGGGCGACCTCGGCATGGAGGGGTACGTGGAGCTCTTCCGCGCCGACCACCGCGGCTTCGGCGACCCGGCCGAGGCCGTGGCACGCTGGTGGGACCTGCCGGCGCTCCAGGAGATGTACCGGAGCTTCCTGGACGGACACGAACCGGCCCTGGAGACCTGGCGGCGCCGCGGCGGGCGCGCGGAGGCGCCCGAAGCGGGAGCCGCGGCGTTCGCCGACCACCTGCGCGCGGTGGACGCCTGGCGCCGGATGCCCTACCTCGATCCCGGACTGCCGCCGGAGCTGCTGCCGGCCCCCTGGGCGGGCAGCAGGGCGGCACAGGTCTTCTTCGACCTGCACGCCCTGCTGCGCGGCCCGGCGCTGGAGCACGTCCGCGCCACCCTCAGGGGTTAGGCGGTGCTGGCCGGGGGCGGCCCCGGGAGGCGAACCCTAGTGTTCCGGAACGACCCCCACCCCGACCAGCTCCACCAGGGCGTCGGGGTCGAACAGCCCGGTCACGCCGAACAGGGCCATGGCCGGGTAGTGGCGGCCCAACCGGCCCCGGTAGGCCAGGCCGATCTCCCGGGCGGCGGTGCGGTAACCCGCAACGTCCGTGGTGTAGACGGTCAGGTTGACCAGGTGCTCGGGGGAACCGCCCGCGGCACGCAGCGCGGTCAGGAGATTGGCCAGGGCGAGGTCGAACTGGGCGACCAGCCCCTCGGCGGCCACCCTCGCGTCGGGGCCCGTGGCGATCTGCCCGGCCAGGTACACGGTCCTGCCCGGGGCCGGGACCACGGCGTGGGAGAAGCCGGAGCCCGCCCCCAGCTCCGGCGGATCGACCAGGGTGTGGGGTGTCGGGGGAACGTGCGCGTCCGCCATCAGCGGCCCTTCCACTCGGGTGCGCGCCGACCGGTGAACGCCGCGTGGAACTCGGCGTAGTCGGCACTCCTCATCAGCAGCGCCTGGGTCATCGCCTCCAGCTCGACCGAACCCGACAGGTTCATGTCCAGCTCGCGCGAGAGCAGCGCCTTGGTCTGCGCCTGGGCGAACGCGGGCCCCTCCGCCAGTCGGGCGGCCAGCGCCGACACCGCCTCGTCCAGTCCGTCGTCGTCGACGAGTTCGCTGACCAGGCCGCAGCGGTCCGCCTCCGCCGCGCCGACGGCGTCGCCGAGCATGAGGAGCCTGGTGGCGTGGCCGAGGCCGACGACGCGCGGCAGCAGGTAGGCGGCGCCCATGTCCGCCCCGGCCAGACCGACCCTGGTGAACAGGAACGCGAACCGGGCCGACCGCGCCACCACCCGGAAGTCGGCGGCCAGTGCCAGGACCGCACCGGCTCCCGCGGCCGTGCCGTGGACTCCGGCGATGACCGGCACCGGGCACTCGCGCATCGCCTTGACCACCTCACCCGTCATCCGGGTGAAGGAGAGCAGGTCGTCGGGGTCCATCTCCAGGGTGCGCCCGATGATCTCGTGGACGTCCCCTCCCGAGCAGAACCCCCGGCCCCTGCCGCGCAGCACGAGGGCCCGGGTGTCGTCCCGGTGGGGCAGTTCGGTCAGGAGGTCGCGCAGGTCGGCGTAGGCCTCGAAGGTGAGGGCGTTGAGCCGGTCGGGACGGTCCAGGGTCACGGTGGTGACGCCGTCGGCCCGGTGGACGTCGAAGTGGTCCCACTCCTCGGTCAGGGGGGCGGACGCGCGGAACGGACTCACGTGTGGGTTCCTCCTCCGTCGATGGTCAGGGCCTGGCCGTTGACCGCGCGCGCCAGGGGACTGACGAAGTAGGACACGGCGGCGGCCACCTCCTCGGGTTCCAGGAGCCGGCCCAGGGGTGAGGCCGAGGCCAGGGCGGCCTCGGCGTGCTCCCGGTCCCGGCCGGTCCGCTCGACGATCCGCGCGACCGAGCGGTCGGTCATGGGACCGCGGACGAACGTGGGGCACACCGCGTTGCTGGTGACCCCGGTCCCGGCCACCTCGGCGGCCACCGCCCGGGCCAGCCCGACCATGGCGTGTTTGGACGCGGTGTAGGCGGCCGTGTAGCGGGTTCCGACCAGGGCCGCGGTGGAGGCGACGAACACGATGCGGCCGTGGTCGCGTTCGAGCATGCCGGGCAGCAGCGCACGGGTCACGAGGAAGGCCGAGGTGGCGTTGGCCCGCAGGTGGTCCTCCCACAGGTCGAGGCCGGTGCGGCGCAGTGGCGCGGTCGCGGCCGTTCCCGCGTTGTTGACCAGGACGTCGACGGGGCCGAGGGCGGCGGCGGTCGCGGCGACGGCCGCCTCGTCGGTCACGTCGCAGACCCGTGTGGTGACGTCGAGCCCGTGTGCGCGGCTCTCGCGTTCGAGCGCCGCGAGCCGCCCGGAGTCCCGGCCGAGAGCGACCACCGCGCACCCCTCGGCGGCGAGCACGCACACGACCGCCCGTCCGATACCGCCCGATCCACCGGTGACCACGACACGCCGCACGGAGTCAGCCATGGGTGGACTGTATCACTCAACTTTGACCGTCGTCAGTAGGACGACATATGCCTACGTCCCGGGAGATTCCCCCGGCCTCGGGCACGCGGACCCCTGCACACACGCAGCGGCGCCGACGGGCGAACCGTCGACGCCGCCGGGAGCGCACCCGGGGGGTCTGCCGTTCGGGCGCCGCCAGGGTGCTGCAAGACGAGGCAAACCGCTAGCGAGGAACGAGCGTCAGGCGCAGTCGAGGATGCGGCGTCCCCGGCCGTTCGGGCGCCCGAACACGGTCCGAAGCCAAGCGGAGGACCAAGGCGGGCACAGTCCCTAGAAGGCGGGACCCGCGGCCATGGCCTCGTCGATCGTCTCGGAGCGGGCCTCCTCGACCTGTTCGGCCAGCCCCTCCTCGTGGGCCTCGAACTCCGCCGTCACCGCGGCGGCGAAGGAGCGCAGCGCGATCTCCTCGGTCAGGACGTCACCGCGGACGCGGTTGTTGTCCCCGACCTGGGCGACCGGCTGGTTGTCGGAGGTGGACAGGTCACCGCCGACGATGTTGTTGTCCACGTACACGCCGCCGGAGACCCCGCTGACGGTGAGGTTTCCGTCGACGTAGTTCATGGACTCGCAGAAGCCCTCCTGCTCACCTGCGCCGACCGCGACCGGGCCGCCGCCACCGGAGTAGGTGGCCGAACCCAGCACCTCGCTGTCGCACAGGATGCCGCCGCTGGTGGAGCCGGTGACGGACAGGTCGCCGCGGACCGCGGTGTCGTACACGTCGACGTACGCGGCACCGTCGGTGCTGACGTCGCCGCCGACCCGGGAGCCGCTGACGTAGACCTCGCCCACCTCGGAGCTGAGGCCCTCGACCGAGGAGTCCACGACGAAGACGAAGCCCTCGGTGCTGCCGCCCTCGACGGGAACCGCGCTCACGCCGGCGCCGCTGGTGCTCTCCTCCAGGTGGGTTCCGAAGGAGCCGTTGTTGACGACGCTGTCGCCCAGGGTGGTGTCGGAGGCGTCGAAGTAGCCGTTGCCCTGGACGGTCACCTCGCCCTCGATCTCACCACCGATGATGTGGAGGTTGGCGTCCGCGCGAACGGTGACGTCGCCCTGGATGACCGTGCCGTCCAGGTAGCAGCTCTCGCCCTCGGGGACCGCGAGGTCGGTCGGGAGGGTGACCGCGCCGCCGTGGCCCGAGCACAGGGTGACGAGGTCGGCCTGCGCGGGGGTGGCGACGAGGGCGGCCCCGCCGACGGCGAGGGAGGCCGTGGCGAGTGCCGCGGCCTTGCTCGGAAGCTTCATTTCGGGGGTGTTCCTTTCGTTGTGACCGTGGGGCGGCGCTCCGGAGATCGGTGCGGGCGGAGCGCCGGGACACACCCAGGAACGTACCGATACGTAGGCGATTTGGGAATACTTCTGAGGCGAATAATCTCGTTTGTCTAGGTTGCGACCAGGGAAACTGCACATACATCAAGGATTCGTGATCCTCGCGGCACATGGTGCGTTTGCGTCGTTCCATGCCCGTCACACACGTCGGGGGCCGCCCGGTATACCCGGCGGCCCCCGCATGGAAAGGTCCTACGACTTCCTACTTCAGATGTCCCTCACCCGTCACCACGTACTTGGTCGAGGTCATCTCCGTGAGACCCATCGGCCCCCTGGCGTGCAGTTTCTGAGTGGAGATACCGATCTCCGCACCGAATCCGAACTCACCGCCGTCGGTGAAACGCGTGGAGGCGTTCACCATGACCGCGGCCGAGTCGACCCGGGACACGAAATACCGGGACGTCGCGAGCGAGTCGGTGACGATGGCCTCCGTGTGCCGGGTGGAGTACCGCCGGATGTGGGCGAGTGCGTCGTCGACGGTCGGGACCACGCGCACGGCCAGGTCCATGGACAGGTACTCGGTGGCCCAGTCCTCCTCGGTGGCCTCGACCACGGTCGCCGGAGTACCGGCGGCCTCGGCCGCGGCCAGCACGCGGGTGTCGCCGTGCACGGTGACACCGGCCTCGGCGAGGGAGTCCAGCACACGGGGAAGGAAGGCGTCCGCCACCGCCTCGTGCACGAGCAGCGTCTCGGCCGCGTTGCACACCGAGCAGCGCTGCGCCTTGGCGTTGGTGGCGATCGCGACCGCCCTGTCGAGGTCGGCGGCCTCGTCCACGTACACGTGGCACAGGCCCTCGCCCGTCTCGATCACCGGGACCGTGGAGTCGCGCACGACCGCCTGGATCAGTGAGTTGCCCCCGCGCGGGATGAGGACGTCGACCAGCCCGCGCGCCCGCATGAGCGCGGTGGAGGACTCGCGGGTGCGGCCGGGCACCATCTGCACGGCGTCGACCGGGACGCCGGTCCCCTCCAGTGCCTCGCGCATGACGGCGACGAGGGCGGTGTTGGAGGAGTAGGCGGAGGAGGATCCGCGCAGCAGGGCGGCGTTCCCGCTCTTGAGGCACAGCACGGCGGCGTCGACCGTGACGTTGGGCCGCCCCTCGTAGATGATGCCGATGACACCGAGCGGCACCCGGATCTGCCGCAGGTCCAGGCCGTTGGGCAGCACACCTCCGCGCACCGACTCCCCGACCGGGTCGGGCAGCTCGACGATCTCGCGCACGGCGTCGGCGACGGCCTCGATCCGCTGGGGCGTGAGGGTGAGGCGGTCGACGAAGGCGGGTGTGGTGCCCTCGCTCCGCGCGCGCTCCACGTCCTCGGCGTTGGCGGCGGCGATCTCGTCGCTCCTCTTGACGAGGGCGTCGGCGACGGCGAGGAGGGCGGCGTCCTTCACGGCCCGGCTGAGCGGGGCGAGGTCGACCGCCGCGTCCCTGGCGCGTTCGGCCACCGCGTGGACCTCGCGCTCGATGTCACTCATGGGTGTTCTCTCTTGTGGTCGGGAGGCGACCCCGCCATACCGGCCGCGCCACACGCACGCGACCCCGTACCGGGGCGTCGGCTTCCAGGGTATATGCCGCCGGTCACCCCCGACCGTCACCCCGACACACGCGCCACCCCCTCCGACCTGTTCAGTTCTGAACTGTCGCCCCGGACGCATTCCATTTCTGTTGTGTTACCACATAGTATTGAAAGTTCATGTGACTAAGCTCACAGCCCCAACAATGATCTTGAACCCTCCCCGGCACCGCCTCCGACAAGATCGGATAACCATACGCATTCATTCGGTCACAAAGAAAGAAACTTCACTCTGGCCGCCTGTCACACGAACCTGCTTTACTGTGCGAGTGACACCGACTCCATCCCCGTCGGCCACCGAAGGAAGCTTCCGGGAGTATTCCCGGTGGTTCTAGTTCATTAACGGCACCGCAACCAGTCCAGCTGACCGCGTCGGTCACCTGGAAATAGCCAGGAATGCGAGCACGAGAATGACAATAACTTCCGGGGCAGAGGAATCACGTTATGAGACCCGGTCTCTGTCCAATGCCTTGACCAGGCTCTCCAGAATCCCGGTGGTCCGTGACAAGTACAGCCGCTACGCGAGCCATGACCGCCTGCCCCGCCTGGCGGAACTGCCCACGCTGACCCGGGACGAACTCGGCGAGGCGACCGACGCCCTGATGCGGGACACTCCGACCGCCCTGAACCGCGCCGCACTGCACATCATGGGCGGCACGACCTCGACCATGCGGCTGGGAGCGCTGCCGGCCGACCTGTACCTGGACGAGATCGCCCCCCACGTCAACCCGTTCGAGCCCGGCGACCTGCTCGCGAGCCTGAGCACGCCGTTCCACATGCGCGCGTCGCACGACCTGCACACCGCGCTGGCCACGCGGGCCGGGGTCCCGACACTGTCCATGGACGCCCCGACCGACACGATGATGGGCCCCTACCTCGACCTGTTCGAGCAGCAGGGCGTGACGGCGCTGGCCACGACCCTGGACATGGTCCGCCGCCTGCTCCGCTACTGCGCCGCCGAGGGGCGCGACCTGGACTTCCTGACAAAGGTGGTCTGGAGCGGCCCCGCCCTGGACTCCGACACGCGCTCACTGATCCGCGCCCAGTTCCCCCACCTGCGCACCTGGGCGCTCTTCGGGTCGGCCGAGACCTGGATCATCGGGCACAGCGGCCCCTCCTGCTCCGACGACACCCTCCACCTGCTGCCCCACCAGTACACGGAGATCGCCGACGGCAGGATGCTCGTGACGGTCACCCACGAGAAGGCGGTCATCCCCCTGCTCCGGTACGACACGGGCATCTCGGCGGAGTGGGCGCACTGCGCGTGCGGCCTCCCGGGCCCGGCGATCCGGACCCACAGCCGCATCGACGCGCCCCTGGGTCCGCTGACACGCCTGGTGTCGCCGCTGGACCTGGTGGCACTGGCGCGCCAACTGGACTCGGTGGAGGACGCGCAGGTCGTGGTGGTGGACCCGCACACGGAGGACGAACGGCTGCGCCTGCGGATCCGGCTGATGCCGGGGGTCGAGCCCGACCTGTACACCAGCGAGTGGATCCGTCACCACGTGGTGTCCGGCTGCCTGGCCCTGTCGGAGGTCACCGACGAGGCCCCCGGCGCCTTCGAGGTCGTGCTCACCCAGCGGCTGTTGTGCACACGCCCTGACGGCAGCGCCCCCACCGCCGTGGTCCGGAAGGGGCGGAGACTGCTGTGCGACTGCTCGGACGCCGACGCTCCCACCGGGTCGTGCGAGGAGGGACAGAGATATGTAACCCCATCGACGTCTGCTTTTAATCAGTCTTCTTATGGTAGGTTGATCACGTAGATTCAGGAGGGTGGACCCTGGGCCGTCCGCCCCGCCCGCCGTGCCCCTCGGGCCACACCGCGGTCTCCTGAGTCGTGTCGTCAGACCCTCGACCACAGGAGTGCGTAATGCGGACCGTCCCGCTCACCTCCGACGGCCCCACCGTCTCCCTCCAGGGACTCGGATGTATGGGCATGAGTGAGTTCTACGGACCCGGTGACGACGCTGAGTCCCTCGCGACCCTGCACCACGCCCTCGACATCGGTGTCACGTTCCTGGACACGGCCGACATGTACGGCCACGGCGCCAACGAGGAACTCGTGGGCAAGGTGGTCCGGGAGCGTCGTGACGAGATCGTCCTGGCCACCAAGTTCGCCATCGTCCGCGACCGCGCGACCGGGGAGCGCACACACCGCGGCGACCCCGAGTACGTCCGCTCCGCCTGCGAGGCCAGCCTCGCCCGCCTCGGCATCGACACGATCGACCTCTACTACATGCACCGGCGCGACCCCTCCGTCCCGATCGAGGAGACCGTCGGGGCGATGGCGGAGCTGGTGTCCGCGGGCAAGGTCCGCCACCTGGGGCTGTCCGAGGTGAGCGCGGGGGAACTCCGCGCCGCCCAGGCCGTCCACCCGATCTCGGCCGTGCAGACCGAGTACTCCCTGTGGACCAGGCACGTCGAGGACGAGGGCGTCCTGGC
This sequence comes from Nocardiopsis sp. KDC1DS13DA1, assembly GCF_055632325.1. Classification (NCBI taxonomy): domain Bacteria; kingdom Bacillati; phylum Actinomycetota; class Actinomycetes; order Streptosporangiales; family Nocardiopsidaceae; genus Nocardiopsis; species Nocardiopsis sp. KDC1DS13DA1. The sequence continues at coordinate 155,479 of NZ_JBVMUY010000009.1, forward strand.
GGCCTGCCGCGAGCTCGGCGTCGGCTTCGTCCCCTACTCACCCCTGGGCCGGGGTTTCCTCACCGGGGCCTACACCTCGCGTGAGGGGCTGGCCGAGGACGACTTCCGCCGCCGCAACCCCCGTTTCGCCGAGGAGAACACCGAGCGCAACCGGGAACTGCTCGCCGGCGTCCGACGGGTGGCCGACGCCCATGGCGCCACCCTCGGCCAGGTCGCGCTCGCCTGGGTCCACGCCCAGTCCGCGGTCTGGGGGCTTCCGGTCGTTCCCATCCCGGGCACCAAGCGACGCGGCCGCCTGGACGAGAACGCGCGGGGCGCCGAGCTCACCCTGAGCCGGGAGGACCTGGACGCGCTCGACCACATCGCCGCCGCCACAACGGGCGAACGGTACTGAAACCCTCCCCCGGGGCAGGTGTACACGTGCCCGCCCCGGGTACCGCCTTGGTGCCGGTCCCGGAAGGGGCCGACGAGCACGGAGGGACCATCGCCCTGATATACGATTCGCAGATGACCCAGCTTCCCATGGACCAGCGGATCGGTCATCACCTCAAACGCGCTGAACAGGAGCTGATCGCGGCCAAACACGCCGTGCTGCGTCAGTTCAACCTGTCCGTACCGCAGTACACGGTTCTCCTCGTCCTGTCGGAGGAGCCCGGGCTGTCGGGCGCGATCCTGGCCCGCCGGTGCCTCGTGACCCCCCAGACGATGTCCTCCGTCCTCGCCACGCTGAGCAGGCGGGAGCTCATCGAGCGCAAACCGCACCCGCTGCACTCGCACATCCTGGAGACCCGTCTGTCCGACAGCGGCCACGCCCTGCTCAAACGGGCGGACGAGGCGGCGGTCAGGGTCGAGGAGCGGTTGAGCCACGCCTTCACCAAGGCCGAGGAGGAGGAGTTCGTCCGCTTCCTGGCCCGGTGCGCCGAGGCCTCCGCCGAGGCCCGCACCGAACTGATGGACCTGAACGAGGAGTGAGCCCGAACCCCGCGTGCACACGGGGTTCGGGCGTGTTCCTCGCTCGGTTCGACCGGGACTCCTACCCAGGGGGGTTTCGTTCGGGCGCCGCCGGGGTGCCGCACGACGAGGCGAGCCGCCAGCGGGGAACGAGCGGCAGGCGCCGCCGAGGAGGAGGCGTCCCTGGCTCTTCGGACGTCCGAACACGGTCCGAGGCGCAGCGGAGGACCGAAGCAAGCACCGGTCAGGCCCGGGGGTGCCCCGGACCGGCCCGCCAGGAGCCGGCCGGCTCCGCGGGCCGGGGGACCGGCACCGTCCCGGTGAGCCGTGTCCGCTGCCGCTGGCTCGCCCGGATGGCCGTGCGCAGCGCCGCGGACAGCGCCTGGACCTCCTCCGGTGTGGGACGTCCCCTGAGGACGTCCAGGATCAGGCTGTTCTCGACCACCAGGTCCGCGTCGTCGCGTGCGGTCGTCTCACTCATGCCGCGTCACCCTCCGATCACAGGGGCGGGTTGCCGTGTTTGCGGCTGGGTCCCAGGGCGTGCTTGGCGCTGAGCGCCTCCAGGGCGCGTGCCAGCGCGTGCCGGGTCCGCGCCGGGTCGATCACGTCGTCCACCAGGCCCCGTTCGGCCGCGTAGAGGGGGTGCATCAACTCCTCCTCGTACTGCCGGACCCGCTCGGCCCGGGTCGCCTCCGGGTCGTCGGAGGCCGCGATCTCACGGCGGAAGACGACGTCGGCGGCGCCCTGGGCACCCATGACCGCGATCTCGTTGGTCGGCCAGGCGTAGGACAGGTCGGCGCCGACGGACAGCGAGTCCATGACGATGTACGCGCCGCCGTAGGCCTTGCGCAGGATCACCTGGACGCGGGGAACGGTGGCGTCGCAGTACGCGTACAGCAGCTTGGCACCGTGCCGGATGATCCCCCCGTGCTCCTGGTCCCTGCCCGGCAGGAACCCCGGTACGTCGACGAAGGTCACGAGCGGGATGTTGAAGGCGTCGCACATCTGGACGAAGCGGGCGCCCTTCTCGGAGGCGGCGATGTCCATCGCCCCGGCCAGGACGGAGGGCTGGTTGGCGACCACGCCCACGAGTCCGCCCCCGATGTGGGCGAGCCCGACCACGATGTTGGGCGCCCATCGCTCGTGCGTCTCGAAGAAGTCGCCGTCGTCGACGACCTCCCTCACCACGTCCCGCACGTCGTAGGACTGCCGGTTGTCGGCCGGAACGATGTCCACCAACCGCTCCGACACCCGGTCGACGGGGTCGTCGCTGTAGTAGGCGGGCGCCACCTCCCGGTTGTTGGAGGGCAGCAGCGACAGCAGGAACCGCACGTCGGCCAGGCACGACTCCTCGTCGTCGTGGACCATGCCCGCCGCACCCGAGCGCAGGGCGTGGACGTCGGCCCCGCCCAGGCCGTCCGCGGTGATTTTCTCCCCGGTGACGGCCTGGACGACGTCGGGTCCGGTGATGAACATCTGCGAGGTCCCGCGCACCATGAACACGAAGTCGGTGAGTGCGGGCGAGTAGACCGCCCCGCCCGCGCACGGCCCGAGCATGACGCTGATCTGCGGGATCACCCCGGAGGAGCGGACGTTGCGCTGGAAGATGCCCCCGTACCCGGCGAGGGCGACCACGCCCTCCTGGATACGGGCGCCCGCCCCGTCGTTGAGACCGACGATCGGGCACCCCGCCTTGAGGGCCATGTCCTGGATCTTGTGGATCTTCTGGGCGTGGGCCTCTCCGAGGGCGCCGCCGAACAACCGGAAGTCGTGCGCGAACACGAACACCTGCCGTCCGTGGACCCGCCCCCACCCGGTGACGACCCCGTCGGTGTGGGGGCGCCTGGCCTCGAGGCCGAACCCGGTGGCCCGGTGGCGGCGCAGGGGCTCGACCTCGACGAAGGTGTCCTTGTCGAAGAGGAGCCGGACGCGTTCGCGGACGGTGAGCTTGCCCTTGTCGTGCTGGCGCCGGGTGGCGCGCTCATCGCCCTCGCGGACCCGCTCGTGCAGCTCCCGCAGTTCGGCCACGCGCTGACGCGCGTCCTCGGTCGCCGCCATCAGACGGTCACCGGGGCCGGTGCCGGGGCCGGGACGGCCTTCTCGACCAGCGGGCGGAGTGCGGGGACCGGGCTCCACCGCACGAGGGCCAACCCGACGCTCATCCCGCCGCCGAACCCGGCGAGCAGGACGAGGTCGTCGCGCTGGAGCAGGCCCGACCGGTGGACGGTGTCCAGGGCGACGGGGATCGAACCCGATCCGGTGTTGCCCTGGGTCTCCACGGTCAGGTGCAGGTGGGCCCGGGCCAGGCCCAGGGACGGCCAGATGTCGTTGAGCATCGCGCCGTTGGCCTGGTGCGGGACGAAGTGGCGGACCTCGTCACCGTCCACGCCCATACCGTCGAGCATCTCGTGGATGACCTCGGGGAGGCGCCGGGTGACGTACTCGCGCACGCCCCGGCCCTCCATCTGGAAGAAGTGGTCGCCACCGTCGAGCGTGGCCGCGGAGGCGGGCAGGCGGGACCCGCCCGCCGGGACGCGGATCAGCCCGTGGTGGTCCCCGTCGGTGAGCAGCCGGGTGCCCAGGACCCCGTCGCGGTCACGCGCGGGGCCCAGCACGACGGCACCCGCGCCGTCGCCGAACAGGGTGGCGGTCTTGCGGTCGCCGTAGTCCAGGATGCGGGAGTAGATGTCGCCCCCGACGACCAGGGCGTAGGCGTCGCCCTGGGGGCGCAGCAGGTGTTCGGCCACGGAGAGGGCGTAGACGAACCCGCTGCACACGGAGTTCACGTCGAAGGCGGCCGCTTGGTGGGCGCCGAGCAGGTGCTGGGTGATGCTGGCCGTCGCCGGTTGCGGGTGGTCCGGCGTGGACGTGGCGACGATGATGAAGCTGAGCCGCTCGGCCGGGACGCCCGCCTGGGCCAGTGCCCGGCGGCCCGCCTCGGCGGCGAGGTCGGATGTGGCCTCGCCGGGAGCGGCGCGCCTGCGCTCTCGGATCCCCGTCTTGCGGCGGATCCACTCGTCGGTCACACCGGTCGTGCGTCCGATCTCGTCGTTGCCGACCACTTCGGCCGGCAGGTAGGAGCCCGTTCCAAGGATGGCGATCGTCATCGTGCTGTCTCCTTACGTACTGAACTCTGGAGCGCCGCGTGGGGGGCGGCGCCCGGTCAGACCAGCGCCATGGCGCGCACCGGAGCGCCGAAACCGCCCTTCAGGCGGGGCACGCCGACCATGAACGTGGCACCCGAGTCGGGCACCTGGTCGAGCGCGGCCATGTTCTCCACGCCGTAGTGGCCCGAGGTCAGGAGGATGCGGTGGGTCTGCGGGTCGGGGTCGGCGCCGATGTCGAGGCTGGGGGTGTCCACGCCCAGCCCGGCGACGCCGCGCTCGTTGACCAGGAAGTCGGCGGCCTCCGGGGTGAATCCGGGGAACCGTGCGACCCCGGTGACCGGATCGATGTTGAGGAAGTCGTCGGCGCTGTCGACGCGGGCGGCCCAGCCGCTGTCCATCGCGACGAACGCGCGCCGCGGCAGACGGCCGTGGCGCCGCTCCCAGTGCCGGATGTCGCGGACGGTCACGCCGGTGAGGTTGTCCTGCGCGGCGCGGTCGGCGATGCGGATCACCGCGAGCGGGGCGACCAGGTCCTCCAGGGGGATCTCGTCGACGGTGGGCATACCGTTCTGCCAGTGGGCGGGAACGTCGATGTGCGTCCCCGAGTGCTCGTTGAAGGTCCACTCCGCGGTGTTGAAGCCGACCTCGTCCTCGAACATGACCTGGACCTGCTCAGGCGCGCGGACGAAGGCCGCGAAGACGGGGAAGCCCTCGTGCAGCTCGTGGGTCAGGTCCTTCAACTGGACGCGGCCCCGCGCGATCATCTCGGGCAGCCGGTGGATCTGGTGGGGTGAGGCCGTGGGAACGGTGCCGGCCGACGCCTCGGCCGCGACCAGGCCCGCCCCCGCCAGGCCCAGGCTTCCGGCGAACGCCGCGCGCAGCGCGCCCCGGCGGCTGGTGGGTCCGGCGGACCGGCCGGACCCGCCGGGGGACTCCGGTCCGGGGCGCGAGGAACCGCGCGGGCCTTCGGGACGCTGGGTGTCACGGACGCGGCGCCCCCGCCGGGGGGCCCGCTCGATGGTCGTCGTGTCCCCGGCCTGGGCGGTGCCGTCGGCCGGGGTGGATCCGTGGTGGTGCGAGCAGGCGTGCTGGCCCTCGCCTTGGATGGCTGCCATGACCATGGCGGGTGAACACACGATGGATCTCCTCCGGGGGAATGTGGGGGATGTGTGCGGTGATGGGTGGGAGCGTCCGCGGGCCCGGGCGGACGGCCCCTGGGGCGGGTGCGGCGGACACCTGTCCTCCTGTGCGACGGACGGTGCCCACCACACCCGCCCTAGCCCGCGGCCGCCGTGACGGCCGTCGCGGGAGCCGAGGCGTCCCTGATCCGGTCCCAGCCCAGCCGGTCGGCGTGTTCACCGAGCGCCACGTCCTCCCCCACGACGACCGGGTGGCCGACCGCGGACAGGAGTGACAGGTCGCTGGAGTGGTCGCCGTAGGCGGAGCAGTCCGCGAGGGGGACGTCGCGCACGGCGGCGGCCGCGCGTGCCGCCGTGCCCTTGGTGGCGCCGATCATCGGGATCACGACCTCGCCCGTGAGCCGTCCGTCGCGCTCGACGGGCCGTGTCCCCAGGGCCCAGTGGGCGCCGACCGCGTCGGCGATCGGCCCGAGGCAGGCGAAGAAGGAACCCGAGAGCAGGACGACCAGGTCGCCCCGGTCGCGGTGGCGGCGCAGCCGCTCCACGACCGGTGGGTGCCAGAACCCGGACCGGGCGGCGGTGGTCCGGAACCACTCACGGCCCAGGGAGCGTAGGCGTTCGGTGGCCTCCCCCGCCATGAGCCGGTAGTAGGCCCGGTTGACCTCCTGGCGGGGCGCCCCCTGCGCGGCCATCGCCCGCAGGTCGGCGACCGCCCGCCCGTAGGCCGAGGGGCCGTGGCCGTCCGCGGAGAACCGGAACTCCAGGAACGAGAACATGCTCTTGGGACCGATGAGCGTCTCGTCCACGTCGAAGAAGGCGATGGCGGGTGTGCGAGCTCCCGTACCGTGCACGTCGCCTGTTGCCGTCATGGGTCTCTCCAGACTGTGGGGTGGGTGCGTCCCGGCGGGTCGGGGTCAGGACGGGATGCGGACGAGTCCGATGTCCAGGCGGCAGATGGACGCGTCCTCCTGGCGTACGTCCACCTCGACGGCGGTGGTGGCGGACTCCGAGGGGTACTCGACCGTTCCGCCCTGGGTGTAGTAGACGTCGCCGGGCTGGGCGGTCTCCCCCGCGGGCAGGACGCGGGCCACCAGGTCGGTGCGCGGCTCCAGTTCGCCGAAGGCGCTGAACGTGGCGGTGATCTCGGCGGGGTAGGCCTTGGCGGCCGAGGTCCCCCGGGCCTCCAGGAGGGCGTTGAGCGAGATCTGCCGCGCGGCCTCGGCGAGCACCATGCCGGGGAGGTGGTCCTGGGCGTGGTCGAACATGCTCGCGTGCTCGGGGAGGACCCGCATCGAGGCGGAGGTGACGTCGGCGTCGGTGCGCAGACCGGCCAGGACGACGTTGTCGTGGCTGCTCCGGCCGACGAGGTAGGGCGCGGGCACCTCGCCGGGGACGGTGAACACGAAGTCCCGTGTGGAGGGCAGCGGGGCGCCGGAGCGGTTGCTGGAGCGCAGCCGCTGGTAGCTCTCCGGAGACTTGAAGCGCAGTCCGACGACGGCGGTGCCGACCTCGGCGTCGTCGACGAAAAGGCGGAAGCGGGCGTCGTAGCCGACCACGCGCCCCTCCTTGATCCGCTTGTCCTCGATCGAGGCCAGCATCTTCAGCGCGCTGGGCGCCGACCCGACGACCATCCGGTCCGGGCGGTCGATGCGCACGCTGAGGACGGTGAGGACGAACTTGTGGTCGAAGGGGACCCCGTAGTGGGTGTGCGCGAGGGCCAGCCCCGCCTGACGGCAGGCCTCCAGCAGCAGAACGGGGTCGTGCAGACGCGGGCGCTGCACGTGGTCGCCGTAGTAGGCGTGTGATCGGGGCAGCTGCGCCGCGGCCGCGTGGGCGTCACCGCCGAGGGACCGGGTGTCGGTGACGAACACCTCCGCCAGGGCCTCGCGGTGGACGACCGTCCGGTCGAGGGTCCGCGCGTAGTCCAGGCGCGGGTCCTGCGGTCGCTCGCCCGCCTCGTCGACGGCCAGGAGGTTCTGCACTGGCATCTGCATGATGTGTCTCACATTCCTCTTGCTCATGGACCTGGTGGGGCGGGAGGGCCGGGGCCGGGACCTCCTGGGGAGCTCGGAGCAGTGGACGGGCAGGGTCGTGTGGCGTCGCGCCACCGGGAGCGGGGACCGGCGACCCGGGCACTCAGCCTGACCGGGGTGCCGCACCGCGCCGGGTGTCCCGCGGTTCCGTGGTCGGCGTCACCGTTCCTCACCTCTGCATCGAATTCTTATAACCATCTAGCCACGGAGGAGCATAAGGTATCTTATGATCATCGTCAATCTTATAGATATCCCCGGCGGGCGACCCGCGGCCCCCGGGCACCCCACCGACACCGGATCGATCGGAGCTCGTCGAGATGCCGTTGACCAGTGAGGACACCACGTCGAACCGCACCCCCCGGACCCCGGTAGAACCCGCGGACGTCCTGGTGGTCGGCGCCGGACCCGTGGGACTGACCGCCGCCTGCGAACTCATCCGGCGGGGGGTCAGCGTCCGGCTCGTCGACCGGGCGGAACAGGCCTCCCCCTTCCCCAAGGCCCTCCTGCTGTGGCCGCGCACGCTCGACATGCTGGACGACATGGGCTCCCTCGGCGCCGCCAGGGAGGCCGGAATCGACATCAACACGTTCCGCTACTACTCCTCGCGGGAACCGCTGGCCGCCTTCACCTTCCCCGAGCACCTCACCCCGCTGTGCCTGCCGCAGAGCGAGACCGAGCGCGTGCTCACCGACCGCCTGCACGAGCTGGGCGGGCACATCGAGCGCGGTGTCCGCCTCCTGGCCTTCGACGGCCTCGACTTCTCCGGGGACATCACCAACACCGACGGGGTGACCGCCGTCCTGGAGCACCGGGACGGGACGGTGGAGCGCTACCGCACGCCCTTCGTCATCGGCGCGGACGGGGCGGGCAGCGCGGTCCGCGCCCAGATCGGCACGGGGTTCAGCGGCAGCACCTACGAGTCGGCGTTCGCCCTGGTCGACTGCCGTATCGAGGGTGACCTGCCCACCGACGAGGCGCTCTACTACCAGTCGCCGCAGGGCGCGCTCGTCATCGTCGCCCTGCCCGACGGGGTGTTCCGCTTCTTCAGCAGCCTGCCGCCCGGCGAGAAGGTGAGCGTGGAGCTGCTCCAGCGGATCGCCGACGAGCAGGGCCCCGGCGGCGTGCGCCTGGTCGACCCCGTGTGGGAGTCGGTCTTCCGCGTCCACCGCAGGCACGCCGACGAGTTCCAGCGCGGCCGCGTCTTCGTCGCCGGGGACGCCGCCCACGTACACAGCCCGGCGGGCGGCCAGGGTCTCAACACCGGGATGCAGGACGCGCAGAACCTGGCCTGGAAACTGGCGGCCGTACTCGACGGCCGGGCGGAGCCGTCACTGCTCTACACCTACCAGCACGAACGCCAGGACGTGGCGCGCCAGGTCGTGCGCGACACCGACATCCAGACCCGGGGGTGGATGCTCAAGCACCCGCTCCAGACCACCGCCCGGGACGCCGCGTTCCGCGCCCTGGAGCCGATGATGGAGCGGCACTACCTGCCGGTGATGGCCGGGTACCGGTTCCGCTACACCCCCACCCGCAGCACGCAGGAACCGGCCTGGCCCTCCTCCTGCCTCCTCACCCAGCGGCGGTCGGGTGCCGTCCGGGTCGGGCACGCCCTGCCGCGCGCGCTGGCCGTCCGGCTCGGCGTCGGCGGCCCCGGGCGCGAGGGCGGGGCCGCCGCCCCGCCCGGGTGGACGGTCGCCGTCGTCCCGGGCGGATCAGGGGTGGAGGGCGACCTGGGCGCGGCCGTCGCGGACCGGCCCGACGTCACCGTGCGGACCCTGGCGGCGGACGAGGCCGCCGCGCACCGGCTGTGCCCGGCTCCCGGCTACCACCTGGTCCGCCCCGACGGATACGTGGCCGCCCACGGGCACGGCGCCGACCGGGTCCGGCTGCGCGCCGAACTCACCGCGCACCTGGGCGCGCCCAACCCCGAGGCGACCGCGGACTGAACCGCACCCGCTGGCGCAGGGCCCCGGACCGCCGACCCGGCCGTCGGCGGTCCGGGGCACGCGGCGGCCGGTTCCGTCCGCGGGCGGAGCCGGCCGTTCAGCTCCAGCCGTACCGGTGCCGCAGCACGTCCGCGACCAGCCAGAACCTCTCCTCATCCAGGACGGCCGCCTCCCGGCGGATACCGTCCTCCTCGAACTCGAAGAGGCGGTCCACCCGAAGGTGGGAGTCCCGGCCCTCCCGGTCCCACGGTCCGCTGCCGATGGGCAGCCAGTCCTGGCTCTCCCACGCCTCGGGGGTCTGGGACGAGAGCATGAGACCGTGCAGTCGGTCGTCCTTGCGCCCCACGACGAGCATCGGCCGGTCCTTGCCCTGGGAGGGGTCCTCCTCGTAGGGGACCCACGTCCACACGATCTCGCCCGCGTCGGCGAGGCCGTCCCGTTCGGGGGCGTAGACGATCCGGGTCGCGTTGCCTTCGGTGGGGATCTCGCGGACCTGGCCGCGTTGGGGGTGGGTGGCGCTTCCGCGCTCCGTCTGTTCGCTCACGGGGGCATCCTAGACGCGCGGGAGGTCAGCAGGCGTCGAAGACATGGCCGGGATCGCCGGGGACGACCAGGTCGCGGTCGCGCAGGATCGCGGCCTCGGGGGTGTCGGGGGCGGCGCACGCCTCCGCGAAGGGGACGGTGAGGGTGTCGGGGTACTCGACGGCGAGGACGGCGTCCCCGTACACGTCCGTGTAGGCCGCGCACTCGTCGTAGGCCACGCACTCCTCGGCGACCGCCATGTCGAACCCGGCCTCCATCCGCGCACGCTCCGCGAGTTCGGCGGCGTTCTTCTGGGCGGCGGCCATGCCGAGGTCGTGGGCGGCGGCGACCAGGTCGGCCGCGAGCGCGAGCGCGTCGTCGTCGGTGAACGCGCCGCCGGAGCGGGTGTGGGAGTCGAGGTTGTCGAACTCCACGGCGTCGAACCCCCTCTCCGCGCAGTCCCGGACGGTCACCGCCACGACGTCGGCCACCGCCTCCCGCCGGGCGTCGGTGGAGATGTCCAGCAGGAGTTCGTCCGGCCACTCCGGGTCGGCCACGAGGACGCCGTCGGCGTCGCGCAACAGCAGGTCCGGATGGTCCTCGACCCACCGCTCCCGCTCCTGGGGCTGGGTCTGGAAGCCGTTGACGTAGCAGACCGAGTACAGCCCGGGCGCGGGCTCGGCCGTGGCGTCGCGCACCACCGCGACCACGTCCGGGGCGGGGTCGTAGGCACCGCCGAGCTGGTAGTCGAACACGCCCGGGGGCGGCAGGCGCACGGGGTCGTCCCCGGGACCCGAGCACCCGGCGCACAGCACGGCCAGGGCGGCCAGACGTGCTGCGGTGCGGACGGCGGACCCCCGGGCTCCGGGCCCGGCGCTCCGCCGGCCCGCCGCCCGCCACCCCGCTGCGCTCGTCATACCATCCACCTCACGATGATAATCAAATCCCTGATGACCCTCATGTGACTTTCATAGACAAGAACACATACTTGCGCAGCCGCGTCGAACCGCGCACGAGAGCGAGCACACGGGCACCCGCGTCGACGCCGTACGGCACGTCGACGACGCGCCCGACGCCAGCTCCGACACCGAGGTCGGTGTGGAGGACCTCCGGCGCCGGGAGATCCGCAGCGGCCGCGTCCCCGGCGGAGCACGCGTCGCGACGGACCCCGGACGGACCGCCCGGGTCCTTGGGGGGAGGCGGCCGTGCCCACCCTCGGCAGCGCGGGCGTCGCGCGCCTCCCGGGCTTGGGCGTGGAGCCGCCCGCCTGGCGGCTGACCCAACGCGAGGTCGTCGGGGCCGCGGGACACCCCGGGCTTCGACCACCGCCCGGCGTCGGCGGCCGCACCCGTCTGCTCGCCATCAGCCGCCCCGGCGCGCGCCGGGGCGGACCCTTTCACAGGAGCACGAGGTCGTCGCGGTGCACCAGTTCACGCTCGTAGGACGGACCCATCTCGCGGGCCAGCCACCTGGTCGACCGGCCCATCATGTCCGGGACCTCGGAGGCGTCGTAGTTGACCAGTCCCCGGGCGACCACGGTGCCGCACTCGTCGCGCAGGTCCACGGGGTCGCCCGCGCTGAAGTCGCCCGTCACCTTGACCACGCCCGCGGGCAGCAGCGAGGCCTTCTCACTCACGACCGCGACCACCGCTCCCGGGTCCAGGACCAGGCTGCCCCGGCCCGCGGTCGCGTGGGCCAGCCACAGCTGGCGGGTCGAGGGACGGCGGCCCTCGGCCGGGGCGAAGAGGGTGCCCACCCGCTCCCCCGCCAGGGCGGCGCGCGCGTTGGCGGCCGAGGTCAGGACCGTCTGCACCCCCGCCTCGGTGGCGATGCGCGCCGACTCCACCTTCGTCACCATGCCGCCGGTGCCCACGCCCCGCTTGCCGGCGCTGCCGATGTCGATGCCGTCCAGGTCCTGCGGGCCGCGCACGAGGTCGACCACGGAGGTGGACGGGTCGGAGGGGTTCCCGTCGTACAGGGCGTCCACGTCGGAGAGCAGGACGAGGGCGTCGGCGCGCATGAGGTGGGCGACGAGGGCGGCCAGGCGGTCGTTGTCACCGAAGCGGATCTCGTGGGTGGCCACGGTGTCGTTCTCGTTGACGATCGGTACCGCCCCGATGTCCAACAGACGGCGCAGTGTGCGCTGCGCGTTGCGGTGCTGCACCCGCCGCATCATGTCCTCCACCGTGAGCAGGACCTGGGCGGCGTTGAGGCCGTGCCGGGTCAGCTCGGCGGTGTAGGAGGCGAGCAGCAGCCCCTGGCCGACACTGGCCGCGGCCTGCTGCGAGGCCAGGTCCCGCGGGCGCCGGGCCAGCCCCAGGGGGGTCATCCCGGCCGCCACGGCTCCGGAGGAGACCAGGATGACCTCCTGGCCGAGGTCGCGGCGGGCCGCCAGGACCTCGACGAGGTCGCGGATACGACCGGAGTCGATCCGGCCCTCGGGGGTCGTCAGCGACGACGACCCCACCTTGACCACGACCCGCCGGGCGGTCGCCACCGCCTTGCGGCCCGCGACCTCGAGTGCGTCGATCTGTTCGGTTCTCACGCTGTCCACCGGGGGCTTTCCATCCGTGGCACGGCTCCGGTTCCGGCCGCCGTGCGCGTACCTGAGTGTGGGTCCGGCTGGTGTGGAGCGGCGTCCCCGCGCGGTTCAGCCCAGCCGGGCGTCGGTTCCGCGCGGGCCGGCAGGAACGGCCTCGGCGTCGGTCGACGGGTCCCAGTCGAAGACCACGGAGTCCTCCTCGGTGCCGATGTGCACCTCGGCACCCTCGGTGGCGCCCGCCTTGGCCAGCTCCTCCTCGATACCGAGGCGGTTGAGGCGCTCGGCGAGGTAGCCGACGGCCTCGTCGTTGGAGAAGTCGGTCTGGCGCACCCAGCGGGCGGGCTTGTCACCGCGCACGCGGAAGGCGTTGCCTCCCAGCGGCAGGACCTCGAACGGGGTGTCGCCGATCATCTTCGGGCGGATCACGATCCGGGTGGGCTCGGCCACGGGCGCGGCCTCGCGTGCGGCGGCCACCTGCTCCGCCAGGGCGAAGGACAGCTCGCGCAGGCCCTCGCGGGAGGCGGCGGAGACCTCCATGACGCGGTACCCGCGCTCGACCAGCATCGGGGTGACCAGCTCGGCGAGTTCGCGGGCCTCGGGCACGTCCACCTTGTTCAGTGCGACGATGCGCGGGCGGTCGGACAGGTCGACTCCGGTGCGCTCACCGTAGGCGGTCAGCTCGGCCTCCAGGGCCTCCAGGTCGCTGACCGGGTCGCGGCCGGGCTCGTAGGTCGCGCAGTCGAGCACGTGCAACAGGGTGGAACAGCGCTCGATGTGGCGCAGGAACTCCAGGCCCAGGCCCCTGCCGTCACTGGCACCCGGGATGAGGCCGGGCACGTCGGCGATCACGTACTGGACGGCGCCCGCCTCGACCACGCCGAGGTTGGGGATGAGGGTGGTGAAGGGGTAGTCGGCGATCTTGGGGCGGGCGGCGGAGAGAGCGGCGATGAGCGACGACTTGCCCGCGCTGGGAAAGCCCACCAGGCCGACGTCGGCGATGGTCTTCATCTCCAGGCGCACGTCGAAGGCCTCACCCTCCTCGCCCTTGAGGGCGAAGCCGGGCGCCTTGCGCTTCTTGGAGGCCAGTGCCGCGTTGCCCAGTCCGCCGGAGCCGCCCCTGGCCAGCACGAGCCGGGTCCCGTGGCCGACCAGGTCGGCGACGGTCTCACCGTCCGCGCGGGTGACCACGGTGCCGTCCGGGACGGTGAGCACGAGGTCGCCGCCGTTGGCACCGGCGCGGTGGCCGCCCTGGCCGGGGGTGCCGTTCTGGGCGCTGCGATGGGGGCGGCGCTGGTAGTCCAGGAGCGTGGCCGTCTGGGCGTCGACCTCCAGGACGACGTCGCCGCCGTTCCCGCCGTTGCCCCCGTCCGGGCCGCCCAGCGGCTTGAACTTCTCCCGGTGCACGGAGGCACAGCCATGCCCGCCGTTCCCGGCCTTGACGTGCAAGACCGCCTCGTCGACGAAGTCAGGCATAGCTCTCCCCGTTACTCGTGCGGTCCCGTCCTTCGACGGAGACCGCGAACCACACGCGTCAACCAGTGACAACGCGAGGGGCGGGCCAGTGTTCCCTGGCCCGCCCCGAAACCCACAACGTCCGCGCGCGACCTACTCGGCGGCGGCGGGAACGATGTTCACTGCCTTGCGGCCGCGGTAGTTGGCGAACTTGACCTCGCCGCCGACCAGGGCGAACAGCGTGTCGTCGCCACCACGGCCGACGTTGGCACCCGGGTGGAACTTGGTGCCGCGCTGACGGATCAGGATCTCGCCAGCCGAAACGGTCTGACCGCCGAAGCGCTTGACACCAAGCCGCTTGGCGTTGGAGTCGCGACCGTTACGGCTGGACGAAGCGCCCTTCTTGTGTGCCATCTCTCCAGGCCTCCTACTTCGCCGCGATGCCGGTGACGCGCACCTGGGTGTGCTTCTGGCGGTGACCCATGCGCTTCTTGTAACCGGTCTTGTTCTTGTACTTCAGGATGTTGATCTTGGGACCAGTGGTCTCACCGAGAACCTCGGCGGTGACCGTGTACCCGCTCAGCTTGTCGGCCTCGCTGATGACGTTGTCACCGTCGACGACAAGGATGGGCTGCCATGTCAGGGTGGCGCCGGTCTCCTCGGAGACCCTGTCGATGTTCAGGACGTCATCGACGGACACCTTCTCCTGTCGGCCGCCCGCTCGCACGATCGCGTACACCGGGTAACTCTCTTCCTGCTCGCTCAACGAATAATGCACTCACTGGGACCATTCCCGGGGGAAGGCCATCCCCGCTCACGCGGGGCCCCCGGGTCAGCCCTGCCTGTGCCAGGCCTGGCTGTGAAGGGGCCGCTCCCACCGCGGTGGGAAGAAGCCTCGTTCCACGATCCACTAATCGCCTGTAGCGGGGCGCGGGGATCTGAGGGAAACAAACCCTGCGTGGAGAGCACTTCGGTGTCGGGGCGCGCGATCACACGCAGCGCGCCGACGCACCGCCCATCAGATTACCACCGACCCGCTGCGGGGCTGTACACCTGCCTGCTGTGGTCCTCCGCTTGGAACCGTGTTCGGGCGCTCCCGGGACGGGGACGCCCCGTCCACGCCCACGGCTCGACCCGCCGCGCAGCAGCCTGCCCGCGCCCGGGCGGCGACCCCTGGGGTGACCGCCCAGGAGACCCACGGCACGCGTCCGTCCCCGTGGAGCGACCCACGGGGACGGACGCGGCGGGTGGCCTAACCGGCCTCCACCGCGGTCGGCGAGGTGGCCGCCGCCTTGGTGCGCCGGGTCCGACGGCGCTTCGGGCGTTCCGCCGCCTCGTCCTCGGTGCCGGCGGCGGGTGCCTCCGGTTCCGGGGCCGTGTCCTCGGCGGGCGCCTCGGCCGCGGCACGGGCGGTACGACGCGTCGTCGTCCGCCTGGTCCGGGTCTTCTTCACCGGGGCCTCGGGCTCCGCCTCGGCGGCCTCGGGCGCGGGCGCCGCGGCCTCCTCCGCGGGAGCGCTGCGGAGGGCATCGTCTCCGGCCGGTTCCTCGGCGACGGCCTCGGCCGCCTCGGCGCTCTTGCGGGCACGGGTGGTCCGCTTCCTGACCCGCTTCGCGGGCTTGTCCACGGCTTCGGCGGACTCCTCGGCGGCGGGCGCGGCCTCGGCCGCCTCCTCGGCCTTGGCGGCCCCGGCCTTCTCCGCCCGGTCGGCCTTCTTCTCCGACTTCTGGGCCCGGCCCTGCTTCTCGGCCTTCTCGGCCTTGTCCGGCTTCTCAGCCTTCTCGGACTTCTCGGCCTTGTCCGCCTTCTCGGCGGGCTGGTCGGCCTCGCCCTTGCCCTTCTTCTTCTTGCGACCGCTGTTGCCGCCCTTGCCCTCCACCGGCTCGGTGGACAGCAGCAGGCCGCGGCCGTTGCAGTGGTCGCACGAGTGCGAGAAGGCCTCCAGGAGCCCCTGGCCGACCCGCTTACGGGTCATCTGCACCAGGCCGAGCGAGGTGACCTCGGCCACCTGGTGCTTGGTGCGGTCCCTGGACAGGCACTCCAGCATGCGGCGCAGCACGAGGTCGCGGTTGGACTCCAACACCATGTCGATGAAGTCGATCACGATGATGCCGCCGATGTCGCGCAACCGGAGCTGGCGGACGATCTCCTCCGCCGCCTCCAGGTTGTTCTTGGTGACCGTCTCCTCGAGGTTGCCGCCCTGACCGGTGAACTTGCCGGTGTTGACGTCGACCACGGTCATGGCCTCGGTGCGGTCGATGATCAGCGACCCGCCGCTGGGCAGCCAGACCTTGCGTTCGAGGGCCTTGTTGATCTGCTCGTCGATCCGGTAGGCGGCGAAGACGTCACGGTCGTCGGTCCAGTGGGAGAGCCGCTCGGACAGGTTGGGCGCCACGTAGTCCACGTACTCGTGGACGGTGCTCCACGCCTCCTCACCGGCGACCACCAGGCTGGAGAAGTCCTCGTTGAACACGTCCCGCACGACCCGCACCGTGAGGTCGGGCTCGCTGTTGAGCAGGGACGGGGCGTTCGCCGACTTGGACTTGCGCTTGATGGACTCCCACTGGTTGGCCAGACGCGAGATGTCGCGCTCCAGCTCCTCCTCGCTGGCCCCCTCCGCAGCGGTGCGCACGATCACGCCCGCGCCGGACGGCATGACCTTCTTGAGGATCTGCTTGAGGCGTGCGCGCTCCTTGTCGGGGAGCTTGCGGCTGATCCCGGTCATGGAGCCGCCGGGCACGTACACCAGGTAGCGGCCGGGAAGGCTGATCTGGCTGGTCAGCCGGGCGCCCTTGTGCGCGATCGGGTCCTTGGTGACCTGCACCAGGACCGACTGGCCCGACTTGAGGACCGACTCGATGCGCTTGGGCTGGCCGTCCAGCCCGAAGGAGTCCCAGTTGACCTCGCCCGCGTACAGGACGGCGTTGCGGCCCTTGCCGATGTCGACGAAGGCGGCCTCCATGGACGGCAGGACGTTCTGCACCCGGCCCAGGTAGACGTTGCCCACGTAGGAGCGGTGGGTGGAGCGGTCGACGTAGTGCTCGACCAGGACGTCGTCCTCCAGCACCGCGATCTGGGTGCGGTCGCCGTTGCGGCGGATCACGAGGTCGCGCTTGACCGATTCGCGGCGGGCCAGGAACTCCGACTCGGTGACGATCGGAGGACGGCGGCGGCCCTGCTCACGGCCCTCGCGGCGGCGCTGCTTCTTGGCCTCCAGCCGGGTGGAGCCACGGACCGCCTGGACCTCGTCCTCGATCGGCTTCTCCTGGCGCGGCTCGCGCACCTTGACCACGGTGTTGGGCGGGTCGTCGGTGGTGCCCTCTGCGGCGGCCCCGGCCCTGCGGCGGCGACGGCGGCGACGGCGGCTGCCCCGCTCGCCCTCCTCGGCGGCGAACTGTTCGGGCGCGGCCTCGGCGCTCTCCTCAGCGGCCTTCTCGCCCTCGGCCGACGGTTCCTCGTCCGCCCTCTCCGCGAAGTCGCCGCCGGTCTCCTCGCCGGTGCGCGAACGGCCCCGGCCCCGGCCGCCGCGGCGGCGACGGCGGCGGCTCGGCCGATCCTCCGAGGTGTCGGCGTCCTCGGCGTCCTCGGTGGTCTCGGCGGGCTCCTCGGCCCGGGCGCCGGTCTCCTCCGCGACCTCCTCGTCCTCCACGGCCTCGGCCTCGGTCGGCTCGACGCGGGAGGGGGCGCCCTGCTGGGCGACCGGCGGCTGGAAGAGCATCGCGGGCGACTGGAAGACGGCGCCACCGCTCCCGGAGGCCTCCTCGGCACCCTCGGACGGGGCGGCCTCGGCGGCCTTGGGCTCCTCGGCCGGCGCGGGCTCGGCGGCCCTGCGCCTGCCGCCCCTGCGCCTGGCGGTCTGGGGCTCCTCGTCCGGGGCGGGCTCGGTTTCCTTCCTCGCGGCGGCCCTGGTGGCCCGCCCGCGGCTCGCGGGCGCCTCCTCGGAGGGACTGCCGGCGGCGCGCACGGTGCGCCTGCGCGGGGTGCTGGCCACGGCGGTCTTGACCGTGCCGCCCTCACCGGTCCCGGCGAGGGTGGTCACCGGCTGGGCGGGGGCGGTGCCGGTGTCGTCCGGTTCGGGGGGCGGTCCGGCGGCGCGGCGTGCGCCCTTGGCGGACGCGGGCGTGGTCACCCGCACACCGCCGTCCCCCGCAGGGGGCGTCGCCGCCTTGGCGTCGGTTGTTTCAGTTGTACCCGCGGCGCCGTCGGCGCCGTTCGTGGGCTCGTTGTCGAGCATCCGGGCGGTCTCCCGTCAAAGTCCTCGGGCGCGCCGCGACCTCTCGGTCGGCGGCGCGGCTCACGAGAACTGTCGTCGCTGTGTCAGCGCCGGCGGCACCGGAGTGTCGCCGGGGCAAAGTCCTGTGGTCGCGCCCATGTACCCCACCTTGGGCCGCTCATGGGTGCGGTCCCGTCATGGGCGCCGACGGCCGTGGTGCGTTCTCGCTCCGCTCGTCGCCTTCGGCCGCGGGTCCGGTGCCCACGGTGGTGTGGGCGTCGGGCCGGTCCGCGGTGAGCGGGTCCGCGATCGCACCTGTCGTCTCGTCCAGTGGCCCCTGCGCCAGCCGGGTCATCAGCGGTGATGACGGCGGCGCGAGGTCGGCCACGAGGCGCAGGCCGGTCAGCACGTCGTCCGGTCGCACGGCAGGTGTCGTGTGCCGAACGACCATTCGAAGTATGGCATATGTCGCGTGTTGTTCCCCTGGGGCGCGCCCGTCGGGCACACCGGCCACGTCGAGTCGGACCACCGCCGGGCGTGCGTCGAACCGGCGTCGGCCCTTCTTCGTCATCCGTTCCACCTCGACGCTGTCGGCGGCCAGGAAGGCCCGCGCCGCCTCGGCGGCCGCGTCGGGGTCGACGCCCGCCAGTTCCACCCGCCACTCGGAGGCCTGGAGCCGGTCGGCGAGCCCGGAGGCACGCGCCTCCACGACCTCGACGATGTCCACGCCCTCGGGCATGGCCGCGTCGATGTCGGCTCTGATCCGTTCGGGGTCGCGTTCCTCGGCCAGGGTGAGTTCGAGGTACTCCGCGTCACTGGCGACCCCGGTGGGGGCCGCACCGGTGTAGGAGACCTTCGGGTGCGGCGAGAAGCCCGCGGAGAACGCGACCGGCACATCCGCCCTACGCAGGGCGCGTTCCAGCGCCCGGGCGATGTCGCGATGACTGGCGAATCTCATCCGGCCCCGCTTGGCGTAGCGCACACGGAGCCGTTGGCCGGGTCTGGTGGTGGAGGGTGAGGTGGTGCCCTCGGATGCGGGGGGCAGCTCAACTCCTTTCCTCATGCCCCCGGTGGGGTCGACGTGCGACCTGAAGGGGCTGTTCCTCAGTCCTGTTCAGCGTACGGTGCGCGGTGGTGCACATGCGCCAACAGGACCACGCATACCGGTATCTCCCCCACTGACCTGCGGTCGAAAAGTCCTGATGCCATCCGGGCGGAGAGCGAACCGGTATTCACCACCAGAACGCGGAGGGCCCGAAAAAAAATCCGGAGAAAATCCGGATCCGATGGCAACCCCCCGCCCGCGCCGCGAGTCCTACTACACGTACGGCCCGGCGCGAGCGGGGCGCCGGGCCGTACTCCTTCCTCCCGGACGGCTCCCCCTCGCGGGGTAGAGCACCCGGAGCGCGCATCCTACTGGACGGTCACCCTCGGCTGCCAGAGCACCCTTCCCGGTCACCTCCCGGCACCCGGCTCCCGCAACCCCGAGAGCACCGCGTCCGCCAGGCGCTCCCGGACCGCCGCGCCGGACCCACCCGACCACGGGGAGCACCGGCCACGGGAAGGGTGACCGGTCCCCGCGGTGGTCCCCCTGCCCGCTACTTCACCGTGAGCGGGAGCAGCGGCCGCCCGTCCGACGGGGCGTTGATCTGGATCTCCGTCCCCATGCTCGGACACACACCGCAGTCGTAGCAGGGGTTCCACCGGCAGTCGTCGATCTCGACCGACTCCTCCCCGTGCAGCGAGTCCTGCCAGTCCTGCCACAGCCACGAGCGGTCCAGCCCCGCGTCGAGGTGGTCCCACGGCAGGACCTCGTCCTCGTCGCGCTCGCGGACGGTGTACCAGTCCAGGTCCACCGCCGTGTCCGCCAGCGCGGTCTCCGCCGCCCCGGCCCAGCGGTCGTAGGAGAAGTGCTCGCTCCAGCCGTCGAAGCGGCCGCCCGAACGCCACACCTCCTCGACGACCCGGCCCACGCGGCGGTCACCGCGCGAGAGCAGTCCCTCGATGATCGAGGGCCGCCCCTCGTGGTAGCGCAACCCGATGGACCTGCCGTACCTGCGGTCGCCCCGCAGCCGGTCGCGCAGCTTGCGCAGGCGCGCGTCCACCACCTCGTGCGCGGTCTGCCCCGCCCACTGGAAGGGGGTCTGCGGCTTGGGCACGAACCCGCCGATGGACACCGTGCACCGGATGTCCTTGCGGCCGGTCACCTCGCGGCCGGTGCGGATCACCGCGGTGGCCAGCTCGGCGATGGCCAGGACGTCCTCGTCCTCCTCGGTGGGCAGCCCGCACATGAAGTACAGCTTCACCTGCCGCCACCCGGCCGCGTAGGCGGCGGTCACCGTGCGGATGAGGTCCTCCTCGGTGACCATCTTGTTGATCACGCGGCGCATCCGCTCGCTGCCGCCCTCGGGCGCGAAGGTCAGCCCGGACCGGCGCCCGTTCCGGGTCAGTTCGTTGGCCAGGTCGATGTTGAAGGCGTCCACGCGCGTGGAGGGCAGCGACAGCCCCGTGTTGGTGCCCTCGTAGCCGTCGGCCAGGCCCTTGGCGATGTCGCCGATCTGACTGTGGTCGGCACTCGACAGGGACAGCAGGCCCACCTCCTGGAAACCGGTGGCCTTCACCCCCTCGTCGACCATCCGCCTGACCGTCTCCTCGTTGCGCTCGCGCACCGGCCGGGTGATCATCCCCGCCTGGCAGAACCGGCAGCCCCGGGTGCACCCGCGGAAGATCTCCACGCTGTAGCGCTCGTGCACGGACTCGGCGGTCGGCACGATCGGCTTCTTGGGGTAGGGCCACCGGTCCAGGTCCATCACGGTGTGCTTCTGCACCGTGCCCGGCACCCCCGGACGGTTGGGCGTGTAGGCGGCGATCCGGCCGTCGTCGTGGTAGGCCACGTCGAAGAAGCGCGGCACGTACACCCCGCCCGTGGCGGCCAGCCGGAGCAGGAGAGCGTCACGCCCGCCGGGCTCGCCCTCCTCCTTGAACTCGCGGATGATCTCGGTGATCGCGAGCGCGACCTCCTCGCCGTCGCCCAGCACCACGGCGTCCAGGAAGTCCGCGATCGGCTCCGGGTTGAACGCCGAGTGGCCGCCCGCCAGCACGATCGGGTGCCCCTCGCCACGGTCGGCGGAGCGCAGCGGGACACCCGCCAGGTCCAGCGCCGTGAGCAGGTTCGTGTACCCCATCTCACTGGCGAAGCTCACACCCAGCACGTCGAACGCCGACAGCGGGCGGTGGGCGTCCACGGTGAAGTGCGGGACGCCGTGCTCGCGCATCAGTGACTCCAGGTCCGGCCAGACCGCGTACGCGCGCTCGGCCAGCACCCCCTCGCGCTCGTTGAGCACCTCGTAGAGGATCTGGACACCCTGGTTGGGCACTCCGACCTCGTAGGCGTCCGGGTACATCAGCGCCCAGCGCACCGAGGTGCCGTCCCACTCCTTGACCACGGAGTTGAGTTCGCCCCCGACGTACTGGATGGGCTTGCCCACCTTCGCCAGCAGGGGTTCCAGGCGCGGGAAGACGCTTTCGACGGACATGGCGAGACCTTCGGTCGATGACGGACGTGCGGTTCCTCCAGGCTACCGGCGCACGGAGCGAATCACTCGAACCCGCGGTCCCGCGAGCTCACGGCCAGGACGAGCCCGAGCGCCACGAGGTTGGCGACGATGGCGGTGCCGCCGTAGGAGACGAACGGCAGCGGCAGCCCCGTGACCGGGACGATCCCCAGTCCCATCCCGATGTTGATGAAGCTCTGGAAGAAGAGCCACGCGGCCACCCCCACACACAGCAGCCGGGGGTAGGGCTGGTCGCACCCCTGCGCGATGCGCAGGATCCGCCAGAGGATCACGGCGAACAGCGCGACCATCGTCCCGGCCCCCACGAACCCGAGCTCCTCTCCGGCCACCGTGAAGATGAAGTCCGTGTGCTGCTCGGGCACGAACCGCCCGTGTGTCTGCTCGCCCTGGAACAGGCCCGCGCCGTCGAACCCGCCCGAGCCCACGGCGATCAGCGCCTGGGCCGAGTTGTACCCCGCGCCCTGCGGGTCCGCGGTCGGATCCATCAGGGTGGCCAGCCGGTCCATCTGGTAGGGCTCCAGCAGGTCGAACCACCAGACCGCGGCGCCCGCCGCCACTCCGCACGCGAGCATGCCCGCCACCCACGCGATCGGGGCCCCCGACATCGTGAGGATCCCCAGGAAGATCACCCCGAGCACGAGCGTGGTCCCCAGGTCGGGCTGCAACAGCACCAGCGCGAGCGGCAGCGCGAGGACCAGCAGGCCGTACAGCACGTCCCGGGTCATCGGTTTGGTCTCGCCGTCGCGGGGCTCGCCCAGGAGCGTGGCCAGCATGAGCACCAGGCCGATCTTGGCCAGCTCACTGGGCTGGAACTGGAAACCGCCGATCACGATCCAGCCGCGCGACCCGTTGATGACCGCCCCCAGGGGGGTCAGCACCAGGATCAGCGCGATCACCGTGCCGCCGTACACCAGGTGCGCGTAGGCGCGCACCGCCCGGTAGTCGACCGAGGCCACCGCCAGGCACAGCGCCCAGGCCACCGCGAGGTGGGCCAGGTGGCGGCGCACGTGGCCGGTGGCCTCCAGCGGGCCGCTGCCGTCACCGGGCAGCGTCGCCGACCACACCAGCAGCGAACCGATCGCGCACAGCGCCAGCGCGGCGCCGACCAGCGTCCAGTCCAGGCGGCGGGCGGCGCCCGCGGCCGACCGGCCGAACCGGGCCCGGGACGCCGTCCCCGGCGGACCCACGTGTGTGCTCATCACTCACCGGTCCAGGAGATCGATGGAACCGTCGGAACGGACCGTGGGCAGACCCTGCCAGGGGCGGCCGCCGGGCAGCAGGGGTTGCGCGCCCCGGGCCCGGTCGTCCTCGCCGTCCTCGCCCGCGTCCTCCGCGTCCTCCGCGCCGCCGCCGAGCCCGTAGATGCCCTCGTAGATGTCCCGGGCGATGGGCGCGGAGGTCACACCGCCGGTACCGCCCTGGGAGACCAGGACGACGATGGCGAACTGCGGATCGTCCGCGGGGGCGTAGGAGGCGAACCAGGCGGAGACCTGGCGGCCCACGACGTCGGCGCTGCCGGTCTTGCCCGCGATGGACACCTGGTCCTGCGGGAAGTCCCCGAAGGCGCCGCTCGCCGTCCCCTCCTTCGGCACGTCGGTGAGCGCCGCCTGGAGGTAGCGCAGGGTCTCGTCGCTGACGGGCAGGTGCCCGGCGACGGTCGGCTCGATCTCCTCGACCAGCGAGCCGTCGGCGGAGACGAACGCGCGTCCCACACGCGGCTCGTACAGGGTGCCCCCGTTGGCGATGGCGGCGTAGGCGGTGGCCAACTGGAGGGGGCTGACCAGGACGTCGCCCTGGCCGATGGCGAAGTTGACCGCCTCGCCCGCGCGCCACTCGAAGCCCTCCACGCAGTGCTCGTGGGCGAGCCGTTTGAGGTAGGCGGCGTGCGAGGGGTTGGTCTCGGCCACGTCCGGATAGCCGTGCTCGGCGCGGTAGCAGTTGTTCTCCCGGGTGGCCTCCCAGAACGAGCGCTTCCACGCGCGGTCGGGGATGCGCCCGCTCGTCTCGTAGGGCAGGTCGATCCCGGTCGGCGACCCGAAGCCGTAGCCGCGCGCCATGTTCGCCATGGCCTCCTGCGGCTCGCCCTCCGGGTGCAGCCCGCCGTCGCTCAGCCACATCTGGTAGCCGAAGTTGTAGAAGACGGTGTTGCACGAGACCACGATCGCCCGGTGCAGCGTGATCGTCCCGTGGCCCTGCCCGGCGTAGTTGGCGAAGCTCTGACCGCCGACGTTGACCGACCCGGGACAGGCGTAGGTGCTGCGCAGCGAGTACCCGTTCTCGGCGGCGGCCGACAGCGACGACACCTTGAACGTCGACCCCGGCGGGTACTGGCCCTGGAAGGCGCGGGAGAGCAGGGGTTCACCCGCGTCCTCGCTGAGCAGGTCGTCGTAGGTCTCCTGGTCGATACCGCCCTGCCAGATGCTGGGGTCGTAGGTCGGCACGCTGGCCATCGCCACCACGCCGCCGGTGCGCACGTCCAGGACGACGGCGGCCCCCGAGTCGGCCTTGTAGCGCGGTCGGGCCGCGGCCATCCCCCTGGCCAGCGCCTCCTCGGCGATCCGCTGGACCTCCAGGTCGAGGTGGGTGACCAGGTGCATCCCGGCCTCGGGCTGCCGGTCGGAGAGCACCTCCATCACCTGGCCGTGGTTGTTCACGCCGAGCGTGCGCAGACCGGCCGTGCCGCGCAGCCGCGAGTCGTAGACCTTCTCCAGCCCGTCGCGTCCCACCTGGTCGATACCGGTGAACTGCGTCCGCAGCTCCTCCCGGGCGTCCAGCTCCTCCTGGGTGACCGGCTGGAGGTAGCCCAGCACCTGCCCGGCCAACTGCCCGTTGGGGTACTCGCGTACGGCGTGCGCCTGGGCGGTGATGCCGGGGAAGTCGTCCGACCGCTCCATGATGTGCAGGGCGATCGGCGCCTCGACGCCCTCCGCCAGGGTGACCGGCTGGTAGGGGGACCCGGGCCAGCAGGGGCGCCGGACGTCGGGACCGCACAGGCGCATCCGCTGCCGGAGTTCCTCCAGGGGGACGTCGAGCAGTCCGGACAGGTCGGACAGGACGGCCTCGCCGCCGTCGTCCATCCCGGTGAGCTCGTGGTAGTCGGCGGACACGACCAGTTCGGTCCGGTTGCTCACGAGGGTGCGTCCCCGGGCGTCGAGGATCTGGCCGCGGGTGGCGGGAACGACGAGCCGCTGGTGGTGGTTGGAGACGGCGAGTTCCCGGTAGTGCTCGCCCCTCGGTACCTGGAGGTACCACAGGCGCACTCCCAGCAGGGCGAACAACGCCACGACCAGGACCTGGACGAGGACGATCCCCGCCGTGCCGAGCTTGCGGCCGGGGAGGGAGGGGTCCACGGGTGGCCTGCGCACGGGATCACCACCCCCCCGGACCGGTCGGCCCCTGGATGGTGGCGAACTCGTTCTCGGTGAACGCGTTGCGCAGCCACAGCAGGGGCACCGTGACCAGGGGGGAGACGAGCGTCGTCAGGATCGCGCCCACTCCCGCGGTGATCGCCGCCGCGCCGAGGGACACCCGCGGATCGCCCATCACCAGACCCACGGCCGCGTAGCCCAGGCCGACGCCGAGCGACGTCACCGCGGTGACACCGATACCGGTCCACGCCGACGGCGGGGCGCCCACCGCCCCCGGCGCACCGGTGTTGGCGCGCAGCAGGGCGACCAGGTAGGCGGCGACGCACAGTACGAGGGCGTAGCGGCCCACGGCGTGTTCGGCGGGCGGGAGCAGGTCCATCGCCAGACCGGCGGCGAAGCCCGTGCCCGCCGCCGCGGCGGGGGTGGCGGTCAGGGCCACCGCGACCAGGGCGGCGACCACCAGGTCGGGGCCGGCCGCCCAGTCGAACTGGACACGGTTGACGGCGGTGGCCTGGACGAGCACCGCGACGGCCACGATGACCAGGGTCGCTGCGGACCTCATCGGTCCCCCTCGGGTTCGGGTCGGGGCGCAAGGACGGAGTCGCGCGGATCCTCGGCGGGACCCGCGACCACCACCCCCACCAGGTCGAGCGCGGCGAAGTCGACGGCGGGGGCGATGCGGGCGAGTCGGCTCAGCGCGCCCGGAGAGGACTGGACCTCCTCGACGGTGCCGATGGGGACACCGGGAACGAAGGGCGCGCCCTCGTGCGAGCCGAGTGTGACGACGCGGTCCCCGGCCTCGACCGGGTCCTCCATGTCGAACAGCTCCAGGGTGAGCACGGCGTCGGGGCCGCCGGGGACCCTGCCGCCCCGGACGACGCCGATCTTGCGGGTGTCCTCCAGCCGCGCCCCGACGGCCGAGGCGACGTCGGTGGCCAGGACGACCGTGGAGGTGTTCGCCCCGGCCTCGACGACGCGCCCCACGAGTCCGTTCCCGTTGACGACGGTCATGTCGGGGCGGACCCCGGAATCGGTGCCCACGTCCAGGGTCACCGTGTGGGCGAGGCCGCGCGCGGTGACGCGGGTGACCGCCTGGGCCGGGACGACCTCGTACCCGCCGAGCCCGGACAGGTGGAGGAGTTCGGCGAGCTGGTCGGCGCGCTCGTCGTCGTTGCCGACCGCCTGGAGCCGGGACTCCAGCTCCGCGTTGGCCGCCTCCAGTTCGGCGATGCGCTCGGCCGCGTGCGGGGCCTCGCGCAGCCCGTCGTAGAGGGACACGGCGGGTCCGGCGGCCCAGCCCACTCCGGCGGCGGTGGGGACGAAGACGTACTCGCCCGCGGCGCGTCCGGCCGAGGTCACGGGATCCGGACCGGGTCGGGAGTCCAGGACGAGGAGCGCCACGGCCGCCACCACGAGGACGGCGAGGACGAGCCGGGACCTGGGTGAGTCGCGGAACATGTCACCGCCGCCGTTCGGGGACCAGGACCTGGTGCAGGCGCTCGTAGTTCTCCACGCAGGTGCCCGAACCGATGGCCACGGAGTCGAGCGCGTTCTCGGCGACGTGGATGGGCATGCCCGTCTCGTGCAGCAGGCGGTCGTCCAGTCCGCGGAGCAGCGCGCCGCCGCCGGTCACGGCCACACCCCGGTCCATGATGTCGCCGGACAGCTCCGGCGGACACTTGTCGAGGCTGGTGCGTACCGCGTCGATGATCGCGGTGACCGGTTCCTCGATGGCCTGGCGGACGTCGGTCTCGGACAGGACGATGGTCTTGGGCAGGCCGCTGATGAGGTCGCGCCCGCGCACCTCGGCCTGGAGCTCCTCGGCCGCCGTGGGGTAGGCCGAGCCGATCGCCATCTTGAGTTCCTCGGCGGTGCGCTCCCCGATCATCAGGGAGTACTCCTTCTTGACGAAGGTCATGATGGCCTGGTCGAGCTCGTCCCCGCCCACGCGGATGGACTGGGAGGTGACGATGCCGCCCATGGAGATGACCGCGACCTCGGTCGTACCGCCGCCGATGTCGACGACCATGTTGCCGGTCGGCTCGTGGACGGGCAGGCCCGCGCCGATGGCGGCGGCCATGGGCTCCTCGATGATGTAGACCTTGCGGGCGCCCGCCTGGTACCCGGCCTCCTTGACCGCCCGGTGTTCGACGGAGGTGATCCCGCTGGGGACGGCGACGATGACGCGGGGTTTGGCGAAGTGGCGGCGCCGGTGGATCTTCTGGATGAAGTAGCGCAGCATCCGCTCGGTGATCTCGAAGTCGGCGATGACGCCGTCCTTGAGCGGGCGGATCGCCGTGATGTTGGTCGGTGTCCGGCCGATCATCTGCTTGGCCTCGATGCCGACCGCGACGATCCTGCCCGTGGAGGTGTTCACGGCGACGACCGACGGCTCGTTCAGCACGATGCCGCGCCCGCGTACGTACACGAGCGTGTTGGCCGTTCCCAGGTCGACGGCCATGTCCCGGCCGAGAAAAGCAAGGTTGTTCGGCATGTAACGTCCTCAGGCGCCGTCTCGGACGCGGTTGACCGGCGCGACCATAGGTAGTCGTTCCGGCACGATCGGTATCCAGCCCCCGTATCGTAACGGACCGCACTTACGACGTTACGCAAACACACCGAATTGTTGCCTGGAGCCAGGACGAAAACCCCTATACCGGGCTGGCCCGCCGCTCCCGCGCCTGGCGTCCTCGTCGCCCCGGGGCTGCCCGCGCCGACGATCCGGGGCCCACGGGCGACACCGCGCGTCGAGCGTATCGGCGCGCACCGGGTCGGCGCGGCGGATCGGACGCACCGGCTCCGAACGCACCGAGCGCCCGGCCCGCGGTGGTACGCGGACCGGGCGCTCGACGGCGGACCCGGGCTCAGCCCAGGTCGGGGAAGAACAGCTTGATCTCGCGGTCGGCGGAGTAGGTGGAGTCCGAACCGTGCACGATGTTGGCCTGCACCTCCAGGGCGAAGTCACCGCGGATGGTGCCCGGCGTGGCGGCGACCGGGTCGGTGGCGCCGGCCAGGGCGCGGAAGGCCTCGACGGCGCGCTCGCCCTCGACGACCATGGCCACGAGCGGACCGCCGGTGATGAACTCGACCAGGGAGTCGAAGAACGGACGCTCGGAGTGCTCCTCGTAGTGCGTCTTCGCGGTCGGAACGTCCAGCGTGCGCAGCTCCATGGCGACCAGCTTCAGGCCCTTGCGCTCGATGCGCGAGATGACCTCGCCGACGATGTTGCGGCGAACGCCGTCCGGCTTGATGAGAACGAGAGTGCGCTCCACGGGCGGTACAACTCCTCTGCTACGGAATCCGCGTGGCGCGGGTGGGCGCACGCCCACGGCGACGACCGCACGCGGAAGGGCTGGGGTGGGTGAACGTCACGGGAGGCACGGCCGCGACCGGGGACACGACCCCGGCAAGGGACCGGCCACGACAGGCCCGGACCTGCGCCACACTACCGCGTCGGGGAGTCCTGCGCGGCGCCCACGGCGGCTTCCGGCCCCTCCTGGGCGGAGTCCTCGGCCGCGGCGCGCGCCGCGTGGGCCGCGCGCACCTCGTCGACCCGGCGGCCCATGATCACGCCGACCACCCACAGGGAGCCGAACACGACCGAGATGAGCAGCATCCCCGGTACCAGGAACGAGCTGAACAGCATGGCCGCCTGGAGGACCCAGGCCGCGTAGTGGGCCCAGGTGTGCCGCTGGAGGGCACTGAGCACGAGGGCGGCGGCGGCCAACCCTCCCCAGACGCCCGCGGCCAGGGCGGGCTCGATGCCCTCGAGGTTGATGGCCACGGGTATGGCCAGTCCGAGGATGATGACCTCGAAAGCCAGGACGACAGCGCAGACTACGCGCACGGCGGATTCCCTTCGTGGAGCCGTCCGCCGCTACTCCCCCGCGCCCCGCAGCAGGTGGACGGCGTCACCGGAGGTGACGACCGACCCGGTGACCAGGACACCGGCCCCGCCGAACTCGGTGCCGTCCTCGGCCAGGCCCACGGCCAGGTCGATGGCGTCGTCGAGTCGGGGCGCCACGTGCACGCGGTCCTCACCGAAGATCTGCTGCGCGAGGGCGGACAGCCGCGCCGGTTCGAGGGAACGCGGCGAGGAGTTGCGGGTGACGACGATTTCGTCGAGCAGTGGTTCGAGGGGTTCCAGAATCCCCTCCACATCCTTGTCGGCCATGATCGCGAGGACGCCGACCAGCCTGGCGAAGGAGAAGGCCTCCTCGACGGCGGCGACGGTCGCGACCATTCCGGCCGGGTTGTGTGCGGCGTCGGCGATCACGGTCGGGCTGGTGCGCACGACCTCCATCCGGCCCGGGGAGTCGACCCCCGACAGGGCCTCACCGACGATTTCGGGATCCAGGCCGCCGGCGTCGTCACCGGTGGCGGCGAAGGCCTCCACGGCGGCGATGGCGACGGCGGCGTTGCCGGCCTGGTGGGCGCCGAAGAGCGGTAGGAAGAGGTGGTCGTAGCCCCCGGTCAGACCCTTGACGGCGACCTGTTGGCCACCGACCGCGACGTCGCGGGCGGTGACGCCGAACTCCAGGCCCTCGCGGGCCACGCGGGCGCCGACCTCGGCGGCGTGGCGGACGAGGACCTCGGCGGCGGGCAGGGGCTGCTGGGCGAGGATCGCGACGGAGTCGGGCTTGATGATGCCCGCCTTCTCCTCCGCGATGCCCTCCAGCGTGTCGGGCAGGTACTCCGTGTGGTCGATCCCGATGGGCGTCACGACGGCGACGTCGGCGTCGATGACGTTGGTCGCGTCCCAGCGGCCGCCCATCCCGACCTCGACCACGGCCACGTCCACCGGGGTGTCGGCGAAGACCGCGTAGGCCATGGCGGTGAGCAGCTCGAAGAACGACAGCGGCGCGTCGTTCGTTGCGTCCGCCATCTCCACGTAGGGGCGGATGTCGTCGTAGGCCTCGACGAACCGCTCCCGCGAGACGGGCTCCCCGTCGACGACGATGCGCTCGCGCACGGTCCGCAGGTGGGGGCTGGTGTAGCGACCCACCCGAAGGCCGCGGGCGCGCATGAGCGCGTCGATCATACGGGCGGTGGACGTCTTGCCGTTGGTACCGGTCACGTGGATGACCCGGAATCCGCGCTGCGGTTCGCCCAGCAGGTCCAGCAGGGCGCGGATCCGGTCGAGCCGAGGGTCGATCTCGGACTCGGGCGTGCGGGACATGATCTCGGCGGACACCTCGGCGTAGCGCTCAGCGGCGCTCGCGCCGTTCACGGTGTCTCGGTGGTCGGGATGTACACGCCGGTCAGTGTACGCGCCCGAAGGCGCGTGCCATGCCCCGACCGGGGGCTCCACTAACCCGTGCGACGCAAAGCATACTGAGAACATGCGAACCCTTGACCCCTTCTTCACCGAGTGGGCCCGCAAGAGCCCCGGACAGACCCGCAGCCGCGAACGTGCGCGGCTGCTCATGGCGGCCCTGGACCTGGACCCGGCGGCGGTACCGGTCCTCGGCGTGGTCGGGTCCAAGGGCAAGGGCAGCACCGCGACCTACGCCTCGGCCGTGCTGTCGGCCGCCGGACTGCGCACGGTCCTGTGCACCGGCCCGAGCTTCCGCTCCTACCGTGAGCGGGTGCGGGTCGACGGGGTGTCGCTGACGGAGGCGGAACTGGACGCGCTGGGTGCCCGCATCGAGGCCGCCAGGCGGTCCCTCCCCACGGTGGAGGAGACCGGCGGGCACCTGGCTCCGAGCGGCCTGTTCCTCATCGCCGGACTGCTGCGGGCGCGTGAGGTCGGCGCGGACGTGTGCGTCCTGGAGGCGGGCGCGGGAGGGTACCGCGACGAACTGCGCGTGATCGGCCCGGACGTGGTGGCACTGGGGCGGGTGTTCGGCGAGCACCTGGGCGTGCTGGGGGACACGGTCCCGGAGATCGCCCGGGAGAAGGCCCGGGTCGTCGGGGACCGCACCCGCGCGCTGGTGAGCCTGCCCCAGACCCCCGAGGTGACCGACGCGGTGGCGGACGCCCTGGCGGAGGCGACCGGCGGCCGGGTCGTGGCCGAGACCGCCGACCCCGGCGCGGAGGGGGCCGAGCCCCCGGTGGGGCTGCGCCCGGCCGGGCTGTCGGCGGCCTCCGGGGTCCTGGGGACGGCGGCCGCGCTGCGGATGCTGGACGTCCTGGGACGGCCGCGGCCCTCACGCGAGCGTCTGCACGAGGTGCTGGGGACGGTCCGGCTGCCCGCGCGCCTGTCCCGGCACCGGGTACCCGGCACCGGGTCGGCCGAGATCGTGGTGGACTCCGCGATCAACGGCGAGGGGGTCGCGGCGGCGCTCGCGCACGCCCGCGGCCTGTGGGGCGGGGTCGACCACGTCCTGCTCTGCCTGCCCGACCACAAGGACGTGTCCGGCGCGGTCGCGGCGCTGGGCGACGTTCCGGTCACGACGGTGGTCCTGCCCGAGGCCCACCTGCGGTTCGAGCACACCCTGCCACCGCACTGGCGGACGATGCGGGCCGAGGAGCTGACCCCCGGGACGGTCGCGGCCCTGGGCGACCGCCTGCTGGCGATGGGCACGGTGTACTTCACCGGGCGGGTGCTGGAGGCCGTGGACGCCCCCACCGACCGGCTGTTCGGCCCCCTGGGCTGAGGCTGCCGGAATGCACGAGGGGGCCGGGGACACGCGGTCCCCGGCCCCCACCGTGCCTTCTGTGGTCCGCCGCTGCGCTTCGGACCGTGTTCGGGTGACCGGTCAGTCGCGGCCGTGGCCCCGGCCCGGCCGGTACACCGGCTGGGACTGCGGGTTGAACTCGTCCATCTCGACCTGCTCGGCCGCGCGCAGCCTCGGGTCCTCCAGGCGCAGGACGTCGAGGCCCCGAACGATGTCGGAGGAGTACACGTAGCCGTTGTAGTAGTAGGTCGACCAGGTGTCGTTGTCCTGGACACCGTCCTCGACACGGGAGTCCATGTCGAAGTAGCCGATCTCGCGCGGGTCGGCGGGGTCGTTGAAGTCGATCACCGACACGCCGCCCTGGTACCAGGACTGCACGAAGAAGTCGCGGCCCGGGACGGGGATCAGCGAACCGTTGTGCGCCACGCACGTCTGGTCGCCCTGGTGGCGCTCGATCTTGAAGTAGCTGGCGAACTCCAGGGTGGGCTTGTCCCCGTCGCCCCCGATGGTGTAGATGGCGTCCGCGCCGCGGTCGCCGCCGATCTCCTCGGTGCAGGTGGGGGCGCCACCGCCGCCGAGCTCGTCGGTGAACATCACCGTGTCACCGCTGTTGGTGAAGGTCGCCGAGTGCCAGAACGCGAAGTTCTCGTCGGTGACCCTCTCGGTGACGACCGGGTTGACCGGGTCGGAGATGTCCATCAGGATGCCGTCGCCCATGCAGGCTCCGGCCGCGAGGTCCTTGGCCGGATAGACGGTGATGTCGTGGCAGCCCTGGGTCGGCAGCAGCAGGCCGTCCTGGTCGTGGTTGCCGCCGTCGGGGAACAGGACCGGCTCGTTGACGACCGCCGCCTCCTCGGGCGCGTCGTGCGGCACCTCGATGACCGAGATCCTGTCGTGCGGGGGCTGGCAGTTCGGGAAGGAGCTGCGGGGCGAGTAGGAGGACACGTAGATGATGTCGCTCTCGCCGTCCTTGCCGGGGACGAGGGTGTTGGTGTGCGAACCGCAGTCGGTGCGCACGGCCGCCACGTACTGCGGGTTGGCCTTGTCCGAGATGTCGAAGACACGGATGCCCTCGAACCCGTTCGGGTCGCTGGTCGACGTGGCCGGGGCACCGCACTCGTCACTGGCCCTGGCGTAGTCGACGGAGAAGTAGAGCAGGTCGCCGCTCACGCTCACGTCGCCCTGCCCGCCGGGGCACAGCACCTCGGAGACCACCTGCGGGGACTCGGGCTCGGAGATGTCGTAGACGACGAAGCCGTCGTAGTTGCCGCCGATGGCGTAGTCGCCGGTGAACGCCAGGTCGGAGTTGACGCTGCGGACGGCCTCGGGCTTGGGGACGTTCGTCACGTGCGTGACGTTGTCGCTGGTGATGCTGTCGGCGGGCGGCGTGTCGGCCAGGGCCGTCGTCGGTGCCAGCAGCCCGGCGGCGAGGGAGGCCGCCGCCGTCACGGCCAGGGTCGCCGACCGTCTCAGACCACGGCGGGACCGGTGGATGGAGGGTACGCGCATGGGTCTCCTCGTGCGCTCGGGGGGTTGCGCGGGGCGCCCGGCTCGGTGCCGGTCGTCCCGCTCCGGATGGGGTCGCGCCCGGGGCGGTCGGACCCGGGTACGGCCCGGTCGGGGGACGGACGGCGGGGCCGCGGCCGTGGTGGCCGCGGCCCCTCTCCCGTTGCCCTGACTCCCCAGGAGGAGTCGCCGGGAGGTCCGCGGGATCAGCGTCCGTTGCCCCTGCCCGGCCGGTACACCGGCTGGGACTGCGGGTTGAACTCGTCCATCTCGACCCGCTCGGCCACCCGGAATCTCGGGTCGTCGAGCCTGATGACGTCGAGCCCCCGGGTGATGTCGGAGGAGTAGACGTAGCCGTTGTAGTAGTACGCCGACCAGGAGCCGCCCAGGACGAGGTCGCTGTCGTCGATCGGGTCACGGTCGAAGTAGCCGATCTCGGTCGCGTCGGTGGGGTCGTTGAAGTCGATCACCGACACGCCGCCCTGGTACCAGGACTGGACGAAGAAGTCGCGGCCCGGGGTGGGGATCAGCGAACCGTTGTGCGCCACGCAGTTCTCGGTGTCGGCCTGGTGGCGGGGGAGCTTGTAGTAGCCCTCGAAGGACATCTCGGGGGCCTCGTCGGTGCCGCCGATCGTGTAGATGGCGTTGGCGCCGCGCTCGGAACCGATCTCCTCGTTGCAGGTGGGGCCGCCGCCACCGCCGAGCTCGTCGGTGAACATCACCGTCTCGCCGCCGTTGGTGAAGGTCGCCGAGTGCCAGAACGCGAAGTTGTCGTCGCGGACGACGTCGGTGACCACCGGGGCGGCGGGGTCGGAGATGTCCATCAGGATGCCGTCGCCCATGCAGGCGCCCGCCGCGACGTCGTCCTCGGGGTAGGCGGTGATGTCGTGGCAGCCGGAGGTACCGGTGTAGCCGCCGTCGGGGAAGAGCACGGGGGTGTCGATGACCGCGGCGCCGGCCGGGTCGTCGAGCGGGACCTCGATGACCGAGATCTTGTCGTGCGGGGGCTGGCAGTTCGGGAAGGAGCTGCGGGGCGAGTAGGAGGACACGTAGACGTACTCGTGCTCGCCGTCCTTGCCCGGGACCAGCGTGTTGGTGTGCGAACCGCAGTCGGTGCGCACGGCGGTCACGTACTGCGGGTTGGCCTTGTCCGAGATGTCGAAGATCCGGATGCCCTCGAAGCCGTCCGGGTCCGTGCTGGAGACCGCGGGGGCGCCGCACTCGTCACCGGCCCGGGCGTAGTCGACGGAGAAGTAGAGCAGGTCGCCGCTCACGCTCACGTCGCCCTGCCCGCCGGGGCACAGCACCTCGGAGACCACCTGCGGGGACTCGGGCTCGGAGATGTCGTAGACGACGAAGCCGTTGTAGTTGCCGCCGATGGCGTAGTCGCCGGTGAACGCCAGGTCGGAGTTGAACGCGTCCATCGCCTCGGACTTGGGGACGTTGGCCACGTGGGTGACGTTGTCGCTGGTCTCGGCGTCGCTGACGAACGCCTCCTGGGCCAGCGCGGTGGAGGGACCCAGCAGTCCGGTGACGAGGGCCGCCGCTCCGGCGAGGGCGATTCCGACGGCGCCGCGCCCGGCACGGGCGCGAGGGGGGCGGGGGGATGACGCCATATGTACTCCTGGTTCCGATTAGAGCGAAACACGAAGAACGTACACAGTTAAAGGTCGGAATGTATAGGGGGAGACAAAAGAAACATGATCGTTAACACTGTGCCCTCCTGGCCCGGTCCGCCTGTACACCCCGCCTAGGAACCCGGCAGTGCCGGCTGGGACTGGGGGTTGAACTCCACGAGCGTGACGTCCTCCGCGGGCGTGAGCCGCGGATCGGTGAGGCGCAGCACGTCCAGACCGCGTTGGATGTTGGACGAGTACACGTGCCCGTTGTAGTAGTAGGCGGACCAGGACCCCGCCGTGCGCAGGGTGTCCGGGTCCCAGGGGCCGCGGTCCAGGTACCCGATCTCCTCCGGGTGGTCGGGATCGGTGAGATCGATGACCGACACCCCTCCCTGGTACCAGGACTGGACGAAGTAGTCACCGCCGGGGACGGGGATCAGCGACCCGTTGTGCGCCACACAGTTCTCCGTTTCGGACTGGTGACGTGGAAGTTTGTAGTAACTCCGGAACTCCAGGGTGGGCGTCTCGCCCGAGTGGTCCACCGAGTACACGGCGTCCGCCCCGCGCTCGGGGCCGATCTCCTCGGTGCACACCGCCGCCGACCCGCCGCCCAGTTCGTCGACGAAGACCACGTTGGCCGCGTCGTTGGTGAACGTGGCCGAGTGCCAGAAGGCGAAGTTCTCGTCGCGCACCCGGTCGACCACCACCGGGGCGACCGGGTCGGAGATGTCGAGCAGCAGTCCGTCCCCCAGGCACGCGGCGGCGGCCAGCCCGAGCTCGGGGTAGGCGGTGATGTCGTGGCAGCCCGTGGTGGCCGCGTCGCCGCCGTCGGGGAACAGGACCGGCTCGCTGACGACCGCCGCCTCCTCGGGCGCGTCGTGCGGCACCTCGATGACCGAGATCCTGTCGTGCGGGGGCTGGCAGTTCGGGAACTCCTCCGAGGGCGAGTAGGAGGACACGTAGACGTAGTCGCGTCGCCCGTCCGCGCCCGGGACCAGCGTGTTGGTGTGCGAACCGCAGTCGGTGCGCACCGCCGCCACGTACTGCGGAACGGCCGGGTCGGAGATGTCGAAGATCCGGATGCCCTCGAAACCGTCCGCGTCCGTCTGGGACACGGGCGCCGAACCGCACCCGTCGTCGGCCCTGGGGTAGTCGACGGAGAAGTAGAGCAGGTCACCGTTCACGCTCACGTCGCCCTGCCCGCCGGGGCACAGCACCTCGGAGACCACCTGCGGGGACTCGGGCTCGGAGATGTCGTAGACGACGAAGCCGTCGTAGTTGCCGCCGATGGCGAGGTCCCCGGTGAACGCCAGGTCGGAGTTGTAGGCCGCGGAGTCGGCCAGCCCGGCGGGCTTGGGCACGTTGGCCAGGTGCTCCACACCGCCGCCGAGGACGGGTGCGTCGTCCGCCGCGAGCGCGCCCGGGGCCGCCGCGCCGAGGACCAGCGCGCAGCCCGCGCCGAGGGCACCCCACCGCACCGCCGGACCGGCCCCGCCCCGTCGCGTGGAAACGGCCATGACAGACACCCCCGAACCATACACAAAGCAGTCAATTGACTACCTTGTGTTCTACTCCCGCCAGAGAGGGCACTCCAGGCGAAACGCCGAGATCGGACATCTCTCCCGGAAGGCACCACCCCTCGACCTGGGGCAAAGACCGGTGGAAATCGCGAGAACCGGGGCCGACACGCCGCTGGGACTGGACAAAACACCCACGCAGTGAGTAGAAAACCGGCAGGGTGTCGCGCTGGCACCGCTTTCGCGGACCCCCATCCGCTGACCCCGTCTGGAGGACACTCGTGCGTCGCCTGGCACTCGCGGCAGGAACCGCGCTCACGCTGCTCGGAGTCTCGGCCTGCACCGACGACGGACAGGGGTCGGCCAACGTCATCGCCCCCGGGGCGCCGGGTGAGTCGTCCTCACCCGCCACGTCCGACCAGATCGCCGCCCTCGCCGAGGAGCAGGGCCACAACGCCGCCGACGTCAACTACCTCGTGCTCATGATCGAGCACCACCGGCAGGCCCTGGAGATGGCCGACCTGGTTCCGGACCGGCACGAGCGGGACGGGATCGACAGCATCGCCGACCGCATCGCGGCGGCGCAGGGGCCCGAGATCACGGCCATGGAGAGCTGGCTGGAGGAGAACGTCCTGGGTCCGGCCCGGGAGAACCCCGCCTACCAGAACTTCTGCGGGTTGGAGGGCGACGGCTCCCACCACGGCGGCGGGGACGAGGAGCTGCCCGGGTGCGACCTGGACGTCGACCACGACGACATGCCGGGGATGGCCTCCGAGGAGGAGCTGGAGGAGCTGGAGGCGGCCGAGGGGGACGAGTTCGACCGGCTCTTCGTGGAGCTGATGACCACCCACCACGAGGGCGCGATCACCATGGCCGAGGACCTGCTCGCCGAGGGGCACGACCGCACCGTGGTGCGGATGGCCAACGACGTCATCGCCGAGCAGACCGCCGACATCGCGCGGATGGAACAGATCCTGGAGGAGGGCTGACCGCCGCCGCGGCCCCGGACACACGACGGTCCCCGCTCCCGGTGTGCGGGAACGGGGACCGGAGTCCGGTTCAGGCGGACTTCTCCTCGGGTCCGGCCTCGAGCTGGTTCCTGGGGACGATGGTGGGGTTGACGTTGTCGATCACCGTCTCCCGCGTGATGATCACCTGACCCACATCCTCACGCG
>NZ_JBVMUY010000010.1:0-193832 GCF_055632325.1 Nocardiopsis sp. KDC1DS13DA1
CGAGGCGGACGCCTCAGCGACGGAGTGAGCCCCCGCAGACGCGGGGATGGACCGGGCGAACGGGACGCGCCCCCCTCCCCGGAGGTGTGAGCCCCGCAGACGCGGGGATGGGCCGGGGGGCGGGGCCACGAGGCGAACGAGGCGAGGGTGAGCCCCGCAGACGCGGGGATGGACCGTCGCCGAGGTCGGTGACCTGCGGGGTTTCGTAGTGAGCCCCGCAGACGCGGGGATGGACCAGCATGGTGCCACGGGGTAATCAGGCCGGGGATGTGAGCCCCGCAGACGCGGGGATGTGCCTCGGTAGGGGTATTTGTCTTCCCTGGCCTGGGCGTGACTCCTGCGCAGACGCGGGGGCGGACCGGTGTACATGCCTGTTCCGCGCGTGGGGGAGAAGGTGTTCGGGCGCGACGACTCAGCGCCTCCGGAGTGGTTGGCCTACTTCGACGGTGCGTACCTCACGGCGAAGGTCGCGTACTGCTTCCTCGCCGACGGATGTGCGGACGGCCCGGTACGCGGAGCGATCGTTGGAGATGAACGAGGGGTATGTGTGCGGGCGGGTGTTCAACCTGCTCATGCTGGCGACGGCGCACGCTCCTTCGGAACCCGAAGAAGCGGTGCGCGTCGGCGATGTCGCTGTGGAGCTCGTGGAGGGGCTTCAGTCGCGGCAGGCGCTGTCCTACCTGCGTCGCCTCCAGTGTCGGCTCCGGCCCCACGATGAGTGTCCCGAGGTGGCCGAGTTCAACGCTCGGGCGCACGCGATCACAGCAGGCTGAGGGTCCTGTACACGGCGACGACGGTGGAGGCGCCGACGATCTGGCTGCGGTTGATCATGGCGACGGCTTCGTCGATGGGCCACCAGGCGATTTCCTGGGCTTCGTTGATGTCGGGGGCCGTGTCGGTCAGGTCTGCACCCCGAGTGGGGTCGCATCAATCGGAAGCCCTTGCTCCTATACCAAGCCGGTGCCCTGAGCGCTACCTTCCTGCCGCATGTGGCCACGGAAAGCCGTTCTTTCGGCGTGTCATCGTCAGAGCTTGCTAACGTCGCCTCAAACATCCTCAGACGTACCCCTTCTGCCCGTATGACTCGCCGGTGGCCCGGATCAGTGAGGAGAATGCGTGCCCACCAGGTGGTTTCTCTCGCTGGAGCCGTCACCCGGCACAGTCGACGCCGCGCATCTGCACGGGCTGGCTTGCGCGTTGCTGGAGGAGCCCGGAGACGACCACACCGCCCGGTACAAGCCCTTCGCCGCGGCGCTCCCTCCGAGCGGCCTCCTCAGCCTGACCTGGCTGGACGAGCCCACCGAACCGGACATCCGGGACCTCACCAGTGAGCCGCTGCGCCTGGGTGGACGCCTCCACCGCGTGGCCGGGGTGGAAAGGCACAACGTCTCCTACACCCGGTTGGCGTCTGCGCCACCGGCCAACAGAGTGCGGGTCGAGTTCGCCACCCCCACCTACGTCAACCGTGCGGACCGCCAGATTCCCCTGCCCGAACCGGAACTCCTCCTGGCCGGTCTGGCCCGCCGCTGGGACGCCTTCAGCCCATGCCCCCTGCGTTCCGCCGCAGTCACGGAGGCGGTCGGACGTGTCCACCTGTCCCGCCACCGTGTCCGCAGCCTTCCCATCCGAGCCGGACGGGGACAGCGCGTGGGGTTCGTCGGCGACGCCGTCTTCGGGATGCCCGCCGACGCGGACCACGAGGCCGTCCGCGCCTTCACCACCCTGTGGCTGTTCGCCGAGTTCTCCGGGGCCGGCGCGCAGACCACCCACGGGCTGGGCCATGTCCGGGTCCATCGAGCGGAGCGGACCCGTGGGCCGTCCGAGAAAAGACCGGGACGGCCCACAGACGCCCTCCCAGCCACAGCACTCACCCCCTGACACCGATAGCGAGGACCGATGGCCGAACCGGACCTGGTCATCATCACCCTGGCGGGTGTGCAGCGCTTCATCAACGAGTCGCGCACGACCGCCGACCTGCGTGCTGCCAGCCAGATCATCGCTCATCTGGCAGCCGAGGCCGTCGAACACCTCATCCGGACTCCCGGTACCGAGATCGTCTTCCCCGCCCCCGGGGACGACCGGTCCTCCGCAGTCCAGCCCTCTGACGGAGCCCCCAACCGGGTCGTCGTCCTCGTGCCTGCGGGTACCGGCCCCCAAGTGGCCAGGAAGGTGAGGGGCGAACTGGTTCAGGTGTGGGAAGGGTGGGTCAAGGAGGTCTTCGGCCGCGACGAAACCCCCTCACCCGGTTGGCCGGTCGTGCAGTGGGTCAGCGTTCCCGCGAGTGAAGGCGGTTACGCCACCCAGTGGGAACAGGCGGTGCGCCTGTTGGCCGAACGCAAGAACACTCGGAACTTCGAACAACCCGGCGACGCCCCCGGCGAGTTGTGCATGCTCTCTCCGCGCTGGAGGGCGGTGGAGCGAGACGACCTGCCGCCCAAGACGCCGGGGCACCTCAGGCGCGAACGCCTGGCCGTCACCAACTGGGTCAAACGCCTATGGCACCACACCCGCGTCGGCAACCGTGAGAGCTTTCCCTCCACGAACGCCATCGCCTCCATCCCCTACCGGCGCGCCGTCTTGGAACTCTGGCGGGAAGTATCCGACATCAGCGCCCTGGTCGGTGATCTCCGAAGGGCAGCCGAGACGCTGGGCATCGACCCGATTACCGAAACCCCCACACCCGGCCTGCCCCAAGAACCGAAGGTGGCCGATGCCGATTGGCTGCGTGGACGCGGCAGCCGCTGGGTGTTCACGGAGTCCTGGCACGTCGACGCCTTGGCCCGCGAGTTCACCGACACCCCCGCGCAGGCCGAGGAGAAACGGCTCGACCCAGGCTTTGTCTCCGCCGTCCGAGCCGGTTGGAAGGCTGCCGACGCACTGGAGCGGGCCATGGACGATCACGGTGTGCCCGCTCCCTCACCTCACCTGGCCGTGCTGGTCCAGGACCTGGACTTCATGGGTCGTTACCTGTCCGGGAAGACTTCTGGATGGGACAGTCCCCGCCTGGACCTGTCCCAGGGCCATACCGTCCACACCGACGTCTCGGCCAGACTCGTCGGCACCGCAGGCGACCAGCGCGCAGCAGTGGGACGGGCGGGTGGGGTCGTGGTCTACGCGGGCGGTGATGACCTGCTCGCCCTCGTTCCGGCCGTTTCCGCGCTGGAGACTGCCCGTGCCTGTCGGGCGGCCATCGCCCCGGGCCTGCCGCACGCCAGCAGTGGTGTGCTGTTCTTCCACCATGGCTCCTCGCTCCGCCAGGCCCTGGTGCGTGCCCAGGAACTGCTGGAGGAGGCCAAAGCCCTCAAAGGCAAGAACGGCCTGGGCATCGGGTTCATCCGCGGCAGTGGATCCCACGCGGAGTGCGTCCTTCCCTGGCGCGGAGAGCATGAGGACGGTCGGCTCGGAGGCTCACCGGTCGACGCCCTGGACCTGTTCCTCTCCCGCGACAGCCACCCTCGGGCCCGGCTGTCACCGCGCCTTCTGCCCGACTTGCTCGCGGAAGTGGTGTACCTCGACGGCGGGGGTGAGCGGGCCCCGGGCGGCTACGAACCACTGCCCTACCAGGTCGCCCGGGCCGAGATGCGCCGTCTGGTGCACCGCCACACGTCCCTGGTACCTGCGTCCCTCGGGGGAAGAAGGGGAGACGACACCACACCGGAGAAGAGGGACAGAGACGAACGCACGTCCTTCGCCGCCGAGGCGACACGGGCCCTGGAACTCATGGCCCCCAGACGGCGTCTGGTGGACGAAGGAGCCGTGCGCGTCGCTCTCTTCCTGCGTCAGGAGGCCCAGTGAGCACCTCACACGTACCCGAACCCATCACCCAGGACGCCTCCGCCACCGGAGTCGAGGACCGAGGAGAGCAGTGGGTCCTACTGCGCCCGCACGACACGGTACAGGTCCGCGACGGGCGTGCCTTTGACGCCGGAACCGGTGGCAGCGCCCAGACCGTACGTCCCTGGCCCTCCACCGTCGCCGGGGCCCTGGCAGCCAAAGATGGCGGTCTGGGGGGTGAGCCCGAGAGCGTACGCGGTCCCGTCCTCGCCCGCCGGAGAGGGATGTCAGGCCAGACCTGGGAACCCTACTTCCCCATCCCCGCCGACCTGGTCGAACCCCGCGGC
Organism: Nocardiopsis sp. KDC1DS13DA1; assembly: GCF_055632325.1. NCBI lineage: Bacteria > Bacillati > Actinomycetota > Actinomycetes > Streptosporangiales > Nocardiopsidaceae > Nocardiopsis > Nocardiopsis sp. KDC1DS13DA1. Next base: position 4,122 of record NZ_JBVMUY010000010.1, read on the forward strand.
CATGGTGACGTGTGGCGTATGTTCGTCCCCGAGCGGCCCGGTGCCGGAGCCACGAGTGACCTGGACGAGGAAGCCGCCTGCTTCGGCGCCACGCGCCTGCGCACCTTCACCGTTCCCGATGGCGTCGACGACCCCGAGACCCTGACCGGCTGGATGTCGGGCCGGGCCCTCCAGGACTACCTGCACGGTGGACTGGTCTCCCCCGGATCCAGGGTGCCCGCCGACCGGCTCAGGCTCGCCCCCGAAGAGCCCTTCGAACCTGAGACACGGGTCGGGCTGGCCGTGGACCACACCACCCGCACCGCCCGCCACGGACTGCTCTACCGGGCCACCCACCTGCGTCTGAGGGAGAGATGGGCCTTTGCCGCCCACGTCACCCCCCACCCCGCACCGGGCAGGCACCGCCCTCTGGACGAGGTCAGGGGACCGGTCCGCTTCGGCGGGATGGCCCGCTTGGCCGATATCGAACCCGCTCCCGGCATGGACTGGCCCGATCGGCCGCCCGCCTTCCCCGACGGCAGACTCCTGGTCTACGTGGCCACCCCCGCCGTCTGGCCCGGCGGATGGTTTCCCCCGATCCGTGACTCGGGTGCTGACCTGGTCGCCGCCCGTGTCGAGGACCCGATGGCCGTGGCCACCGCTTCACCGGCGCGGGACTGGGCCGCCTTCAAGAATTCCCGCTCCCTCTACTACGCCGTCCCGCCCGGGGCGGTCTACCTCCTGAAGTTCCCCAACGACGATGACGCCTACCGCTGGGCCCTCCGGTACCACGCGCGGGCCCTGCCCCTTCAGGAACGGGTCCGCCGCACCCGGGAGATCAGCCTGGCCACTGCCGGGTTCGGCGTCATCCTGACCGGAGTGTGGTCGTGACCAGCTATCTGCTTTACCTGTACACCGAGTCACCCTTGCACGCCGGGGGCGCCGACGCTGAGGGCTCCCTCAACCTGCCCATCCAAAGGGAGGCGACCACCGGCTACCCGGTCGTGTGGGGCCAGAGCCTCAAGGGCGCCCTGCGTGCGGCGGGGCACGACGCCGGATGGGGTGAGGACGACCTGGACCGTGTGTTCGGCAAGGCGGTCCAGCGCGACGGTGAACCGGGTGTCAACCCCACGGCGGGGCTGCTCGCTGTCGGGGATGCTCAACTCGTCGCCCTTCCCGTGCCCACCCTGCGCCGCACCTTCGCCTGGGCCACCTCGCCGCTGGCGCTGTCGAGGCTGGCGCGCAAGTACACCCACGCCCGCTTGACCAGGGAACTGCCAGCCGTCCCCGACGTCGCCCACGACCGAGGAGTGGCCACCGACACGGAGTGGACGGTGGCGGACCAAGTTGTGGGTCCGTGCCTGGTGTCGGTGTCCCAGCCCAACACCGCCGGGTCGCTGACCGGCTGGGCCGACCGCATCGCCACCGACGGCATCGGGGAGGGCTCACACCTGTCGTACTTCGCGAACAAGTTCCGCTCCGACCTGCTCCTGGTCGGCACCTCGGTCATGGACCAACTGCTGCGTGAATGCACCGAACACTCGGTGCGCGTCCAGCTCAACCCCAAGACCAAGACCGTCGAGCACGGCCCGTTCACCAGTGAGTACCTACCGACCGAGACCCTGCTGGCCGCTGTACTCACCCTGCGCACGCCGCAGGGTGGGGAGGCCAAGCGGAACACCGAACACCATGCCGACCACCGGCAGCTGCTCGGCAGGCTTCTCGACGGGACCGTACTCCAGCTCGGCGGGGACGAGACCCTCGGTAAGGGACTGGTGTGGCCAAGGCTGATCACGGAGGCCGCCGGTGAGTGAGACCACCAGGAGCGCCAGGCGGGTCGACCAAGCGGCGGCTGGCATCGCCTACCGGGTCCTCGGCGACGAGGTCTCACCCGAACTGCGCACCCGCATGCGGCAGTTGCCCATGCAACTGCGCGGCAGCGGGTTGGCCGCCACCTACGCCTTCGTGCTCTCCAAAGCTGACGCGCACGGTGGAAGGTTGGAGAAGGCCTACCACCGCTTGGCCGAACGCATCGCCGCACATATCGCCGAGAGGGCACTCATCACCGGGACCGGACGGCGGATGGACCCCCACCAGTTCCTCAAGGCGCTGTCCGAAGCTGACGTCCACGACTATGCGCGGGTCTCCGCCGAGGTGGAGACCCTGTCGGTCTGGCTCAGCAGACTCGCCGAAGCCCTGTGCGCCGAATCCGAGGACGGCGGTTCTGCGGAAAAGGGTGATGGCGATGGACAGGCCTAACCCCATGACCGCCTTCGGAAGCAAGGGCCCCCGCGGTCCGCGGCCCGCCTTTCCCCCGGGGCGGGGAGCCGGTGGCGCCGGTCGGGGCGGAGCTCGTGGCGGCGGGGGTGGACCCCACGGTGCAGACACCTCCGGAGGCGGTGCCCGAGGCACCCTGTACCCGGCCAACGGCCCCCTCGGGGCATTGCTCAAGGTAGAGCACCGCGTCCCCAGGAACGGCGACCCCACCACCGTGCTCAGGGAGATGGGAGGCCACGGTGGGAACCCGGTCGGCGCGCAGGCCAATGCGCTCGTCATTTTGCGCCGCCTGTCCTTCGAACCCGTCGACGGCGGCACCAACCCCTGGAAGAACCACGTCCCCCTGTACGGCTGGGCCGCCGAGCACCGACTCGGTCAGGGCGGCTCCGATCTCCAGGAGGCGGTCCTCCAACGTCGGCGCCACTTCCTGCGGCAGTGGGTCGCCTTCGACCCCGACCACCGCCACGTGCGCAGGTTGCGCCTGACCATCGAGTGGCGAATGGCCTCCGGACTCGGCCTCCAGTTCGGGGTGCTCGACAACGGTCTGGCCCTGCACGGCACCTACGGCTGGCCCGGTCTGCCGGCCTCCACCCTCAAGGGCTTGGCCGCGGCCGGGGCACGCAGCGCCGGGGCTGACACGCAGAGGGTGGTCCAGGCACTGGGAGGGCCCAGACCGCGTGGCAAGGAGGACCCGCGGCCGACACGTGAGGAGCACACTCAGGGCACGGTCCGTTTCCTCGACGCCCTGCCCGGAGCCGACACCGTCGAGGTCCACAGCGACGTCATCACCCCGCACCAGCAGCCCTACTACACCGGCACCGACCCGAAAGCCCACAAGGACTCGCAGGCCACGCAGAACCCCCGTCCCCCGGCCGAGCACCACAACCCGGTCCCGGTGCCGTTCCTGGCCATCAGCGGTGAGATGCACGTAGACCTGATCGGCGGCGACAGCGGTGATCTGGACGCGGTGTCCGACTGGCTGGCCGAAGCCGGTGAGGAGCTGGGTGGCGGCGGCCGTACCACCGCCGGATACGGCTATTTCGACTGCGTCCCCGTAGACGAGGAGGAGACGTGACCGACCGTCCCATCACCGTGCATGTGGCCACCGTGGGACTGAGCCTGTTCGACCGGATCCTCGCGAAGAGCCAGACCCTGGTCGAGGAGGCTGTCGGCAACCGCGAGCTGGCGGAGTCGATCTTCGATGTTCGCGATCGGATCCACGACTACGAGAGTGAGCTGTCCGACCCCCGGGACGAGGCCGAACGGGTCTCCGAGCGCTTGGTCAAGGAGACCTCCTCCGACTCGGGAGAGGCACGTGAGGAACTGGATCTCCTGCTCCGGTCCATATGCCCCGAACAGTGGCCCCGGACCATCAGCGCCGAACTCACCTCCCTGGCCGCCGACTCCGCCAGAGCGGGAGACCATCAGGCCCACGAGGATGAGATCGTCTTTCTCATCGCCAGCGACACCGGGCGGGGCCTGCGTGCCGCCCTGTTCAACGCGCTGGCGATGACGGAAGGGGACGTGGACCGGGTGGACTACCTCCCCGACCCCGACAGCCGAGTCCAGACCGGCCCCGGCCGGGTCGCCGTCATCCGCCTGCCCGGTCTCGATGCCCAGAACGACGAGGAGTTCCTGAGCGCGATGCGCCGACTCGGCGCGTTCGGGAACCGGATCAAGGACCTGATGAGGAACCCGGAGTCCACCTGTCGTTTCCACCTCACCGGCGGCTTTCGCGTCGCCATGCCCTTCCTCATGGGCTTCGCCCAGGCACTTCGGAGCCTGTACATCGACCGGGTCAGTGCCCACGGCCAGTACGAGTTCTCCGAGAGTCTCCGGTCGATCGAACTCCCCTTGAGCTCACCACCCCCCGACGACCTGGAAGGCAAACTCGTCGGGGCCGACGAGGAGGGGTTCTTTCAGGGCAGGCCACCCCAGGACGCGGTCTGGGCAGGCTTCGCCTACGAGTGGCTCAAGGAGCAGCGGCGGTGGCGACTCACCCCCTTCGGGATGGCCCTGCGTGAACTCGTCCCCGCGACCAGGCAGGAACCGTGAGCCGGAGTCCTGCCCAAACCGGGGACACGGGCCTTCGCCCCGTCGACCTGGGTTTTCCGCACGGGGCCCTTGCTGTACGGCTGGGTTCGGGGATCGGCTCCGTTGCGGACGCGGACCGTGACGCCTATGCGGCTGACAACGATGCTCATGCCTGGAAGAAGAACACGGGGCTGCGTCAGGTGCTGCGGGACTTGGCCGAGGCTCAGGAGGTTCACGCGGTTGGGATTCTCGCCGCTCGGCGGGCCCTGTCCGGGCTGCTCGCCGATCCGGAGTCCGAGTACCTCGTGCGTGCCATACTCCACCGCCCCGACCACCTGCTCGACCGGGTGCTGCCTGACGTGCTTGCCCCGGAGGGCACCGGACCGGAGGCCGTGGATCCGTTCACGGCATGGTCGGTGTTCACGGTGTGTGTCGAGGCCTTGTGGGACCACATGACGGGTACGGGTGCCCCCGCCCACCGGCACCTGGAGCCCCTGGCCGCCCGTACCCGCTTCCTCGCCCTGTCCGAACCCTTCCGCCACCGTGACAGCGAGGACTGGTCATCGTGGTGGGCAGGGAAGAGGATACGGAGCTTCTTCGGTGAGGGCGACGGCCGGGTGCACCTGGTCCGGAAGGCACGAGAGGCACGGGACCTGTGGCGTGCCCACCTGGATCGGCACCAGTCCCTGCCGCTGTTCGACCACGCTTCACCTTCCGCGGTGGAGTGGGAGGTGCGGACACTCGCCTTCCAGGAGCCTGTGTCCAAGCGCCGTCACTTCTCCGGTGGGCCGCTCACCCTGTCCGCGCCGGCGGAACAGAAGGGGGACGGGAAAACCTCCAAGCTGAGCCGTCCTGAGCCCACCGCCGCCGACCGAGCCGTCCTTGGCGAGGCAGTGGAACAGCACCTCCTGCCACGCTTCGCCGTGATGGCGTCCTGGTCGGCTGTGTGGGGCCTGTACCGGCACACCCGGAACCGGTGGGCGCTGCTCATGTACGGCCTGCTCGGGGTGATGGTGGTGATCGCGATGGCGGCCGTGGTCCTAGCCCTGTCCACGGAATGGGTGACGTTCACCCACACTCTGTACGCCATCAGCTTCGTCTACGCACTCATCGGCGTGAGCACACTCATCATGGGCCGAGTGTGGGCGCTGCCGTTGATGCTGCGCCTGCCCGCCGCCGGGGCGGTCGGACTCATCGTTCTGGTGGCGTTCCACCCCACCTGGTGGGAGAAGGTCGCCCTGGGGTGGTGGCTGCCGATCGTGCTGGGGGGAGGCTCCTTCGGTTACCTCCTGTTGGAGGTCCGTAACCACAACACCGGGATCGTCAACGGGGATGAGGGTGTGCTCACCTCCCTGTCCTTGGCCCTGCGGGCTCTGGCCGTGACCGCGACCGGGCTGGTGCACGCCCTGTTCGCGGCGGTGGTCGGCATGGTTGTGGTCACCACCGTCTTCGGAGAGAACGGAGACGGGCTCCGCCAGGTGTGGGAGGGGACCTCCAACGAGGGGAACCCGGTGGCGATCCTGGTCGCCGCCACCTTCTGGTGCCTGGCCGCGGGCGTCTTCTCTCAGATCCTGTGGGACGACCAGCCCATCACCGCCCCTCTGTCCCATCGACGTTGGCGTGACGAAAGGTAGAAACCGATGCCCTGGACCACACTGCGCCTGCGGGTGGAGACCCCCCTCTTCTGCGGGGACGGGGATGTGACGTCGGCACAGGTGCGTGTGTCCTCGATCCGCGGCGGGATGCACTTCTGGCTGCGTGCCATGGCCGGTGTCCTTGCGGGGAAGGACCTGAACGCGTTGCGGCGCATGGAGAACCGCGTTCTTGGCTCCACTGAGGCAGCATCGCCGATCAGACTGCGTATCCCCGGCCAGCCCGCCTGCTCCGCTGATCCGCTTCCCTCCTTCATGGGTCCGGGCACTCCGAGTAACAAGTGGATCGGCTACCTCCTCGGACTCGGTCTGACGGCTTTGGAATCCAAGGACGAGGTCAGGGGGCGGAAAAGGGCGTCCAAACTCACCCGCGCGTTCATTCCGCCCGGCGAGGAGTTCGATCTACGGATCAAACTCGTCGGTGAGGACCGCGACGCCCACGCGGTCGCTCTGGGAGCCCTGTGGATGAGCCTGGTCTTCGGCGGTGTCGGCGCGCGGACCCGGCGCGGGTTCGGCGGGGTGCGGATCACCAGGGTGGAGGGTGAGTCCCTGCTCGACTGGCCCGAGGACACCCTTCTCTCACCTGGTCTGGGCTTTTACGAGAACACGAGGTCGTTGTGGCCGTCGGGCGCGGCGGCCAAGGCGATGCCCGCGCTCATGGCCATCGCGGAACAGGAGCGCTGTTCGAGGCAGGCATACCAGTGGTCGGAGCCGCCCACCTATCCCGTGCTGTCCAAGATCCACACCATCGCAGGGGTCAGTGGCGGCGTGGCCTTCTCCGACTGGGAGAACGTACTGATCCATGCGGGAGAGGAGCTGCGCCACTTCCGGGCTCCCGAGCCCACCCCTGGAGTGCGGTACGAACCCCAGATCAAAACCCGCGAGTGGCTGAAGGTCGTCCACGACAAGAAGCGGGACGACTTCGCGCTCGGCGGTCTGGGGCTGCCCATCATCTTCAAGCAGGAGACCGAAGTGCACGCCGATAGCGGAGAGGGCAAGGACGCCGAGAAGCTGCGTAGGGCCTCGCCGCTGTGGCTCCGTGCGGTGGGAGAGGGCGACCGGTGGCGGTTGTTCTCCTTCGCCTTCCTCACCGAGTTTCTCCCCGAAAAGGACGTGGGTGTCCACCTGTGGAGCGGGAAGGGTGGTGCGAAGCAGCAGGACCGTGAGCTCACGGTCACCATGGAAGACAGCCACAGGCTGGTGCGCCGATGGATCGAGGGCGTGGCTGATGCGGAGGACACTGCGTTCGCTCCCCGAAACGGATGAAGCCGTGTCTTGGCGCGGGGGAGGCGGATGCGTATCCGGTGCGGTAAGAGTGAGGAACCCGTCGCCGGCCGGCAGGTCGGTGGGGCGTGTACGACGAATCCGGTTCTGGTGCGAGAACCCTGGTTTGCGTGCAGGGAGTTTTCCCAGGTAGTGGGCTTGAAATCGTGATTTGTTGCCTGAGTCACATGGGTTGTGATGTGCTGGAGGGCGATTGTGTGCGAAGTGGGTGCATCGTCGCAGGTGGGATCCCGTGGAAATGGGGAAGAGTTCCGCAGGATGTCTAAGCCCGAAGGGCATAAAATGGGATCCTTTCGTGTGGCATCGCCCAGTCGCCTTGGCCCTCACCCCCGTTTGGGCGGAACTCGCTGAGAGAAGCTCATCGAGTGGTTACGCTTGACCGGTCCTCATCACGCCCCCAGGTGACGACGGGAGAGTTCGATGCTGTGAAGGAACTGCGGCCGTCCTCGCGGCGATCGTCTCCCTGGACGACCAGGTGGGAGGCGGAGACCTGTACCCACCCCTCGACCGGTACCTCTCGCAGTTGTCCGCTGCGGTGGATCACGACGGCAGCGGCATGGACACGCTCGGCCCGCTCAGCCAGATGGTCGGGTGGATCGCGATGGACGCCGGAAACCACGGAGCCGCCCGTAGGCACCTGACCACGGCGATCCACGCCGGACACGAAACCGGCGACACCGATCTCGCGCGGCCAGCGCACTGTCCTGCCGGAGCTTGCAGGACACTTACCTGAACCGCCCCCCGGCAGGCTCTGGCTCTGGCGCGAACCGCCGTGGAGATCGGCGCGGCGGCCTCCCCGCTGGTCACCTCGACGCTGCACGCGCGACTGGCACGCGCTCACGCCAAGCTGGGCAACCTCAGCGACGCCCGATCCAGCATCGAACGGATGCACACCGCCTTTGACCAGGCCCGTCGTGCCGGGGAGTTCCCCGTGTGGGTGTCTGATGCGGACGAGGTGGAGGTGGCCGCCCAGGCCGGAGCCACCTACCTCGAGCTGGGTCTCTTCGATGAAGCCATCACCGAACTCAACTCCGCTCTCACCTTGCTCAAGGAGAGAGCTCCACACCGGTTCCGGGATCAGTCCCACTATCTGGTCCGTGTGGCGCGAGCACATCTGGCCTTGGGCGACGTCGAGACCGCGTGTGCCGTCGCGACGAAGGCTGTGGAGTTGGCGGAGACGATCCGTTCCCCGCGCGTCAACGATCGCATCGGCGAGTCCCGATCCGAAGTCCTCGCGTGGAAGGTGGCCGAGCCCGCACAGCGGTTCCTGTTCCGCTCCCGAGGCCTGACCACACCTCAGTCTTCAGCGGGGGAACCGGTGAGCTGAGCGATCACCTGGAGCAGGTGCCTGGTGTCGCGCAGGTCCTCGAAGGCGGCGTCCGCCCCGGCGTCGAGTAGTTCCGCGCGGCTGCTGTGTCCCGTCGCGACCGCGACCACATGCGCCCCGGCTGTGTGGGCTCCGTGCACGTCGTTGGGGGTGTCGCCGATGACGACGGTGGCGGAGGGGGTGAAGGTCGTGCCGATGGCGGCGCTGGTCTGGGCGATCGCGCACTCGACCAGCCGCGCCCGGTCGCTGCTGTGGTCGCCGTAGCCGCCGGTGTCGAGTTCCAGCCCTTCCTCCAGCCCGAACGCCTGGAGCTTGGCCAGAGCGATCGAGCGGATATTGCCGGTGACCATGCTCTGCGTGCCTTCGGCTTCCCCGATCGCCTTGATCGCCTCCCGTCCTCCGGGCAGGGCATGGCCCTGGGAGAGCATGCGGTCCGTCAACCTCAGGGTGGCTTGGCCCAGGGCGTCATAGAAGGAGTCCACGAGGTCGTCGTTGGGCTCGTGGCCGTTCAGCGTCAGGGTGTCGCGGATGATGGCGTGCTCGGTGCGTCCGGCCATGTCGGCCATGGCGGTCTGGCGTGAGCCGGTGACAGTTTCGAAGGCCACGGCGTAGATCTCTCGGCTGACCGGACCGATGGAGAGGAGGGTGTGGTCGATATCCCACAGGATGAGGCGGTTCGTCAGAGAAGGCGTCACGATCGCATCGTCGCACACCTCGATTCGAACTCAACACTCTCGAGCGAAGAAGACAGGTTCCCGAACTGGATCCCCAGGCTCGTTCATTTCAGTTCTCTCAGTTCAAGATATAAGAATCGAACGCCGCGCATAATTCGAAGGTGGAGATTATGCGTGCGCGCATAGGTCCTTGCCCCCTCAGGTGGAAGACTGCTGTCGCCGAGGAACCGACGAGGGAGGATCCGGGTGACGACAGGCGCGGTGGACGGAACCACCAGGTCAGCGGAGGACTTGCGCAACGCGATGGTGGAGAGCCTCAAGGAGCCCGATGCTTTGGGAGGACTCCTGCTCTCCCCACGCATCGAATAGGCGTTGCGCACGGTTCCCCGACACCGGTTCGTACCTGAGGCGACACTGGAGGAGGCCTACGAACCCTTCACCGCCGTGGTCACCAGACGGGACGAACACGGAATCTCCCTGAGCTTGGTGCCCGCGCCACAGGTCCAGGCGATGATGCTGGAACAGGCCCGGATCGAGCCCGGCATGAAGGTGCTCGAAGTAGGCTCCGGCGGCTACAACGCCGTCGTCATCGCCGAGATGGTGGGCGATTCCGGCGACGTCGTCACGATCGGCATCGACCCGGACGTGACGTCCCGAGCACAGTGACTGCTGGCGGAGACCGGCTACGAACGGGTCCACGTCCTGCACACCGAAGCCGAGGAGGGTGTCCCCGAGAACGCGCCCTGGGACAGGATCCTCGTCACCGCCGGCGCTTGGGACATTCCCTCGGTGTGGGGATCTCCCAGCTCGCGGAGTACGGGCGGCTCGTGGCGTTCCTGCGGACACGCAGCCTGACCCGCTCGATCGGGTTCGCTCGCCACGATGACCACCTGGTGAGCGATTCGGCCCTGGTCTGCGGCTTCGTTCCCATGCAGGGCAGGGGCCCACGACGAGCAGTTGCTCCTGGCGCGGGGCAGCGGGGAGAGCGGGCTGCGGTTCGACGACGGACTTCCCGCCAACCCGCACCTGTTGGACAACGCGGTCCGCACACCCCGAGTGGAGACCTGGACGAGGGTGAAGGCCGAGCCTCGGGAGCCGATCGGGACGTTGCAGCTCTACCTGGAGACGATGCTGCCGGGCTTCTGCGTCACGGCCGTCGACACGGACCTGGACACCGGACTGGTGGAGCCGAACCACCCTACCGACCCCTTGGCGCTACACCCTGTCGCGCCCGCCCTTCCAGCATTGGGAGCAGGAGAAGGGGGCGCCAGTCGAGGACCACGTCCCCGGACACAACGAGAACGGGCTCCCGAAGGAGCCCGTTTCGAGGGTGATGCTGGTGGGCGATACAGGATTCGAACCTGTGACCTCTACCGTGTCAAGGTAGCGCTCTAACCAACTGAGCTAACCGCCCGTGTGAAGCATGGGAGGTGGAGACGGGATTTGAACCCGTGTAGACGGCTTTGCAGGCCGCTGCCTCGCCTCTCGGCCACTCCACCGAGACACGCGGAGCCGTGGCCCCGCGTCTCCTCCGAGCGGACGACGGGATTCGAACCCGCGACCCTCACCTTGGCAAGGTGATGCTCTACCAGCTGAGCCACGTCCGCTTGCCGCTCGGCCCGGGCCCCGTTTCCGCGATCCCCGCCGTGCTGCTGGTAAGAACTCTAGCGGAAAGTCGGCAGACGGCAAATCGGCCCAGCGCGTGGCCGGTACGCGCCCTCCGCGTCCGGGCCCGCGCCGCGGCGTGAGCGGCGGTTAACGTCCGCGTCATACCGAGGGGTGAACAATGGGGAGCACCTGCGCGAACGACGGGGGAGGCGGCATGGACGGGACCGGGGGCGTTCCCACGGGCGCGGATCCGGGACACGGCGCACAGCGGTCGTGGCGGGAGGCGCGGGACGCGGCGCGCCGCATGGGCCTCGACCTCGCCCTTCCCCCGCGCGAGGTCCCACTGGAGGAGGCCCTGGGCGCCGTCCTCGGCGACGACGTGCGCGCCCTGGTCGGACTGCCCGCCTACGACGCCTCGGCGATGGACGGCTACGCGGTGGCGGGGGAGGGGCCGTGGCGGCTGGTCGGCACCCGTCTGGCCGGAGCGCCCGCGCCGCGCGACGGGCTGCGCCCCGGTGAGGCCGTCGAGATCGCCACCGGCGCCCACGTGCCCAAGGGCACCGAGGCGGTCCTGCCCTACGAGCGGGCGACGGTCGCGCAGGGTCGGGTCGGGGGCGACGCCGTGCCGGGGCGGCACGTGCGCTGGTCGGGTGAGGAGACCGCGCCGGGCGAGACCGTTCTCACACGGGGGAGCGTGGTCGGCCCGGCCGCGCTCGGCCTGGCCGCCAGCCTGGGCCACGAGACCCTGCCCGTGCGCCGGCCCCGGGTGGGAGTGATCGTCACCGGCGACGAGGTCGCCGACTCCGGGCTGCCGGGTGAGGGCACCGTCCGCGACGCCATCGGGCCGGTCCTTCCGGGAATCGCGCGGTGGTCGGGGGCGCGGGTCACGCGGGTGCTCCGCCTGGGGGACGACCGGCGGGCCCTGCGGGAGGCCGTCACGGGGGAGGACGCCGACGTGGTCGCCGTGTGCGGTTCGTCGTCCAGGGGGCCCGCGGACCACGTCCGCGCGGTCCTGGCCGACCTCGGCGCCGCGGTCGCGGTGGACGGCGTCTCCTGCCGGCCGGGCCACCCCCAGACGCTCGCGCGCGTCGGCGACACCGCCTTCGTGGGCCTGCCGGGCAACCCCGGCGCCGCCCTCGTCGCGGCGCTCACCCTCCTGGTGCCCCTGGTCAGTGCCATGGCCGGTCGTCCCGATCCGAGTCGGGACACCGCCCGGGTGCCTCTGGGCGGCGGAGTGCGCCCGCACCCCCACGACACCCGTCTCGTCCCCGTGCGGGTGTCCGGCGGGTGCGCCCGCCCGGTGGGCCACGACCGCCCGGGCAGCCTGCGCGGAGCCGCGATCGCCGACGCCTACGCCGTGGTGCCGCCCGGCTGGGACGGCTCCGACGTGGAACTCGTCCGCCTGCCCTGACCGCTCACGGGGCGCCGCCGGCCCCGGACGCGCGTCGGCCCCGGGGAGGGCTCCCCGGGGCCGACGGTCCTTTCCGGCTATCCGCGTGACCGCTCCCGCTCGCCCGGTTCGGCGGCCGGGGTGTCGGTCAGGTCCCGCTGGCTCTCCGCGGCCGGGGCGGTCTCCCCGCGCAGGAGCACCCACGCCTGGACGGCGGCGGCCAGCACGATCAGCGCGGCGATGACGCTCGTCACGTGCATCCCGCCGGTGAACGCGGTCCGCGCCGCGTCCATGAGGTCGGCACCGGCCGTTCCGCCCAGGTCGGCCGCGGCGTTGGCCGCCCCGCCCAGGGTCTCCCGAGCCCGCTCCATGGCGGGCGCGGGAACGCCCTCGACCCCGGCCAGCCCGGACTGGTAGAACCCGGTCAGTACGCTGCCCAGCACGGCGACGCCCAGCGCGCCGCCCAGCTCGTAGGCGGTCTCGGAGATCGCCGAGGCCGCACCGGCGCGCCGCGGCGGGGCGGCCGACATGATCGCCCCGTTGGTCAGGGTCTCGGCGAAACCGGCGCCGGTGGCGATCAGTCCGAAGCCCACGGCCACGACCGCCACACCGGTGGCGGTGTCGTCCGCGGAGGCGAGCACGAGCACCGCGAACCCGGCCGCGGTGACCACGAGGGCCGAACCGATCACCGTCGCCAGGCTGAGCCGGCGGGCGGCCCGGACGGCGACGAAGCTCGCCAGCACGGACAGCACCAGACCGGGCAGCAGTACGTACCCCGCGCGCATCGGTGAGACCCCCAGCACCAACTGGAGGTACTGCGTGAGGAAGAACAACGACGCGACCAGCGAGAACACGATCATCAGGTTCGTGACGACCGCCACGCCGAACACCCGCGACCGGAACAGGTCCACGTCGATGAGCGGGTCCTTCAGGACCAGCTGCCGTCGGACGAACACGGCGCCGAGGGCCAGGCCGGCCACCAGGGACACGGCGGGGACCACCGCGAGCCCCTCGGTGGCGAGCTTCTTGATCCCGTACACGGCGGGCAGCATCGTCGCCATCGACAGCACCACGCTGGGCAGGTCCATCCGACCCGGCCTCGGGTCGCGCGACTCGCGGACCAGGAGCGGGACGAGCACCAGGATCAGCGCCATCACCGGCAGGTTGATCAGGAAGACCGAGCCCCAGGAGAAGTGCTCCAGCAGCCATCCGCCCAGGATCGGGCCGAGTGCCGCCCCGGCGGAGAACCCCGACGCCCAGATGGCGATGGCCAGCAGCCTCTGGCGGGCGTCGAGGAAGGTGTTGCGCAGCAGGGACAGGGTTGAGGGCATCAGCGACGCGCCGGCCACGCCCAGCAGGGCGCGGGCCGCGACGAGCACCTCGGGGGTGGGCGCGAACGCGGCCAGCAGGGACGCGCCGCCGAAGGCCGCGGAGCCGACCAGCAGGAGCCGGCGGCGGCCGACGCGGTCGCCCAGGGACCCCATGGTGATCAGCAGCCCGGCCAGGATGAAGCCGTAGATGTCGATGATCCACAGCAGTTGGCCCGCGCTGGGTCGCAGCTCCTCGCTCAGCTGGGGAACCGCGAAGCCGAGCACGGTCATGTCGACGGAGATCAGGACGACGGGCAGGACCAGAACAGCGAGCGCGGCCCACTCACGCGGACCCGCCGTCGCGGGTGCGGCCCCCCGGGGGCCGAGCGCGGGGATCAGGCCGCGGCGGGCCTTGCCGAAACTCATCTTTCCTCGTTACGTCTCGATGGTGGCGCGCCGCACGGATCGGGGGCGCGGTGCCGCCTGGCGGGAACGGGGGTTCCGGGCAGGCGGGGGAGGGTGATCGACCGGAGGCACACTCCGGGATTTTTGAACCGTCCAGACGGTACAGTACCGTCCGGCCGGTACAGTGTCAATCGTGAACGCATCGAACACCCGTGACCGCATCCTCGACGCCCTCCAGGACATCCTCATCAACGAGGGCTACACCGCCGTGACCCTGGAAGCGGTCGCGCGTGCGGCCTCCGTTTCCAAGGGTGGCCTGCTGTACCACTTCCCCTCCAAGTCCGCCCTGCTCACGGGGTTGATCGACCGCCTGAGCGCGCTCGCCGAGGAGGAGTTCCGCGAGGCCCGGGAGGGCGGGGAGGGCGTAGTCCGCGTGTTCCTGCGCACCTCGCTCCCGCAGAGTCCCGAGGAGCGCGAGCTCTACTGGGCCGTCATCGCCGCGCTGCGCGGCCAGGAGGACCTGTCCGAGGACGCCGTCCGCCTGGTCCAGAACCTCTTCACGCGGTGGGGCGAACTCCTGCACGAGGAACTCACCGACCCGGTGCTGGCCGAGATCATCCTGCGTGCGGGCGACGGCCTGTACATGGCCGCGATCGCCGGACTGCCCCAGCCCGACCCGGAGCTGCGCCAGCAGATGTTCGACCGCCTGGTCGAGGCCTCCGACAGGGTGCGCCGTCCCCGCTGAGCCGGTGCGCGGCGGCGTGTCCGGGGCCTCGGGCCGGGAAGGAACACCGACACGGATCCGTGTCTTCGGACCGCGTCGGGCGGGTGGCGCGGGCGTGCCGGGAGTGTGTGGGGCAGATGACCGTGTGGTGCTGTTCACACGACCCCGATCGTGGTTTACTTGCCAGTAACTTCGTAGCCGCAACCGGGCCCCGCGGTCGTCGGGTGCCCGCCCACCTGGCGAGGTGAAGTGTGCACTACCTCAGTGAGTGGGGTGCGCCAGGTCGACCCGGGCGCCGTGCTTCGCGAGACTGGTCCCACCTCGCCGGAGCGTCCACGGGGTGAGAACACGCAGACGGGAAGGCGGGGAGCCGATGCACAGGCTCACCAACCAGGTACGGCCGTACGCCTGGGGTGCGCGAACCGCGATTCCGCGGCTCCTGGGCACCCAGCCCGACGGCACGCCCCAGGCCGAGCTGTGGTTGGGCGCCCACCACGGCGCACCCAGTACCGCGCACTGTGACGAAGGCCCCAGACCCCTTCCCCGCCTCATCGCCGACGACCCCCACCGTGTGCTCGGACACCGCACCACCGAACGCTTCGGCGCCCGCCTGCCCTTCCTCCTGAAGTTCCTGGCCGCCGAGGCGCCCCTGTCCCTCCAGGTGCACCCGGACGCCGAGCGCGCGCGGTCCGGCTTCGACGCCGAGGAGCGCGCGGGCATCCCCGTCGACGCGCCGCACCGCAACTACCGCGACCCCCACCACAAACCCGAGCTCCTCCTGGCCCTGGAGCCCTTCGAGGCACTGTGCGGCTTCCGCGAACCCGCCGCCGCCCGTGCCGACCTGGAGGGGATGGGCTGCGCCCTGGCCCGTCTCCTGCGCGACGACCTCGCCGCACCCGACACCCACGACGCCCTGCGCTCCGCCCTCACCCGCCTGCTCACCCTGCCCGCCGCGGACCGGGAGCGGCTGATCGGCGAGTTCGTCGCCGAGTGGTCGGGCTCCGGGGGGAGCGGCGCGCACGCGGGGATCCTCACCGACCTGGCGGACCGCTACCCGGGCGACCCCGGGGCGGTGGCCGCCCTGTTGCTCAACCACGTCACCCTCTGGCCCGGACAGGCGCTCTTCCTGCCCGCCGGGAACATGCACGCCTACCTGCGGGGCACGGCCGTCGAGGTGATGGCCAGCTCCGACAACGTGCTGCGGGCCGGGCTGACGTGCAAGCACGTCGACGCCCCCGAACTCCTGGACGTGGTGGACTTCTCGGTCCTCCCGATCCCCTACGCCAGCCCTGGCCTCACGGACGGCCGCCGCGAGTTCCGCCCCGCCGCACCCGAGTTCGCCCTCCACGAGATCGGCCCCGGGCGGGTGGCCGCCCATCTGCCCGGCGAGGGGCCGACCGTGGTCCTGGCGCTCCGGGGCGAGGTGGAACTGGTCGCCGAGGTCGGTCGCGGGATCACCCTGCAGCGCGGCGAGTCGGTGTTCGTGCGGGCCGACAACGGGCCGATCAAGGTGGAGGGGCACGGCCACGTCGTCGCGGCCACCGTGGGTGACCAGGGGCGCTGACGCCCCCACCGGGCCGACCGCCGCGGAAGCACCCGCGCGCGCCGATACCCTGGGCCCCTACGTTCACTCTGACTATCGCGAGGGGTACCACCATGGCGCTTGAGCGTCCGGAGATCGACATGCCCGACGGCCCGCCGCCCGCGGACCTGGAGATCACCGACATCACGGTCGGTGAGGGAGAGCAGGCCGGCCACGGCAGCAACGTCGACGTCCACTACGTCGGTGTCGCCCACTCCACGGGCGAGGAGTTCGACGCCAGCTGGAACCGCGGCCAGACGCTGGGCTTCAAGCTCGGCGCCGGCCGGGTCATCCCCGGCTGGGAGCAGGGCGTGCTGGGCATGCGCGTGGGCGGCCGCCGCCAGCTGGTCATCCCGCCGCACCTGGCCTACGGCTCCAGCGGCGTGGGCCCGATCAAGCCGAACGAGACGCTGATCTTCGTCGTCGACCTGGTCGGCGTCAGGTAGCACGTCGGGCTCCGGTGCCGCACGGTGCCGGACACACAGGCGGGGCCCGGACCGCGCGTCCTCCGCGCGGGCCGGGCCCCGCCCCCGTTCCCGCTCCTACCCCAGGGTCGCGCCCACCTTTACGTGGCCCTTGAGCAGGTCGCGGGCGATGGTGCGGCGCTGGATCTCGTCGGTGCCCTCGAAGATGCGCAGCAGCCGCAGGTCCCGGTACCAGCGTTCGATCGGCAGTTCGCGGGTGTAGCCCATGCCCCCGTGGATCTGCATGACGCGGTCGACGATCTCGTTGGCCTTGACCCCGCCGAAGAGCTTGGCGACGGACTGGGCGTGTCGGGAGTCGCGTCCCACCGAGACCTGCCACGCGGCGTGCAGGACCAGCAGGCGCAGCGCCTCGATCTCCGTCTGGGAGTCGGCGATCATCCACTGGATCGCCTGTCTGTCGGCGATCGGCGCGCCGAACGTCTCCCGGGTCTTGGCGTACTCGATCGCCATGCCGAGTAGCCGTTCGCAGCCGCCCAGCGCGCGGGCGGGCAGCAGGTAGCGTCCCTTGCCGATCCACTGCATGGCCAGCGCGAAGCCGTGGCCCTCCTCCCCGAGGATGTTCTCGTGCGGCACACGCACGTCCTGCAGGACCAGGGCGGCGGGGCGGCGCTCGCCCATGGTGTCGATGGGCTCGGAGGTCCACCCCATGTCGCGGTCGACGAGGAAGCAGGTCACGCCGCCGTTGGCGCCCTTGTCGGGGTCGGTGACGGCGAAGACCATCGCGAAGTCGGCCTCGTTGCCGCCGGTGATGAAGGTCTTCTCGCCGTTGATCACCCACGTGTCGCCCTCGCGCACGGCCCGGGTGCGGATCGCCTTGGCGTCCGAACCGGCGCCGGGTTCGGTGATGGCGAAGCAGGATTTGCGCTCACCCTCGATGGTGGGCCGCAGGTAGCGCTCCTTCTGCTCCTCGTTGGCGTGGTAGAGGATGTTGTCGGCCTCGCCGCCGAACCGGAACGAGACGAAGGACCGGCCCAGTTCGATCTCGATGATCGCGGCCGTGATGGGGTCGAGGCCCATCCCGCCGTACTCGACCGGCGTCTCCACACCCCAGAAGTCGGACTTGCGGGCGAGGGCGCGCAGTCCGTCGCGCTCCTCGGCGGTGAGCCCCGGGGTGTGGCCCGCGCGTTCGCGCCGCAGCACCTCGTTCTCCAGCGGGATGAGTTCGCGCTCCACGAAGGTCCGCACCCAGTCGCGGACGGCGCGCTGTTCTTCACTCAACGAGAAGTCGATCACGGCCTGCTCCCAATAACCTAACGGCGTTCGGTTATGTGAGCGTACGGCCTTCCCCGCCCGGTGTGCAAGGGGTGGGCGGTCATGGGTGCCGCCCGGACGTGCGATGATCGGGCCGAGGTGGCCGGACCGTCCGCCGCGAGAACCGAGAAGGGGAGCCGTCCGTGGCCCGACCCAAGACGCCGATCCTGAGCAGGCGGGCCATCCGCACGGCCGCCCTGGAGCTGATCGACCGGGAGGGGCTGGACGGTCTGTCCATGCGCAAGCTCGCCCAGGAGCTCGACGTGCAGGCGGCGTCCCTGTACAGCCACTACCGCACGAAGGAGGAGCTGCTCGGCGAGGTGGCCGACGAGGTGACCTCCCTGGTCGACGTCTCCGGTTTCGAGGAGGAGGACTGGCGCGCGGCCGTCGCCGCCTGGGCCCGCTCCTACCGGGCCGCGCTGGCCGCCCACCCCAACCTGGTGCCGGTGATCGCCGCCGGACCCGGGCGCCGGGAGGACGCGCTGAGCAGGGCGGACGCGGTCCACGGCGGGCTCGTGCGCGCGGGCTGGCCGCCGCGGTACGCGACGATGATCGGCGCCTCGACCAAGTACCTCGTGGTGGGCGCGGCCACGCAGTCCTTCGCCCGCGGATTCGACGACGACGTGCGCGTCTACCGCGACCGCTACCCCAACCTGTCGCAGGCGCACCGGCTGCCGGACCACGCGGCCGAGATCGACGAGGCGAGCTTCGAGCTGGCGCTGTCGGCCTTCCTCGACGGCCTCACCCCCCTCTACGAGCGCGTGCGGGCGGCGTCCTGACCTGGGCTTTCCGGTCCCGGCTGCGCTGCGGGCCGTGTTCGGGCGCCCGGACGGCAGCCCCCTGTGGTGACCGCTCCGGGGGCGGGTCCTAGCCCCGGGCGGCCGCCGCCATGGCGCGGCCGATCCGCTCGGCCTCCTCACCCGAGGGCAGGGGGGCCCCGGAGGCGAGCCGGGCCATGATCACCCCGGTCATCAGGTCGGCGACCACCAGCGCGTTCCTCGTGTCGGGCAGTTCGCCGCGCGCCGCGGCGCGCTCCAGCACCTCGGTCACCAGTTCCAGGCGCCGGCCGAGGGTCGTGCGCAGGACCACCCCGCCCTCCCGGCTCTGGAACGCCTCGGCGAGGGCGTGCCGGGCCAGGGCCTCGGTCCTGGGCCTGGAGAACACTCCGAACACCGTCGTCGCGGCCGCGACCAGATCGGTGTCCAGCGAACCCGTGTCGGGAACCTCGATGCGGTCGATCGTGACGCTCTCCGCCACGGCGACCAGGAGGTCCCGCTTGGTGGCGTAGCGGCGGAAGACGCTCGTGCGGCCGACTCCGGCGCGCGCGGCCACCTCGTCGAAGGTCAGGTCGAATCCTCGCTCGACCAGCAGTTCCGCCGCGGCCTCGAGGATCGCCGCGTCCTTGGCCGGGTCGGGGCGGCGGCCTCCGCGACCTCCACTCATGATTCCCACCTTCCGGGGGTTGACTTTGATTCCGGTACTCTTAGTATCGGTACTAAAGGTACCGGAACCTAGAGTACCGGATATGGCTCGAACGGCACCACACCCCCCGAAGGAGCACGTCATGAGCGTCATCGTCGTCGGATCCGGCCCCACCGGACTCATGCTCGCCGGAGACCTGGCCGAGGCCGGGGTGGACGTCAGGATCCTGGAGCGCCGGGCCGAGGAGTCCAACCTGACCCGGGCCTTCGCCGTCCACGCCCGCTCCCTGGAGGTGCTGGACGTGCGCGGTGTCGCCGACGAACTCGTGGAGCAGGGCTTCACCGTTCCCGAACTGCGGGCGAGTTTCGGCACGCGCGGCTTCTCCGTCGACCTCGGCCGCCTCGAGAGCCGCCACCCCTACGTCCTCATGGTGCAGCAGGCCCGGACGGAGACCCTGCTGCGGCGCAGGGCCGAGCGGCTGGGCGTCCCCATCGTCCGGGGCGCCGAGGTCACCGGCCTCACCCAGGACGCGGACGGCGTCACCCTCACCGTCCGCACCGCCGAGGGCGAGCACACCGAGCGCGCCGACCACGTCGTGGGCACCGACGGCGCCCACAGCGCGGTCCGCGGACTCCTCGGCGTCCCCTTCGTCGGCCGCAGCTACCAGACGCACATCATGATCGCCGACGTCCGTCTGGACAACGACCTCCCCAACGCGATCAACCCGTTCATCGCCGCCGACGGCTTCGCGCTCCTGCCCCCCTTCGGCGACGGCTGGTTCCGCGCCGTGGTGTGGGACCGGACCCGTGAGGAGGTGCCCCTCGCCGAGCCCGTGACCCAGGAGGAGCTGAACGCCTCCCTCGACCGCCTCACCCGGGGCCGGGTCCGGGCCGCCGAGGTGCGCTGGTCCACCCGCTTCCTCAGCGAGCGCCGCCAGGCCGAGCACTACCGGGTCGGCCGCGTCCTGCTCGCGGGGGACGCCGCGCACGTCCACTCCCCGATCGGCGGCATGGGGATGAACACCGGACTCCAGGACGCCGTCAACCTGGCCTGGAAGCTGGCGGCGGTCGAGCGGGGCTGGGCGCCCTCCTGGCTCCTGGACTCCTACGAGGCCGAACGCCACCCGGTCGGCCGCGCGACCCTGCGCCTGACCGACACGGTCACCCGCATGGTCGTCGCCTCCGGCCCCGTCCGCGCCCTGCGCCCCTACGTGGTGCCCCGGCTGGTCGCCAACGAGCGGGTGTCCCGCGCCGTGCTGGGCATGATGTCCGGGATCGGGTTCTCCTACGACCTGCCCGACTCCCTGGTCGGCTCACCGGGGGCGGGGGAGCGGGTGCCCGACCTGGACCTGCGGGTCGACGGAGCGCCCACCAGGCTGTTCGCGCTGATGGACGCGGTGCGCTTCACCCTGGTCGACACCTCGGCCAACGGTGTCGCCGCCACCGCCGCGAAGCCCTGGGGCGAGCGGGTCCGTGCCGTGCGCGCGCAGGGAACGCTCCCGCACGGCGCCGAGGTCCTGCTGGTCCGCCCCGACGGTTACACCGCCTGGAGCGGTCCGGCCGCCGACGCGGACGGCCTCGTCCGGGCGCTCACCGAGTGGGCCGGGGCGGCGCCCGCGATCCGCTGAGGGCGGTGCCCGTGACCGTCCGACCAGCCGCCCGCGGCCCGGCCGCCGGAGCCGGGCCGCGCTCACACGCGCGCCGACAGCCGCCAGAACGCCAGCCCCTGGCCCGCCACGAGGCCCAGCGTCGCCACGGCGTACCCGGTCCAGAGCAGGGCGAGTCCGCCCAGTTCGGCGAGCGGGACCGCGACCAGGGACAGCAGCCCGTAGCAGAGGGCGAACGAGTACAGGGACGGCAGTGTGTTCCTGATCCCCATCAGCCCCATACCGGGCTGCGACTGCGCGGCGTCGCACACCGCCACGACGAACAGCAGCGGCAGCAGGGCGACCACCCCGGTCCGCACCTGCGGGTCGGCGGTGAACAGCCCCACCACCGGACCCGCCGCGATCCAGACCGCCGCGGTGCCCGACGCGACGACCGGCAGCGACACCAGGTATCCCGCCGCCACCGTGCGCCGCACCCCGGTACGGTCGCCCCGGCCCGCGGCCCTGGCCGTGAAGGGGATCGAGGCCTGGCCGACGGCCACCGCGGGCAGGAAGGCGAACGAGGCGATGACGACCAGCAGCTGGTGGGCGGCCGCGTCCGCGGCGGTGGTCCGGGCCACGGCCATCGCCAGCACGCTCATCGTCCCGAACTTGACCAGCAGGGTCGACCCCGTGGGCAGACCCACCCGCGCGATCGCCCAGACCCCGGACCACCGCGGCGCGCCGCGCCACACCCGGGTCCCGCGCAGGACGGTGCGCCGACGGACGACGTACACCGACAGCGGCGCCGTGAGGCAGCCGTCCACGAGCAGCGCCACCCCCGCCCCGGCCAGCCCCAGCTCCGGCACGGGTCCGACACCGAGGATCAGGGCCGGGGTCAGCACCACCGCCAGCCCCGTGCTCAGCAGGCTCAGGGCCAGGACGCTCCGGCCGCGCCCCAGCCCGATGAGCAGTACGGTCATCGACGACTTCACCGCCGCCAGGACCACCCACGCGCCGATGAGCGGGGGGTAGGCCCCCAGCGCCGCCACGGTGGGGTCGGCGACCCCCAGCGGTCCGGCCCACAGCGGCACCGACGCCACCAGCGCACCGCTGGGGAACCCCATGAGCAGGCCCAGCAGGGCGCTGTGCCGCACGATCGGGGCGAGCGCGTCGGGATCGTCCTCGTGCTCGGCGACGAAGGGCGTCGACCCGCGCAGGGCACCCTGGACGACCCCCAGCACGGGGGCCAGGACGGCGGTCACCAGCGCGTGCGCCGCCAGGTCGGCGGTGCCGACGTTGCCGAGGACCCCGGCCGTGACCATGCCTCCGGCCATCGTGGCCAGCATCGACAGGTACAGCGGTACGGCCTTGCCCGCGACGGCGCGTGCCAGGCGGCCCACGGGTTCGGGGGGTGTCCGTCCGGGAGGGACGCCTCCGGCAGGTGCGCCCGGTCCGGCGGCCCGGTCGCCGGGGCCGGTGGCGGGGAGGGGGAGGTCGGACGGTCGCCCGGACATGCGTTCCCTTCGACGGCGGACGGTGCTCCGCGGCGGGGTCGGGACAGACCGTAGCACCCGGCCCGGGACACGCGACGGCCGCGGGCGACGGGGATCCGCGCCCGGTCGGTTGGTAGCGTGAGCGCCGACACGTCCCACGCGTTCGCGCGGGGCACCGCGGTCGTCACTGGAGGGCACCATGGCCGAGAAGCGTGTGATCTGGTCCAAGAAGCTTCCCGAGGTGTACGGCAAGCTCGACGAGGTCGACAAGGTCGTCGGTGAGCACCTCGACACCACCCTCCTGGAGCTGCTCAAACTGCGCTCCTCGATGCTCAACGGCTGCGGGTTCTGCGTCGACCTGCACACCCGGCGGGCACTGGACGCGGGCGAGACCCAGCAGCGCCTCTTCCAGGTGTCCACCTGGCACGAGGCGGGCGATCTGTTCACCGACGCCGAGCGCGCGGTGCTGGCGTTCACCGACGAGATGACCCGCATGGGCGAGGGCGGGGTGTCCGACGCGACCTACGCCGCCGTGGCCGGGCACTTCTCCGACGAGCAGGTGGCCGCGCTGATGACGGCCATCGCGATGATCAACCTCTACAACCGGCTCGCGGTCACCAGCGGTCTGCACCCCCGCAGGCACTGAGCCGCCGTCGCGGATCCGGTCACCCGCCCCGTGACCGGATCCGGCCGCCCGTGTGCGGCCCCCTCCCCGGAGCACCCGTGTCCGTGTGACAGTGGGACCGACGCAGTCGGTTCTCCTCCTGGCCTCCCGTCAGGACGAACTCCGGGAGTTCGGCATGACCTCCGATGTCCCCGTCGACCGTGACACCACCGACGACACGATCTGCTCCCTCCTGCGGCGCAACGCCGCCGACCATCCCGACCTGCCCGCCCTGTCCTGGCGGGACCCCGACACCTCCGCGTGGTCCACGCTCACCTGGTCCGGTGTCCGCCGCCGGGTGACCGACCTCGCCGGACGCCTCGCGGCCCTCGGCGTCGAACCCGGTGACCACGCCCTGCTCATGATGGGCAACCGCCCCGAGCACTGGCTCTGCGACCTGGCCCTGGTCCACCTCGGAGCCGTCACCACGACCGTCTACGGCACCTCCGCCCCCGCCCAGGTCGCCCACATCGCACGGCACAGCCGGGCCCGCCTCGCCGTGGTCGGCGACGCCGCCACCGCCGAGCTCTGGGAGGACCTGCTCCGAGCGGACGACGTCCCGCTCCGACGGCTCGTCGTCGTGGACGGCGCCGAGCCCGAACGGGGCCACACCAGGCTGGCGGACGCGGCCGCCGAGCCGGGGGAGGAGGCCGTCGAACGCTGGCGCGACCTGACCCCCGACCACCTCCTGACCGTCATGTACACCTCCGGGACCACCGGCGACCCCAAGGGCGTCGCCGTGACCCACCGCGGCGTCCTGAGCAACGCCGCGGCGCTGGACGCGGTCGCCGAGGTGCCCGCGCACGCCGCGCACATCTGCTACCTGCCGCTCGCCCACATCGCCGAGCGCATGCTCGGCCTGTACCTTCCGCTGCTGCGCGCGTCGCACGTGTGGATGTGCGAGGACCCGGCCGACCTCCCCGACGTCCTCAGACACGTGCGGCCACCGCAGTTCTTCGGGGTCCCGCGCGTGTGGGAGAAGCTGGCCTCCGCGGTCCGGGCGGGTCTGGCCCGGCTGCCGCAGGAGCGGCGCGCGGACGTGGACCGGGCACGGGCCGTGGCCGCGGAGTACGCCGACCACCGCGAACGCGGCGGAGGGATCCCCGAGGAGCTGGGCGAGCGCTTCGAACGGGAGCGCGCCCGGGTCCTGGCGCCGATCCTGGCCGGGGTGGGCCTGGACCGCGTCACGTGGGCCTCCTGCGCCTCCGCGCCGATGCCCGTCGAGGTCCTCCGGTTCTGGGCCGGGCTCGGGGTGTGCGTCATGGACGCGTGGGGACTGACCGAGACCTCCGGGGTGGCCACCGCGAACAGTCCGCGCACCGGTTTCCGGACGGGCTCGGTCGGCCGCCCGATCCCCGGGACACGGGTCCGGCTCGGCGCCGACGGGGAGGTGTCCGTCCGGGGGCCCTCCCTCTTCCGGGGCTACCTGGGCGCGGACGGCTCGGTGGTGCCGGCCACGGACCCGCAGGGGTGGTTCGCCACCGGTGATGTCGGACGCCTCGACGAGGAGGGCTTCCTGTGGATCACCGACCGCAAGAAGGAGCTGATCGTCACCTCCGGCGGCAAGAACGTGTCACCCGCGCTGGTGGAGGGGGCGCTCAAGGAGCATCCGCTGGTCGGGCAGGCCCTCGCCCACGGTGACCGCCGCCCCTACCTGGTCGCCCTCCTGGTCCTGGACCCGGAGACCGCGCCGGTGTGGGCCCAGGCGCACGGGATCGACGCCCGCGGCGACGTGCGCGCCCTGGCCGGGCACCCGGCCGTGCTCGCGGAGGTGGAGCGCGCGGTCGAGTCCGCCAACGCCCGGCTCAGCCGCCCCGAACGGGTCCGGCGCCACGTACTGCTGGCGGAGGAGTGGGCGCCCGAGAGCGGGGAGCTGACGCCGACGCTCAAGCTCCGCCGCGGGGTGGTGGTCGAGCGCCACCGCGAGGCGCTGGACCGCCTCTACGGGGGCTGAGGGGCCGGTGCGGCCGGTCCGGCCCGTCCGGGGCGCACACGCAGACGTCCCCGCCCGGGGATGGTCCGGGCGGGGACGGGGCTCCTGCGCAACGGCGCCGGCTACCGGTGTCCGCGGTCAGCCGGTCGTCTGCTCGCGTCCGCTGGACCGCTCGGTCGGCTCCTGCGCCCTCCGCGCGCCGCGCGGCGCCTCGTGGGCCGCCTGGTAGCCGCTGCGGTAGGCGGCCTCCTGGCGCTCGTGCTCCATCTTCTCCGCCGAGGGCCATCCGGCGGTCATGCCGTAGATCACCAGGACGTTGACGGCGATCGCGACGACCGACCACATCGGCATGGCCACCAGGAAGGCCAGCTGCGCGATGATGTTGATCGAGGCGAGCACGACGCCGAACACACGGGCCCAGGTGCTGCCCGACAGCACGGCCAGACCCGCGATGACCAGGACGGCGCCCCACAGGCCGAGGAGCGCTCCCCAGGCCCCGTACTCCCACACGAGCATGCCGGTCTCCGTCACCGCGTAGAAACCGGGGGTCACGAGCGCGACCACGCCCTGCACGATGTTGATCGCACCGATGACGATCATGAGTGTCGCGACGAAGAACTGCCAGCCGTTGGCGGATGTTGTCCGCATGGCGTGCTCCTAACCGGCCGTCCGGGCGGACCGAGGTCGGACTCCGTACGGCACCACAGGTGTTACGGACGAGTGCGTCTGGTACGCATACCGCCCGTTCATCATCGGACAGGGTCGGTCACCGGGAGCCCAGCCCCCGTTTCGGATCGGGCAAAGTTCGTCGGCCGGGGACGGGCGTTCGCGCGGGGGCGGGCGGCTCAGGCGAAGGCGTCCACCCCCGTGAGCTCGGCGGAGAACGCCCACAGCCGCTCGGCCTGTCCGGGGTCGACGGCGTAGGAGCGTACCCCGGGGCGGGCGTCGTCGGTTCCCGCGGGCACGGCGATGTCGCAGTCCTCGCAGTACACCCCGCCCATCCCCGCCAACCGGGGCGACGTGGCGGCCCAGACCTGTGTGGACGCGCCCTGCTCCGGGGTCTTGAACGACGGGTTGGCCAGGTTGCCGTCCTCGTCGATCCACCCGTTGGCGACCATCTCCTCCGTGGCCATGTGCCGCTGCAGCGGGGTGAGGATCGCTCCCGGGTGCAGGGAGAACGCCCGTACCCCGGACGCCTCGCCCAGCCGGTCGAGGTGGACGGCGAAGAGCACGTTGGCCGTCTTGGCCTGGCCGTAGGCCACCCAGCGGTCGTAGCCGCCCTCGAACCACGGGTCGTCCCAGCGGATCGGCGAGTTGTGGTGTCCGACCGAGGAGACCGACACGACCCGGGCTCCCCCGTCGGCGAGGGCGGGCCACAGCCGGTTGGCGAGGGCGAAGTGCCCCAGGTGGTTGGTGGCGAACTGGTACTCCCAGCCGGGGCCCGCCGTCCACTGGGGGCAGGCCATGACCCCGGCGTTGTTGACGAGAACGTCGATCGGGCGGCCCGTGGCCAGGAACCGGTCGGCGAAGGCGCGCACGCTGTCCAGGTCGGCCAGGTCCAGGGTGTCGACCTCGACGCCCCCGATCCCCGCCAGCTCGCGCTCGGCGGTCTCCCGGCGCCGTGCCGGGACCACCACCCGGGCGCCCGCGGCGGCCAGGGCCCGGGTCGTCTCCAGGCCGATCCCCGAGTACCCGCCGGTCACCACCGCCGTCCGCCCGGTGAGGTCGATCCCCTCCAGGACATCCCTGGCGGTGCTGCGCGCACCGAACCCGGATCCGATGAGTTTGTGCGGTGTCGTCATGTCCGGAACCCTAGGACCTGGAGCGCGCTCCAGGTCAACATCCGCCGCCCGCGCGGAGGGGGACCCGAGCGACGTGTCGCTCACCCGCGGGGGAGGTTTTTCTTGACTGATCGTTCCGGAAAGGTCTAGGGTCACAGGCATGGCAAGGGTCAAGGAGTTCGATCCGGACGTCGTCCTGCGCAAGGCCGTGGAACTGTTCCGGTGCAAGGGGTACGAGGCGACCTCGATGGCCGACCTCGTCGAGCACCTGGGCATCAGCAGGGCCAGTCTGTACTCGACCTTCGGCGGCAAGCGCGAGCTGTACGTGCGCGCCCACGACCGGTACGTGGAGGAGGGGGTCGACTTCGTCGGCCTGCTCTCCCAGCCCGGGCCGGTCCTCCCGGCCGTCCGCTCGCTCGTGGAGAGGTACGCCGAGGATTCCGTCGCCGACCGCCACGGCTGTCTCGTGACCAACTCCGCGGTGGAGATGGCGTTGTGCGACCCGGCGGTCGGACGCCGGGTCGAGGCCAACTGGAACCTCGCCGAGACCGCGCTGGCCTCGGCCCTCACCCGGGCGCGCGCCCAGGGGGAGCTGGCCCAGGACCGGGACCCCCGGGCGCTGGCGCGGCTCCTGCTGGTCCTGCTCCAGGGGATGCGCGTGGTCAGCCGGGGTGCCGACGACCCCGCCAGGCTCCGCGACGCGGCCCGGGAGGCGTTGACCCTGCTGGACTGACCCCCGCGTCGGTCATGGGCATTCGCATGCCCAAATTCCAGAATGATCGTTCTTGAAAACATCGAGTTCCGGACGCGTGGTACACGCGTGCCGGGCGACCCCGAGGAGATCACCGTGACCGCACGATTCACCGACCGCACCGTCCTCGTCGTGGGCGGAGGTTCCGGTATCGGCCGCGCCACCGCCCGCGACTTCGCCCGGGAGGGTGCCACCGTCGTGGTCGCCGGCAGGACCGAGGCCGCCCTGGCCGAGACCGTCGAGCTGATCGCCAAGGACGGCGGCCGGGCCGACCACGTCCTGGCCGACGTCACCGTCCAGGAGGACGTCGAGCGCCTGGTCGCCACCGTCGTGGAGCGCCACGGCGGGCTGCACGTCGCGCACAACAACGCGGGCGTCCTCGGCGACGCCGCTCCGGTCGCCGACCTCGACCCCGACGCGTGGCGCCGGGTCCTGGACGTCAACGTCACCGGGGTGTTCCTGGCGATGCGGGCCGAGATCGCGCACATGCGCGCCCACGGCGGGGGCGCGATCGTCAACACCTCCTCGATCTTCGGCGCCCACACCCGGATGAGCGGGCTGGCCGCCTACGGGGTGTCCAAGGCCGCCCTGAGCCATCTGACCCGTGTCGCGGCGCTCGACCACGTCGGTGACGGTGTCCGGATCAACGCGGTCAGCCCCGGAGCCGTGGACGCCCCGATGTCGCTGCTCCCGGAGGAGACCGTCGAGCAGCGGGCCGCCCGGATCGGGCCGTCGATCCCGCTCGGCCGGATCGGTGCGCTCGACGAGATCAGCTCCGCGGTGCTGTGGCTGGCCTCGGACGAGGCGGGCTTCGCGGTCGGCCACGACCTGGTGGTGGACGGCGGCGTCACCGCCTGAGCCTCCGGGCGCACCGTGGGCCCGCCGGTCCCGGGAGCCTTCGCGCGGCGGGCCGCAGCACCGACGTCCACCGTCGGGAGGCGGCCCGCCGTTGCACCGTGCGCGTCCGCACGCACGGTCCGCACGGCGGGGTCCTACCTCCCGTCGGCCGCCAGCGGGAGGGTGATGCGCATGGTCAGGCCGCCGCCCGGGGTGGTCGTCGGCTCCAGCGCACCGCCCATGGCCTCGACCAGTCCGCGCGAGAGGGCCAGCCCCAGGCCGAGTCCGGCGTCGTGCCCGCTGTCCCCCAGCCGCTGGAACGGGACGAACATGCGCTCCTTCTCCTGTTCCGGGACACCGGGTCCGTGGTCGACGATCCGCACCCGCACCTCGGTCCCGGCGTCGGCGGCCGTGACCGTGGGCGGGGCGCCGGGCGGGCTGAACCGCAGCGCGTTGCCGACCACGTTGACCAGGACCCGTTCGAGCAGCCCGGGGTCGGCCTCGACCAGGGGCAGACCCTCCGGGACGTCGACCCGGACGGCCCGGCCCCCGTCCCCCAGTTCGTCCAGCGCACGGAACACGCTCTCCCCCAGGGGCAGTGCGGTGGCGGTCACGCCCATCACCCCGGCCTGGAGACGGCTCATGTCGAGCAGGTCGGCGACCAGGGCGGTCAGCCGGTCCAGGGACTCGTCGGCCGTGGCCAGGAGTTCGGCCCGGTCCTGCGGGCCGAAGCTGACCTCCGTGCTGCGCAGGCTGGTGACCGAGGCCTTCGCGGAGGCCAGGGGTGCGCGCAGGTCGTGGCTGACCGCGGCCAGTAGGGCGGTGCGCATGCGGTCGGCCTCGGCCAGGGGCCTGGCCGCCGCGGCCTCGTCGGCCAGACGGACCTGACGCAGCGCGAGTGCGGCCTGGGCGGCGAACGCCCCGATGACGCGCTGGTCGCCCGCGTCGGGGCGGCGCCCCTGGAGGACCAGGGCGAGGGAGTCGTCGATGGGCACGTCCACGTCCCAGTTGCCGGGCGCGCGGCAGGGCGGTTCGCCCACCGACGCCGCCACGGTCCACGCGTCCCGGTCGGCGCGGTGGTCCGGGCCGGTCGACGAACCCGGTACCCGTTCGACGAGCGCGACCGAGGTGAGGGAGAAGCCCTCCCTCAGCCGTTCGAGCAGCGCCTCCAGGGGACGCGAGCCCCGAAGGACGCCGCCCGCCACGGTGGCCAGGGCCTGGGCCTCGGCGCCGGCCTGGGCGGCCTGCCGGGTACGGCGGGCCGACCGGTCCACCACGACGCTGACCGACACGGCCACCACCAGGAACACGACCAGGGCGAGCATGTGCTGCGGGGAGTCGATGGCGAAGGTGCGGTACGGCGCGGTGTAGAGGAAGTTGAGCAGCAGGAACCCGCCCAGGGCGGCCGCCACGGCGGGCCACATGCCGCCGACCAGCGACGTGGTCGTCACCGTCGCGAGCACCAGCAGGACGCCGCTGGTGAACGAGTCCTCGTTGCGGGGCAGACCGACCCCGAACACCGCCAGGGGCAGCACGGTCAGGGCGAGCGCGAAGCCCGTGAGCCTGCGGCGGCGGGAGAGCGCTCCCGCGGCACCGTTCGGCCGTGGCCTGGCGCCCGCCTCCTCGTGGGTGACCAGGTGGACGTCGATCGACCCGGACCGCGCGGCCGTGGTGATGCCGACCCCGGGCGAGACCATGTGGGCCAGCCTGCCGCGCCGGCTGACGCCGAGGACCAGTTGCGTGGCGTTGACCGCGCGGGCGAACTCGATCAGCGCCGTCGGCACGTCCCCGCCCAGCACCTCGTGGTAGGTGCCGCCCAGATCCTCGACGAGCACGCGCTGCCGGGCGAGCTCGGCAGGGTCGGCGCCGACCAGGCCTCCGCTGCGGGCCACGTGCACGGCCATGAAATCGGCGCCCCTGCCCCGGGCGGCGATCCGGGCGGCCCGGCGGACGAGGGCCGCCCCCTCGGAGCCGCCGGTGAGGGCGACCACGACCCGCTCGCGCGCCTCCCAGGTGGCGGCGACGCCGTGCTCGTCCCGGTACCGGCCGAGTTCGGCGTCGACCCGGTCGGCGAGCCACAACAGCGCCAGTTCGCGCAGGGCCGTGAGGTCGCCGATCCGGAAGCGGCCGTCCGGTGCCGCGTCGCTCCTCCCGGGACCGGGGATGTTCTCGTGCAGCATCCTCCGGCGCAGCGCCTCGGGGGCCATGTCGACCAGTTCGATCTGCCCGGCCTGACGGACCCACGCGTCCGGGACGGTCTCGTGCTGGGTGACGCCCGTGATCCGGGCGACGACGTCGTTGAGCGACTCCAGGTGCTGGATGTTCACCGTGGACAGCACCGTGATCCCCGCGTCGAGCAGGGTCCGGACGTCCTGCCAGCGCCTGGTGTGCCGACCGCCGGGGGCGTTGGTGTGCGCGAGTTCGTCGACCAGGACGACCTGCGGCGCGCGTTCCAGGACGGCGTCCAGGTCCATCTCCCCGCACCCGCCGTCCCGGTGGACGACCGTCCGGCGGGGCACGACCTCCAGGCCCCCGACCATCGCCGCGGTCCCGGTCCGGCCGTGCGTCTGGACGAACCCGACGACGACGTCGGTCCCGCGTCCGAGGCGCCGGTGCGCCTCCTCCAGCATCCGGTAGGTCTTGCCCACGCCGGGCGCGGCCCCCAGATAGATGCGCAGCTGACCACGTGCCATTGGTGCGGTCCCCCTCTCCGGACACCCATTCTTGTGCTGCGGAACGGGCATTCCTGACGATTCGCCGCTAACGAACCGCTAATTTCCCGCCCTCCGGCGCTAAGGGAGCGTTGTCGCACGCGGTGGCCCCGGCAGGGGTCCCCCAGAGTCGACCTGGTGCCGCCCGGTGTCGTCGCCCGCGCCCGGGGGTACCACGGCATACCATCGTCTCCGCGCGAGTACCCGAAACGGACACCAGGGCGGTGATCCGGCACGGGTGGAGGACTGAACACCCCATGGACACGGCACCACGGATCCTGGTCGTCGACGACGACCCGCGGATCCGCAAGACGCTCGAGGTGAACCTTCGGGCCCGCGGCTACACCTCGGACCTGGCGGCGACCGGTGAGGCCGCGCTGCGCCTCGCGGCCCGCCACCGCCCGGACCTGGTCCTGCTCGACCTGGGTCTGCCCGGCATGGACGGGTTGGACGTCGTCCACGGCCTGCGGGGGTGGACCGGTGTGCCGATCGTCGTGCTGTCGGGGCGCGACACCGAGAGGGTGAAGGTCCGGGCCCTGGACCTGGGCGCCGACGACTACGTCATCAAGCCGTTCGGCATGGACGAGCTGTTCGCGCGGGTCAGGGCGGCCATGCGGCGGTCCGCGGCGCCGGAGGAGCCGGTGGTGGTCCGGACCGACGACTTCACGGTCGACCTCGCGGTCAAACAGGTCCTGAGGGACGGCGAGCCGGTGCGGCTGACCCCGCGCCAGTGGCAGATCGTGGAGGTCCTCGTGCGCGAGGCCGAGCGCCTGGTCACCCACGAGCAGCTGTTGCGCGAGGTGTGGGGCCCGTCCTACGGGACCGAGACCCACTACCTGCGCGTGTTCATGACCCGGATCCGGCAGCGGCTGGAGCCCGATCCCCCGCGCCCGCGCTACTTCATCACCGAGCCCGGGCTGGGATACCGCTTCCGCCCGGATGCTCCCACCGGGAAGCCGGGAGAACGGGGACACGGAGGCCGGGAGTGATCACGCGGGACCGGGGAGGAGCGGGGTCGCGCCTGGCCCGGCTGCGGCTGAGGGCGCGCAGACGGGCCGACCGCGCCCTCCGGGGGCTGTCCGGGTGGGCGAAGCCGCCCCAGTTGACGGCCGGGGCGTTCGCCTCGGCGATCCTGGTCGGAACGCTGCTGCTGATGCTGCCCGTCGCCACGGAGACGGGGGAGTCCGCCCCGTTGGTCAGGGCGCTGTTCACCGCGACCTCCGCGGTGTGCGTGACCGGCCTGATCGTCGTGGACACCCCCGTGTACTGGTCCACGTTCGGCGAGGTGGTGATCCTGGCACTGATCCAGGTCGGCGGCTTCGGCATCATGACCCTGGCCACAGTGCTCACCCTGGTGGTCGGCCGCAAACTCGGGCTGCGGATGGCCGTGCGCGCCAGGTCGGAGGCCAAGGCACTGACCCTGGGGGACGTGCGCCAACTGGTGACCGGCGTCCTCCTGGTGACGGTCGTGGCCGAGTCGGTCCTGGCGGTGGCCCTCTGGCTGCGCTGGTGGCTCGCCTACGGGGAGCCCGTGGGCCACGCCCTCTACCTCGGGGTGTTCCACGCGGTCTCGGCCTTCAACAACGCCGGGTTCGCCCTGTTCTCCGACAGCCTCGAGGGCTACGTGGCCGACCCGTGGATCAGCGTTCCCGTGGCGCTGGCGGTCATCGCGGGCGGACTGGGCTTTCCCGTGTGGGTGGAGTTGTGGTGGTTCACGAGGAGGAGGCGCGAGTCGTACCGGTGGTCCCTGCACGCCAGGATCACCCTGACCACCACGGCCGTGCTGCTGGTGGCCGGCTTCGTCGCCTTCCTCGTCCTGGAGTGGGACAACCCCGCCACCATGGGCGGGCTCGACCTGCGGGGCAGGATCCTCGCGGCGTTCTTCCAGGCGGTCATGCCGCGCACGGCCGGGTTCAACAGCCTCCCCTTCGGTGAGATGAACACCTCGACCCTGCTCGTCACCGACATCCTGATGTTCGTCGGCGGAGGCAGCGCCGGGACCGCCGGAGGGATCAAGGTCACCACCTTCGCCCTCCTGGCCTTCGTGGTCTACGCCAACGTGCGCGGCGAGCCGAGCGTCCACGTGGCCGACCGCCGCCTCGCCTCGGGGGTCGCCTCACAGGCCACCACCGTGGTCCTGCTCGCCATCGGCCTGGTCATCGCATCGACGCTGGCGCTGATGATCATGACCCCGTTCACCCTCGACCAGATCCTGTTCGAGGTGACCTCGGCCTTCGGCACGGTCGGCCTGTCGACCGGCATCACGGGACAGCTGACGGCGCCCGGGGAGCTGCTCATCGTCTTCCTGATGTTCGTGGGCAGGATCGGACCGATCACCCTGGCGTCGGCACTCGCGCTGCGTCGGCGGGCACGCCGCTACGAACTCCCCGAGGAGCGCCCGATCGTCGGTTAGGGAGGCGCCGCCGCGGGATGTCCACAGGCACCGGTCGTCGGGTCCGTTGACCCCCTACCTCCCGGTCGGTATTTTGCGTTCCGGTGCGGCCCCAGCCCGCACCGAGAGGAGACGCGCCTTCCATGAGCGACCACCACCCCGGGGACACGGTGAGCACGGGTGACGCCCGCCGCGCCTGGCAGTCCCTGGAGCCCTACCACTCCATGATCTACTTCTCGCCGGAGGCCAACGCGGCCTACGAGGAACTGGGCCTGAATGCCTGGGCGGCCTACTTCGGCCCGCGCGCCGCCGCCATGGGCCAGGTGTCGGCCGAGGTCGTGGCCGCCACCTTCTACAACTTCAACCCCGAGGTCGTCCGCTCGACCGTTCCCCAGGTGTGGGAGCTCGCCGAGCCCGAACGGATCCTCGCCGCGCGCCACGCCGCCGCGGACGCCACCCTGCGCCGCGTCCTGGGCGACACCGTCGACTCGCCGGAACTCGCCCGCGCGGCCGAACTCGCCCGCCGCGCGGCCGAGGCGGTGGCCGACGACACCGCCGGCCGTCCGCTCTACGCCGCCCACGCCGCCCTGCCCTGGCCGGAGGAACCGCACATGGTCCTGTGGCACGCGCAGACCCGGCTGCGCGAGTACCGGGGCGACGGCCACGTCGCCGCCCTGGTCCTGGCGGGCCTGAGCGGGTTGGAGGCCCTGGTCACGCACACGGCGGCCGGGAACGCCCTGCCCGTGAAGCTGCTGAAGGCCACCAGGGCGTGGTCGGACGAGGAGTGGGATGCGGCCACCGACCGGCTGCGCGGGCGGGACTGGATCACCGACGAGGCCGACCCCGCGCTGACCCCCGAGGGCCGTCGGCGCAGGGACGGGATCGAGGAGGCCACGGACCGGTCGGCCCTGGCGCCCTACGCGGTCCTGGGCACGGACGGCTGCGCGGAGCTGGCCGAACTCGGCGCGCCGCTGTCGCGGTCGCTCTCCGAGGAGCTCATGCCCTGGAGGTCGGCCAAGGGGGCCTGAGCGTGCGGGACCGGCCGGTCGGCGCCGCGCGCCGACCGGCCGGGCGTCACTGTTCGAGGTCCGTCTTCCTCTGGAAGTACTCCTCGCGGGAGATCTCGCCGGTGGCGTAGCGCCTGCGGAGTTCGGCCAGCGCGGGGTCCGACGGCAACGGGCCCGGCGTGCCCGCGCTCCGGGAGCCGCCCGACCGGCCCAGCCAGGCCACGAGCGCCACCACGAGGGCGATGACGACCAGGGCGCTGAGCACCCATGCCCCCATCACCCAGCCCCCCGTCGGGCCCATCATTCCCGGGCCCATCGGCCACCAGTGATGGCCCCAGCCGTCCCCGTGCGCCGGGACGGACATCAAGATCTGCCACATGACCGCTCCTCACCCCGTCCGGGTGCGCGACCGGTGCGGTGACTCCCGCACCCGCCACCCGGGCGCGTCCACCGAGAGGGACCGTTCCTCCCTCCACGCTACTCTTCGGGCCGGGTCCCTCCCGGTCCGGGAACGGCGGAGGGCACGCCCCGGAGCGATCCGGAACGCGCCCTCACCGGCGGGTCGTCGCCTGGGCGCCGACTACACGCCCTGGCCGCCGAGGACGGGGTAGTGGTCGGAGTAGTCCTCGTAGGTGTAGGACCGGCCCCACGACCAGACCGTCCACGGTTCGCTGTGCACGTCGCGCGTCTCGTTGACGTAGGACGCGGGCGCGGCGGAGTTGCGGATCGGCAGGACGTGGTCGAGGTGCTCCGACGGCCAGTCCGGGTAGTTGTAGTGGGCGATGGAGTTGGTCCCGGTGTCCCAGGAGTGGGGGGCGCCCGCGTGGGTCGGCTCGACGGCGTCGAGCTGCTTGAGGGCCTGGTCCCACTCCTGGCCGCCGCCGACGATGTTCAGGTCGCCGGCGACGTAGACGGGCTCGTCGTCGGGGACGGTGGCGTCGATGAAGCCGCGGATCTGTCCCAGCTGGCGGGTGCGGATCTCCTCGTCCTCACCGTCGGAGCAGGCGCTGTCCTCGGACTGCATGTGGGTGCCCACGACGTGCAGGGGGCCGTCGGGTGTGTCGAGTTCCACGTAGGCGAAGCCCTTGTTGGCGAACCAGTCGGCCCCGCAGGCGCGGGTGAAGATGTGCTGTTCCTGCCGGGTGATCGGCCACGTGCTGTGGACGCTCACCCCGCCGTTGGTCGTCGTGTGGGAGCGGTATCCGGAGGTCTCGTCCCAGCCGTCGCGCGAGCGGCCGACCACGGGGGTGCCGTGCGGGTACTCCTGGGAGATCCCCTCGCGCAGGACGTCGGCCGAGGAGTTGTCGAACAGCTCCTGGAGCACCACGACGTCCTGGCCGGAGACGACGCCGTCCCGGACGATCAGGTCGGCGCGGATCGACTGGCCCCAGTTCGGGTAGAGCGCGGTCGGCAGCAGGTAGGCGTTGTAGGTGGTGATGCGGGGTGTCGGTCCGTCGTCGGCCGAAGCGGGGACGGCCGTGACGAGGAGGGGTATGAGTGCGGCGAGAATCATGGGGGCAATTCGTCTGTACACGAGGGCACAGCCTGACCATCCCAGGACGCTAACCGGGCACCAGCGGGTTACTTGTCGGTAGCGAAAGCGTGGACGTTGCGGGCGGCCGACCGCGCCCCGGCGGCCTCCCGGCCGTTCCGGGGGCGGTCGGCCGGGTGCCCCGCCCCGCGCCCCCGCGGTGAGTGTTCAGGTAAAAACCATGCCTGAACTGGACAAACAGTGCGGTTGAGAATGCTCGGCCGACCGTGGGTGGGCGACCTTCGTCTGAGGAGTTCCCGAGGACGTGAAGGAACGGCCATGACGCGGATCAGACCGACCACGCAGGACGGCCGGGCCCGGGGAGCCGGCGGGGCGCGTACCGGGCGGTGGCGGAGCAGTGTCGGCGCGCTGCTGCTCGCCGTCGTCGCGGTGGTCGCCCTGGGCGCCTTCGCCTCGGGGGTGGGGGCCGTGCCCGTACCGGCCGACCCCGCCCAGGAGGCGGACGCAGCGGCGACGGGGCGCTGGTGGTCGATCCTGCCGCCCGTGCTGGCGATCGGTCTCGCGCTCGCGACCCGGCAGATCCTGCCCGCCCTGTTCGCGGGTATCTGGCTGGGGGCGTGGTTCCTGGAGGGGCTGTCCCCGCTCGGTCTGCTGACCTCGCTGCTCGACTCGGCCGGCGTGTACACCGTCGAGGCGCTCGCCGACCCCGACCACGTGATGATCGTGGTGTTCACACTGATGATCGGCGGTCTTGTGGGGGTGATCCGCAAGAACGGCGGCACCGACGGGATCGTGCGCGTGGTGACCCGCTGGGCCGGTACCCCGCGCGGGGGCCAGACCGTCACCGCCGGCCTGGGCGTGGCCGTCTTCTTCGACGACTACGCCAACACGCTGGTGGTCGGCAACACGATGCGCCCGATCCTGGACCGGCTGAACGTGTCCCGGGAGAAACTCGCCTACATCGTCGACTCCACGGCGGCGCCGGTGGCGACACTGGCGCTCCTGTCGACCTGGATCGGCTTCCAGGTGGTGCTGATCGACGACGCCGTCGCCGGGACCGGACTGGCCATGAACGGCTTCGCGGTCTTCGTCGAGTCGCTGCGGTACGCGCTGTACCCGGTCCTGGCGATCGTGTTCGTCTTCACGGTCGCGCTGACGGGGCGCGACTTCGGTCCGATGCTGGCCGCCGAGCGCCGGGCCCGCTCCACGGGGGAGGTCCTGCGCGAGGGTTCCCACCTGGGTGCCGGGGGTGAGGCGGACGAACTGGCCCCGGCCCAGGAGACGCCGCGCAGGCTGCTCAACGCCCTCGTCCCCATCCTGGTCCTGGTCGCCACCACGGTGGTCGGACTGCTCGCCACGGGGGAGGGCGACACCGTCATCGAGATCGTGGGGGACGGGGACCCGTTCTCGTCGCTGCTGTGGGGATCGCTCCTGGCTCTGGTCGTGGCGGCCGCGATGAGTATGGGCCAGCGGATCCTGACCATGGGACAGATCGTCGACGCGTGGTTCGCGGGCCTCAAGTGCGTGCTGTACGTGGTCATCATCCTGACCCTGGCCTGGGCGCTGTCCGACCTCACCTCCCGGCTGGGCACCGCGGAGTTCATCGCGGGCACGCTCGGCGAGGCGATCCCGCTGTTCCTCCTCCCGGCCCTGCTGTTCGTGATCGCCGCGGCGGTGGCCTTCGCCACCGGGACGAGCTGGGGGACGATGGGCATCCTGACCCCGCTCGCGGTCCCGCTGGCCTGGGCCGCCCTGGAGGCGCAGGGACTGGACTCGCCCGACGGCCATCCCCTCCTGTTCGCCTCCGTCTCGACCATCCTCGCCGGGTCGGTGTGGGGCGACCACTGCTCGCCGATCTCCGACACCACGGTCATCTCCGCCCTGGCGTCCCAGTGCGACGTCATCGACCACGTGCGCACACAGCTGCCGTACGCGCTGTTCGTGGCCGGGGTGGTGCTCGTGCTGGGTCTGGTCCCGGTCGGGCTCGGCCTGCCCTGGTGGGCGGCGCTGGCCCTGTGCGCGGTGGCCCTCGTGGTCGGGCTGAGGTTCCTGGGCCGGAAGGTGGAGTGACACGGGCCGTGTGTCTATCTAATGGTTAAAAAGCTATTGACGCATTAGTTGATGGTCCACTAGAACAGACGCACGCCTACAGGGAGGACCCCCCATGCCCGCGAGCACCGCCGCCACAGCCCGCACCGCCCACCGCTTCGTCGATGTCCGGGGGGCGCGGGTGTTCTACCGGGAGTCGGTGCCCGAACGTCCGGACGCCCCCGTCCTGCTGCTGCTGCACGGCTTCCCGTCCGCCTCCCACCAGTACCGGCGCCTGATCGACGCCCTGGGAACCCGCTACCGGATGATCGCCCCGGACTACCCGGGTTTCGGCCACACCGAGGTTCCGGCCGAGGGGTTCACCCCCGGCTTCGACGCCCTCGCCGACACCGTCGAGGGTTTCGTCGACCGCCTCGGGCTGACCCGGTTCACGATGTACGTGTTCGACTTCGGCGCGCCCGTGGGCTTCCGCCTCGCCCTGCGGCGGCCGGAACTGGTCGCCGGGCTCATCGTGCAGAACGGCAACGCCTACGCCGAGGGGCTCTCCGAGGCGGCCCGCGAGTTCACCGCCCTGACCCCGGACACCCCGGGCGCGGAGCGGACCATCCGCGACCTGTTCACCCTGGCGGCGACCCGGGCCCAGTACGAGGGCGGCACCGCCGATCCGGAACTGGTCGCCCCGGAGGGCTGGCTGCTCGACCAGTACTTCCTGGACCTGCCCGGACGCAAGGAGGTACAGCTCGCACTGGCCTACGACTACAAGACCAACATCGCGGCCTACCCCCGGTGGCAGGCCTGGCTGCGCGAACACACCCCGCCCACGCTCGTCGTCTGGGGCGCCGACGACCCCTTCTTCCCCGCGCCCGGCGCCCGCGCCTACCTGCGGGACGTGCCCGACGCCGAACTGCACCTGTTCGACACCG
Organism: Nocardiopsis sp. KDC1DS13DA1; assembly: GCF_055632325.1. Classification (NCBI taxonomy): domain Bacteria; kingdom Bacillati; phylum Actinomycetota; class Actinomycetes; order Streptosporangiales; family Nocardiopsidaceae; genus Nocardiopsis; species Nocardiopsis sp. KDC1DS13DA1. The sequence goes on from NZ_JBVMUY010000010.1 coordinate 43,147, forward strand.
GGCACTTCGCGCTGGAGGAGAAGCTCCCCGAGATCGCGCCCCTGGTCGCCGACTTCCTCGACCGCGCGGTGTGACGTGTGGGGGTCGCGGCCGGGGGTGGTGCTCCCGGCCGTGCACCGGCCGGACACAACGAGAACGGGCTCCCGTGGGAGCCCGTTTCGAGGGTGATGCTGGTGGGCGATACAGGATTCGAACCTGTGACCTCTACCGTGTCAAGGTAGCGCTCTAACCAACTGAGCTAACCGCCCTCATCTGGGGGATGAGGACCCACAGTGGAGCCGGAGACGGGAATCGAACCCGTGTGCAGGGATTTGCAGTCCCTTACCTAAGCCACTCGGACACTCCGGCGAGGAAGGGCACGAGGGCCTGCTCCGACCCGTGCGGGCCTCTTCGAGCGGACGACGGGATTCGAACCCGCGACCCTCACCTTGGCAAGGTGATGCTCTACCAGCTGAGCCACGTCCGCGTGTGTTCCGGGCCGAACCCGGACCGGTGGGGCTCACCCGGAGGCGAACCACACCCTGCTCCGAGCGGACGACGGGATTCGAACCCGCGACCCTCACCTTGGCAAGGTGATGCTCTACCAGCTGAGCCACGTCCGCGCGGCGAGCCTCTTCGGTCCGGCCGATCCTGCCGACCGCCCCGCTCGCTGCGTTAAGAACTGTAGCGGATTCCTGGCCAAGCGCGAAATCGGCTTTCTCCGGGCGTGCTTCCGCTCCCCCCGCGGCAGGCCCCGCGCCCGTGGCCCGCCCCGGTCCGCCCGCCCGGATGGCGCTCCCTACTTCTCCACGTGCGCGGGGGTCGACGGCATGTCCGGGCGCGGCGGCGCCGAGAGGTACTGGCCGACCCTCTCGATCACCTTGTTCATCTCGTAGGCGATGAGGCCGACGTCGCTGTCGGCGTCCGACATCAGCGCCATGCAGGCACCCTCGCCCGCGGCTGCCACGAACAGGAAGGCGCGGTCCATCTCGATGATGCTCTGGCGGATGCCGCCCGCGGAGAACTGCTTGCTCGCTCCGCCCGCGAGGCTGTGCAGCCCCGAGGCGATCGCGGACAGGTGTTCCGCGGCCGGGCGTTCCAGCCCGCTGGAGGTGGCCATGAGGAGTCCGTCGGTGGACAGGACGATGGCGTGCTGCGTACCGGAGGCGCGGGTGAGGAGGTCATCCAGCAGCCAGCTGAGTTCTCCACGTGCAGTGCTCGGTGGGGTCATGGCTCTCTTTTGCTCTGTCAGTCGGTCGGGCGTCGTGGGGACTCGCGCCGGAGCACGGCTGACCTGCCCTGTGGGGGTGGCGGTCGACGGCGTGCACCGGTCCCGCATAAGCGTTGCCCAGATGATAGTCATTCGTAACTTATCTGTCTGGCCCGTCGACCGTGCCGAGGGTGGGCCGGAGCCGGGATTCGGTCCCGTGACCAGTTGCGATGCCCCGTGGACGACGAATCGGAAAGTAGACCGGCGGCCGGTGCCGGACACGGGGCTTGCCAAGCCGCCACCATCGCGGGTACGGGGGCGCGACCTCGGCCGGGGCGGTCGCAGCGCAGGTCGGGCCGGGGTGGCAGGATCGACGGTGTGTCATCGCCCGAGGGGCGCGAGAGGACTTGGGGGTCGGGATGAAGGTGTGGATCGCCGGGGCCGGGTTCGGCCGAGGCGCGGTCGTGGACGAGGGTGAGGCGCTCATCCCCGTGTTCGACCACGGCATCACGGTCGGCGACGGTGTCTTCGAGACCGTGCGAGCCAGGGAGGGGCGTCCGTTCGCGCTCACGCGGCACCTGCGCAGGCTCGCCCGGTCCGCGGAGGGTCTCGGTCTGGCCGAACCCGACCTGGACCTGATCGCCGACGGGGTGGCCCGGGTACTGGCGGCCAACCCCGGGGTCACCGACGCGCGCGTGCGGATCACCGTCACCGACGGAACCGGACCTTTGGGTTCGGACCGCTGGTCGGGTGAGCAGACGGCGATCGTGGCCGTCAGCCCCTTCCCGGCGATCGCCTCCGCGGCCGAGGTCGCCCTGTCTCCCTGGCCGCGCAACGAGTTCGGCGCGCTGGCGGGCCTGAAGACCACCTCCTACGCCGACAACGCGCGTGCGCTCGCGTACGCGCGGAGCAGGGGCGCCTCCGAGGCGGTCTTCGCCAACGTGAGCGGCAACCTCTGCGAGGGCACCGGCAGCAACGTCTTCGTGGTGCTGGACGGCCGGCTGGTCACGCCTCCGCTGTCGGCCGGACCGCTGGCGGGCATCACCCGGGGACTCGTCCTGGAGTGGTTCGGCGGTGAGGAGGAGGACGTGCCCATGGAGCGCCTCCCCGAGATCTCCGAGGCCTTCCTGACGTCCACCGGGCGCGACGTCCAGCCGATCCTGCGCATCGACGGGCGGGAGGTCTCCGAGGGGGCGGGACCGGTCACCGTGAAGGCGGCCGCCGCGTTCGCCGAGCGCGCCGCCACCCTGATCGATCCCTGACCGGGCCCGGGCGGAGGTTCCGGGCACGGACACGACTGGGGGACGGCGCCCGACGGCGCCGTCCCCCAGTCGTGTCCGGTGTGGGTGGAGTCAGGGGTTCAGGTGCTGCTGGATCTCCTCGTCCAGGTCCACGAACGTGGGTTCCTGGCCCGCGGGCACGATCTCGTAGGTGCGGTGGAGGAACTCGGCCAGCGGCGAGACCTGCGTGTCGAACTCGGCCTGGCCGAAGGGGGAGGAGAGCGAGATGCTCACGGTCCGGTCCCCGCTGTCGTCCTTGGAGGGCCACACGCGGACGTCGCCCTCGCCCACCGGGCGCACGATGCCGACGGTGAGGAGTTCGCGGGCGAAGATCCACTCCACGGGGTCGTCCTCGCCGGTGTGGAAGGCGACCCGGATCGCGTACGGGTCGTCCGCGCTGTAGTCGAGTCGCGCGACCAGGGGCACCGAGGTGCGCTCGGGGACCACGAGCCGCAGGCCCAGCTCGGCGGTGGCAGTGGTGTCGCTACTGTTCATGTTCGCCAAACCTTTTCTCGTCCGGCCCTGCTGTTGCGGCGCGGGTCGGTTGCCGTCTCACTCGCTCCAACGCGGCCGTCCGCGGACTATGACGTGAGTACGGAGACTTTCTTGGTCGGGGGACCGGAGGCCGCGCTGTCCGCTCCTCGGGGCCAGCGTGCCGCATGGCGGCTGCCCGATCCTTCGTCACTGTAATGACCAGGGGAAACCAAAGATTTCCCAATGTCGGGTGGCCCACGTCACGTCAGGGTAATGAGGTGGGGGTCCCGGCGGGTCCCGCGGGGTCGGGATCCGCGTCCCACGCCGGGGATCCGGCCCGCGTCGTGGCAGCATCGGGTGGGTGTCGAAGTCAAAATGTGGCCTCCGTCACATACCCCGGATCCCTGCCGGTGGGAAGGTGCGTCGAGTACCCCCGAACATGCGCTAGAGTCTTTGTTGTCCGGCCGCGAGGTCGGGCGGGGCAGCAGCCCGGGGGCGATTAGCTCAGTTGGCTAGAGCGCGTCGTTCACACCGACGAGGTCACTGGTTCGAGTCCAGTATCGCCCACAGGAAGAAGGGGCCGACTCCGTGCAGACGGGGTCGGCCCCTTCGTCGTTCTCCGCGATCCGTGCGTTCCGTCCCCCCGGAGGCCGGGCGTCCCGGCTGCGGGGCGCACGTCCGCGGAACGCGCCCTAGCTTGTTGTTTAACGTCGGCCCGTGGCCCGAACACCGTTCCGGCCACGGGTTTCGTCGTTCCCCACACACCAGGACGGCCTTGGAACGATCATGTGCGCTGTCGAGACGCTGATGATCAATCCCAAGGCCGTGTAGGTGAGTGTGCTGTACAACCACGCCCCTGTCGAGTCACTGCCGGAGTTGTCCCGGTTCCGCACCGAGTTCCACGCCAGCCTCACCCATCGCCGTGACGCCCTGTTCGATGTGTGCGACGCCCTGACCAGCTCCCTCGATCCGGTGCACCACCTGGCCCAACTCTCCCTGGAGCCCGAACACCGCCGCGGCCACGGGTCGGCCTACGCCGCCCTCAACCAGGGCCGTATCGACACCGCCCACCTGCGCCAGAGCCTGGCCGCACTACCCCTGCCCCGCTTCCACCACCGCCTGGTACTGGCCGCCGACGTCTCCCCCTGGCTGCGACCGGACGCCTGGACCAGCCCCGAACGGTCCTGGTGCCACACCTACGGACGCGGCACCGGCCAGGCCGAGATGGTCCCGGGCTGGCCCTACTCGGTCATCGTCGCTCTGGAAGAGGGCTCCACCTCCTGGTGCGCGCCGCTGGACGCGGTGCGCCTGCCACCGGGAGCGGACGCGACCGAGGTCTGCGCCGCCCAACTGCGCGCCCTGACGGAGCGGCTTCGCGATGCGGGCCAGCTCCACGACGACGACCCCGAGGTGCTGGTGGTGGTCGACGTCGGCTACGACAGCCCCCGTCTGGCCTTCCTCCTGGCCGACCTGCCGATGCGGGTGCTGGGACGGTTGCGCTCAGACCGAGTGCTCTACGGGCCCGCCGAGCACCTGCCGCCCAACGCCACGGGGCGCCCGGCCAAGCACGGCGTCCCTCTGCGCATGGGAGCCCCCGACACCTGGCCCGTACCGCACACGGTGACCACCACGCCCACCCGCCGCTACGGAGAGGCCACCGCCCGCTCCTGGGACCGGATGCACCCCCGTCTGACGCACCGGTCGGCGTGGGCCGACCATCCCGGGCAGTTGCCGGTGATCGAGGGCACCCTGGTGCTGTTGGAGGTTCAGGCGCTGCCCAGCCGCCGGTCCCCCAAGCCGTTGTGGCTGTGGTCCTCAGCTGTGGGGTTGGGGGCAGGGGAGGTGGATGAGCTGTGGTGGGCTTACCTGCGCCGGTTCGATATCGAGCACACCTTCCGGTTCTGCAAGCAGCAGTTGGGGTGGGACGCGCCCCGGTTGCGCGATCCCGAGGCGGCGGACCGGTGGACCTGGGTCGTCCTGGCGGCCTACACCCAGCTACGGCTGGCGCGGGGAGCGGTTCGTGATGTGCGTTTGCCGTGGCAGCGTCCGGTCGAGCCGCACCGGATGAGTCCGGGCAGGGTGCGGCGCGGGTTTCGGTACCTGCACGCGCGTCTGCCCAGACTCGTGGGTGTTCCGCGGATCTCGCGGCCGGGGCCGGGACGCCCGCAGGGGAGCCCGAACAGGCGCTCCGCTGCCCGTTACAAGGTTCCGAAGAAGAACAGAACGGGCGCTACGGGCCGTCCCGGGGATAAGCAAGCAGGTTAAACAACAAGCTAGTCGGGGTCGGGGGCGGCGAGGCCCCTCCTGGCCGCCCTCCGGGCGCGGAGGCGGCGTAGGAGATCGTCCTTGAGCCGGTTCCCCAAGCGCTCGGCCCGGCGGAACCACGTGCGCGCGGGGCGCAGGAGCCGGTGCGCCCAGTGGAACTCCGAGCTCAGGATGAACAGGCCCAGGATGACCGAGGCGGCTCCGGGGCCGGGGAACACCATCATGACGAGGCCGGCCACGATGACGAGGACCGCCACCGTGGTGACCACCACGCGCCAGGTGAGGTGGAGCGCGGGATGCGCGTGCATGTGTCGCCGAAAGAGTCGGAACCGCGCCCGCAGCCGCCGCCATCGGCGAACGCGAGCAGGGGTGGGGGATGTCTCCGGGGCCGGCGGACCATGGGAAGGGCTCGGTGACATGCGCTCACAGTATTCGGTCGAAGCAAGTGGGCGGATTCGGGTCGGATACGGAGGCGATCGGATGTCAGCTGATTCTCACCGATCTTCGGGGGTTGATCAATGCTCCACGGTGGGAGCGTCACCGATCCCGGGAATATCGTGACGATCCATGACAGATTAGGTATGGATCGGCGCCGCGGCTTCTTCCTCCTTCTTCGTGGGGGTGTGTCCTGAGACCGTCTCTCACATCCGAAATCATCCGACCGAATCGAGCGCCGAGACCCGTGGTGCGGGCCCCCGTCGGCCTGTGGACAACGCGAAGCGTCGCGTACGCGGAGCCGATACCATCGGACGCGAAACGCCTGGCCGCCCGCACGCGGCGGTCCCGGCGCCGACCACCAACCACGCATCCCTAGGAGTCACCGTGTCCGCCGCGCCTGAGCTGCACATCACCCTCGCCGGAACCCCGCGTGCGGTGGCGGCCACGACCACGGCGGGGCAGGCCCTGGAGGCCGACGGCAGGACCGTGATCGCGGCGATGGTCAACGGCGAGCCGCGCGACCTCAGCCGCGAACTGGCCGACGGCGACGTGGTCGAGCCGATCGCCGTCGACTCCGAGGAAGGGCGGGCGATCCTGCGCCATTCCACCGCCCACGTCCTCGCCCAGGCCGTCCAGGAACTCTTCCCCGAGGCCAAACTGGGCATCGGCCCGCCCGTGGAGAACGGTTTCTACTACGACTTCGATGTCGCCGAGCCGTTCACCCCCGCCGATCTGAAGAGCATCGAGAAGAAGATGCAGCAGATCATCAAGCAGGGGCAGCGTTTCGACCGCAGGGTCGTCTCCGACGAGGAGGCCCGCGCCGAACTGGCCACCGAGCCGTACAAGCTCGAACTGATCGGTATCAAGGGCAGTGACGCGGCCGAGGCCGCCGAGGGCGCCGGCGTCGAGGTCGGCGCGGGTGAGCTGACCGTCTACGACAACATCCACCCGCGCACCGGCGAGCAGTGCTGGAAGGACCTGTGCCGGGGTCCGCACCTGCCCACCACCAAGGTCATCCCGGCCTTCAAGCTCATGCGCACCGCCGCCGCCTACTGGCGGGGCAAGGAGACCAACCCCCAGCTCCAGCGGGTCTACGGCACCGCCTGGGAGAACAAGGACGCGCTCAAGGCCTACCTGACCTTCCTGGAGGAGGCGGAGAAGCGCGACCACCGCAAGCTCGGCTCCGAACTGGACCTGTTCTCCATCCCGGACGAGATCGGTTCGGGGCTGGCGGTCTTCCACCCCAAGGGCGGTGTCATCCGCCGGGTGATGGAGGACTACTCGCGCCAGCGGCACGAGCAGGGCGGCTACGAGTTCGTCTACTCCCCGCACGCCACCAAGAGCGCCCTGTTCGAGAAGTCGGGCCACCTGGACTGGTACGCGGACGGCATGTACCCCCCCATGCAGCTCGACGGTGGTCAGGACTACTACCTGAAGCCGATGAACTGCCCGATGCACAACCTGATCTTCGACGCGCGCGGGCGCTCCTACCGAGAACTGCCGCTGCGCCTGTTCGAGTTCGGCACCGTGTACCGGTACGAGAAGTCGGGTGTGGTGCACGGCCTCACCCGGGCCCGCGGCTTCACCCAGGACGACGCGCACATCTACTGCACCAGGGAGCAGATGGCGGACGAGCTCGACTCGCTGCTGACCTTCGTGCTGGACCTGCTGCGCGACTACGGCCTGGACGACTTCTACCTGGAGCTGTCCACCAAGGACCCGGAGAAGTACATCGGCGACGACCACGTCTGGGCGGAGGCCACCGAGACCCTGCGCCAGGCGGCGGAGAAGCAGGGCCTGGAACTGGTCATGGACCCGGGCGGTGCCGCGTTCTACGGCCCGAAGATCTCCGTGCAGGCCAAGGACGCCATCGGTCGGACCTGGCAGATGTCCACCATCCAGCTGGACTTCAACCTGCCCGAGCGCTTCGATCTGGAGTACACCGCGGCGGACGGCTCCCGTCAGCGCCCGGTGATGATCCACCGCGCCCTGTTCGGCTCCATCGAGCGGTTCTTCGCCGTGCTGCTGGAGCACTACGCGGGCGCCTTCCCGGCCTGGCTGGCCCCGGTCCAGGTGGTCGGTATCCCGATCGCCGACGAGCACGTGCCCTACCTGCACGAGGTCCGGGCCAAGCTGCGGGCCGAGGGCATCCGGGTCGAGGTGGACGCCAGCGACGACCGGATGCAGAAGAAGATCCGCAACGCCCAGAAGCAGAAGGTTCCCTTCATGCTGCTGGCTGGTGACGAGGACATCAGCAAGAACGCGGTGTCCTTCCGCTACCGCGACGGATCGCAGAACAACGGAGTGCCGGTCGACGAGGCGGTGGCCGAGATCGTGGCCGCCGTACGCGAACGACGCTGACCCGGGCACGCGAGCGCCCACCCGGACGGTTCCGGGTGGGCGCTCGCCCTGTGTGCGGGGCCACTCGGGGCCCGTGCCGTGTCCGGGCCGCCATCCGGCGATTGCCGGAGGAAATCGTGCCCGAGGTTTCGGGGCCGGTTCGGCCGCCTCACACGGCGGGAACGGTGGGTCAGCGCTCGGTCCGGGGCGTCGGCGGCTCGTCGTCCCTGAAGAGTTCCGCACGGGAGATCTGGGCCGTGGCGTTGGGGTCCGGCGCGGTCTGCTCCTCGTCGTCGTCCTTGAAGAGCTCCGCCCGGGAAATGCGGTGCGTGGCGTTGGGGTCGCTCATGGGGATGGTACTCCTTGTGCTTTGGGGCAAGCCGGATTTTATCCGTCCTTCACACCTGGCACAGCATGTTCCGCCCCACGTACACGCTGTTGTGACGTGGGCGACCGGTGCTCAACGGCCGGTCGGGCGTTCCTGCCAGGCCGCCGTCGGAACCCGGCCCACGAGGTCGATCAGGTAGTCGGCGGCGGTGAGCGCCCGGTCGGGATCCAGTCGCATGGGCGCCCAGGTCAGGATGTGGTCACCGGAGAACCGCACGGGAAGGGACCGGGAACGGGCGTCGGCCAGCAGCCAGGCCCTGGTCGCCCGGTCCAGGACCGCGCGGGTGAACGCGGCGTCGCTGCCCGAGGCGTGGAAGGTCAGATCGAACGCGGCGTCGATCGGCTCGGCGCCGTCGGAGGCGGAACGGGGCACCACACGTCGGCGGATCTCCAGCTCCGCGTTGGGACCCGGTGTGCGCACGGCCACGATCCGGTACGTGTGCCGTGAGCGGCCGGTGCCCCTCCGGTCGGCCGCCGACGCCGAGTGCGTGTACTCGAACGCGGTCACCAGATGGGTTCCGCGTCTGCCGGTCAGTACGTGCTGGGAGCGCGCGTGCTGGCCGTGGACGGCACGGGGGAGCACCGTGTCCTCCAGGGGGTGCGGATGGTGGTCGGTGTAGTGCCATCCGTGCTCACGGGCCCAGGAGCGGAGCTCGGCCGCGCGGTCCTTGCGGAAATGCGCGGCGACCGTGATCACGGCCGCCGACACCACGACGGCCACCAGCGCGATCACCGACAGAGCGCCTTCCATCCGGTGTCTCCTCCGGCCGGGGAACGTGGAACGGCCGCACACCCGTGGCGGGGGCCGCCGCGCGCGGTCCGGGTGTGGGCCCGGTATCAGGGGGCCCGGCCGTGGGAGTCCATTCTGTGCTGATCGTGGGTGCTTGTCACCCCTTCCGGTGGTGCCCCCTCCGCTCCCGGGGCTCACCCACGTCCCGGGCGGTTCCCGGTCCCGCGCGGACACCGCTGGGCATCGGCGCCACAAGGGGCCCGTGCCCCGCTGCCGTTCGCGTGACCACCGCCATGACCAGCGCGTTCGCGTCCCCGTTCGACGGGCGCCCCATGCTGCGTTCGTGCTGCGTGCACTGTGTGTTCACCCGGCGGGTACGGAGGGTTCGGGTTGTCCGGAACCGGCCACGGACGATGGCCGGACGCCCGGGGCCCGCACGGCACGCCGGCGCGGGCCGCCGGGGAACTGGTCGAGGGGTGGCCGGCTTCGCACCCCCGTGGGCCCGGCCCGACCCCTTCCAGGCCGAAGGGACCATCCCCCCGCCCGGGTGAACACCGTGCGGCCCTCCGCTACCCGATGGCCTCACTCCCGCGCGGCGGCGCCGGGATCAGCCGCGGCAGCGACCGGCCCGTGAGCGCCGAACACGGTACCTGGCCCGCCGGACATCGTGTGTTCTGCGCCCGGGCGGCACGCTCGCGCTCCCCGGGCCGGTCCGGGGAGCGCGAGCGGAACCGGCCCCCGGATCAGCCGAACGGAACATAGACGGAACAGACCCCCGGAACCGGCGGTTCCGGGGGTCTGTCCTCGCCCTCGATCAGGCCGGAAGGCCCAGCTCACGGGCGATGAGCATCTTCTGCACCTCGCTGGTGCCCTCGCCGATCTCCAGGATCTTGGCGTCCCGGTAGAAGCGGCCCACCGGGTACTCGTTCATGAACCCGTATCCGCCGAACACCTGCGTGGCGTCGCGCGCGTTGTCCATCGCCGCGTTGGAGGCCACCAGCTTGGCGATCGCCGCCTCCTTCTTGAACGGCTCGCCCGCCAGCATCCGGGACGCGGCGTCGTAGTAGGCCAGCCGCGCGGTGTGCGCCCGCGCCTCCATCTCGGCGATCTTGAACTGGATCGCCTGGTAGTGCCCGATGTGGTGGCCGAACGCGCTCCGCTCGTGGGCGTAGCGCACGCTCTCGTCCACGCAGCCCTGGGCGAGCCCCACCGACAGCGCCGCGATCGCGATGCGCCCCTCGTCGAGGATCCGCAGGAACTGCGCGTACCCCCGGCCGCGCTCACCCACCAGGTTGGCCTCCGGCACACGGCAGTCCTCGAACACCAGTTCGTTGGTGTCGGAGGCGTTCCACCCCACCTTCGAGTACTTCTGGCCCACCGCGAACCCCGGCGTCCCCCTGGGCACCAGGATCGACGAGATCTCCGGCCGACCGTCCTCGCGCCGACCCGTCACCGCCGTCACCGTCACCAGCGCCGTGATGTCGGTCCCCGAGTTGGTGATGAACGACTTGGTCCCGTTGATCACCCACTCGCCGTCCTCCAACCGCGCCGTGGTCTTGGTCGCGCCCGCGTCCGAACCGCCGTCCGGCTCGGTCAGTCCGAACGCCCCGAGCGCCTCACCCGAGCACAGCCTGGGCAGGTAGGTCTTGCGCTGCTCCTCACTGCCGAACCGGAAGATCGGCATCGCGCCCAGCGACACGCCGGCCTCCAGCGTGATCGCCACCGACGAGTCGACCCGGGCCAGCTCCTCCAGGGCCAGGCACAGGGCGAAGTAGTCCCCGCCCATACCCCCGTACTCCTCAGGGAACGGCAGCCCGAACAGCCCCATCCGCCCCATCCTGGCGACGACCTCGTAGGGGAAGGCGTCCCTCTCGTAGTAGTCGCCGATCACGGGCGCGACCTCGGAGCGGGCGAACTCCTCCACCGCGGACCGGAGGTCCTCGTGCTCGGTCGACAGCTCATGGCGGTTCATCGTGTGTTCTCCTCGCTGGTGGCGGGGGCGGGATCGGACGGGTCGGCGGCGGTGGCCTCCGTCCCGTCGGGTGTGACGGTCACCAGGACGGCGTCCATCGGTACGGACGCGCCCGGCCGGACCGCCACCTCGGTGACGGTCCCGTCGATCGGGGAGGGCACGGAGTGCTCCATCTTCATGGCCTCGACGACGGCCAGCGCCGTGCCCGCCGTGACGCGTCGGCCCACCTCGACCGGGACGGCGAGCACCGTGCCCGGCATGGGGCTGCGCACGGTGCCGTCGGCGGCGGCCTCGTCGTCGCGCAGGGCGGCGGCCACGGGTTCCTCGTGCAGGGTCCACGCCACGCCGTCGGCGCCCAGCCAGCGGTGGGCGGTGGCCTCGTCGTGGGCGCGGATGTAGGAGCGCGTACGCCCCGCGTGGGTGACGGTCAGCCGTCCGCCGTCGGGGGAGCGGCGGGCGCGGGCCGCGACGGGCGCGGCCTCCTCCCCGTCCACCCGCACCTGGTACGACCCGCCCGCCACCCGGCGCACGTACACGACCGCGGAGTCGTGCCGGGGCGCGCGCAGCCGCCACCGCGTCCACGCCGGGCCGCCCATCCGCCACCCGTCGGGGACGGCGAACCGGTCGGCCGTGGCGGCGGGCTCCAGGTCGAGCTGGTGGTCCAGGGCGGCGGCCACGTAGACCTCCTCCGGGACGCGGTCCGGAGCGGCTTCGGGGGGATCGGTCGCGATGAGGTCGGTGCTCAGGTCCCCGGCCACGACACGCGGGTGGCGGAGCAGGCGCCGCAGGTAGGCGGTGTTGGTGACACAGCCCAGCAGCAGGTACCCGGCCAGGGCCGCGTCCATCCGGCGCAGCGCCTCGGCGCGGTCGGGGCCCCACGTGACCACCTTGGCGAGCATGGGGTCGAAGGCGGAGGTCACCTCGCCGCCCTCGGCGATCCCCGAGTCCACCCGAACCCCGTGGCCGGAAGGCTCGGACAGGGCCAGGATCGGTCCACCGCTCGGCAGGAAGCCCCGGTCGGCGTCCTCGGCGTAGATCCGCGACTCCACCGCGTGCCCCTCGAAGCCCACGTCGTCCTGGCCGAACGACAGGGGGTCTCCCAGTGCCACGCGCACCTGGAGTTGGACGAGGTCGACGCCGCGGACACCGCCGATCGTCACGACCTCCTCGGTGACCGGGTGCTCGACCTGGAGGCGGGTGTTCATCTCCAGGAACGAGAAGGACAGTTCCCCGTCGTCCCCGGACTCGGCGATGAACTCGACCGTGCCCGCTCCCCGGTACCCGCACGCCCGGGCGGCGGCGACCGCGGCCCGGCCCATCCGCTCCCGCTGGGCTTGGGTGAGCAGCGGCGAGGGCGCCTCCTCGACCACCTTCTGGTGGCGGCGTTGCAGACTGCACTCGCGCTCGCCCAGGTGCACGACGTTGCCGTGGCCGTCGGCCAGCACCTGGACCTCGATGTGGCGGGGACGCTGGACCAGGCGTTCCACGAGCAGCGTGGCGTCCCCGAACGAGGCCAGTGCCTCCCGGCGCGCCGCCGCCGCGTCGGCCAGCAGCGTGTCGGGGGAGTGGACGGCACGCATCCCCTTGCCGCCCCCGCCCGCGGAGGGCTTGATGAGCAGCGGGTAGCCCGTGGTCTCGGCCGCCACCACCAGCTCCTCGTCCGACAGCGGCCGTCCGGGCTTCTCGGTGAACCCGCCCAAGACGGGCACCCCGGCGGCGGCGACGGTGTCCTTGGCGCGGATCTTGTCGCCCATCGCCTCGATCGCCGAGGCGGGCGGGCCGACGAACACCAGGCCCGCGTCCGCGCAGGCCCGGGCGAAGTCGGCGTTCTCGGACAGGAACCCGTAGCCGGGGTGGACCATCGTCGCCCCGGCCTCCAGGGCGGCGGCGACGATCGCCGGGGCGTCCAGGTAGCCCTCGACCCGGAGGGCCTGGTCGGCGGCCAGGGTGTGCGGCGCGTCGGCGTCGGCGTCGGTGTACACCGCCACCGATCCGATCCCCATCCGCCGCAGCGTGCGCAGGATTCTCAGGGCGATCTCGCCCCGGTTGGCGACGAGTACCGTCGCCGTGGGTACGGAGGTCGTGGTCACGGGTTCCTCACATCCGGAAGACGCCGTAGCCCACCGGCTCCAGCGGCGCGTGGCGGGCGGCGGACAGGGCCATGGCGAGCACCTCGCGGGTGTCGACGGGGTCGATGACGCCGTCGTCCCACAGGCGGGCGGTGGAGTAGTAGGGACTGCCCTGCTCCTCGTACTGGTCGCGGATGGGCGCCTTGAACGCCTCCTCGTCCTGGTCCGACCACTCCTCGCCCCGGGCGGACAGCTGGTCGCGGCGGACGGTGGAGAGCACGGACGCGGCCTGCTCGCCGCCCATCACCGAGATCCGGGCGTTGGGCCACATCCACAGGAACCGGGGGGAGTAGGCGCGGCCGCACATGCTGTAGTTGCCCGCTCCGAAGGACCCGCCGACGACCACGGTGAACTTGGGGACGCGGGCGCAGGCCACGGCGGTGACCATCTTCGCGCCGTGCTTGGCGATCCCGCCCGCCTCGTAGTCGCGGCCGACCATGAAGCCGGAGATGTTCTGGAGGAAGACCAGGGGGATGCCGCGGCGGTCGCACAGCTCGATGAAGTGGGCGCCCTTGAGCGCCGACTCGGCGAACAGGATGCCGTTGTTGGCGATGATCCCGACCGGGTGGCCGTGCAGGTGTGCGAACCCGGTGACCAGGGTCGTGCCGTACTCGGCCTTGAACTCGGTGAACTCGCTGCCGTCGACGATCCGGCCGATGACCTCGCGCACGTCGTAGGGGGTGCGGGTGTCGGAGGGGACCACCCCGTACAGCTCCTCGGGGTCCAGCGCGGGCGGGCGCGGCTCGCGCGTCTCCCAGGCCGGGGGACCGGGCGGCCCCAGGGTGTCGGCGATGCGCCGCACGAGGGTGAGGGCGTGGGCGTCGTCGTCGGCCAGGTGGTCGGTGACGCCGGAGACGCGTGAGTGCAGGTCGCCGCCGCCCAGTTCCTCGGCCGTGACGACCTCTCCCGTGGCGGCCTTCACCAGCGGGGGCCCGCCCAGGAAGATCGTGCCCTGCTCGCGGACGATGACCGCCTCGTCGCTCATCGCCGGAACGTAGGCGCCCCCGGCCGTGCACGAACCCAGCACGGCCGCGATCTGCGGGATGCCGAGCCGGGACATGGTGGCCTGGTTGTAGAAGATCCGCCCGAAGTGCTCGCGGTCGGGGAACACGTCGTCCTGCATCGGCAGGAAGGCGCCCCCGGAGTCGGCGAGGTAGACGCACGGCAGGCGGTTGTGCAGAGCCACCTCCTGCGCACGCAGGTGCTTCTTGACCGTCATCGGGTAGTAACTGCCGCCCTTGACCGTGGCGTCGTTGGCGACCACGACCACGGGACGGCCGGCCACCCGGCCGACGCCCGCGATCATTCCCGCCCCGGGCGCGTCCTGTCCGTCCCTCCCGTACAGGCCGTGGGCGGCCAGCGGGGAGATCTCCAGGAACGGGGAGCCCGGGTCGAGGAGGAGGTCGACCCGGTCGCGCGGCAGGAGCTTGCCGCGTTCGACGTGGCGTGCCCGGGTCTTCTCGGGGCCGCCCAGAGCCGCGGTGGCGATCCGCTCGCGCAGCTCCAGGGCGAGGGCGCGGTTCGCCGCGTCGTTGGCGGCGAACCCGGGTCCGGCGGTGTCGACCGCCGAACCGAGCACGGATGCCCTGCTCATGGTGTCCTCTCGTGGAGGGATGTTAATGCTCACTAACTCTTGTGATGTTAATAACTACTAACATAGGTGTCCAGAGGCGGGGGCGGCGCGCCTCCGCGGAATCGACGGGAGGCGGGACGGATGGGGCCGAGACCGACGGTCGAACGCCGGACGGCGATCCTGGGCGCGGCGGCCGAGCTCTTCGCCGAACGCGGGTACCGGGGCGTGACCATCGACGAACTCGGCCGGGCCGTGGGCACCACGGGACCGGCGCTGTACCGGCACTTCCCGGGAAAGGAGGCCCTGCTCGGCGAGGTCCTCGTCGACATCAGCGAACGTCTCGCCCAGCGCGGTACGGAGCTCGTGTCGCGCGCCTCGACCCCGGAGGAGGCCCTGGAGCTGCTCCTGCGCGGCCACATCGCCTTCGCCCTGGACGAACCCGCGCTGATCACCGTCCACGACCGGGAACTGGGCAACCTCACGGAGGCGGACCGCCGCCGGGTCCGCCGACTGCAACGCGGCTACGTGGAGGAGTGGGTGGGCGTACTGGCCGCGCTGCGTCCGGAGGCCTCGCGCGTCACGCTGCGCGCCGCCGTCCACGCCACCTTCGGACTGCTCAACTCCACCCCGCACAGCCTGGGTGAACTGCCGCGCGACCGGATGGCCGGACTCCTGCTGGCCATGGGCACCGCCGCGCTCACCGTGCCCGAACAGCCGCCCCCCGCCGGGGCTTTGGGCCCCGCGCCCGCGCGTTGAACCTACCTTGACCGGCCTCCGGGTAGGGCACGCCCTGGAGGCGCCCCGGGGACCCCGAACCCCGGGTGCGCGAGAGCGTGAACGAGGGGGGAGTTCCATGGTCGAGGGACCTGGACGAAGCGGCGCACCGATCACCACCACCAACGCGGGTACGCCCGTGGCCAGCGACGAGCACTCGCTGAGCGTGGGCCGGGACGGGCCGCTGGTCCTGCACGACGCCTACCTGATCGAGAAGATGGCGCACTTCAACCGGGAACGCGTCCCGGAACGGGTGGTGCACGCCAAGGGCAGCGGCGCCTACGGGACCTTCCGGGTGACCAACGACGTCAGCGAGTTCACGCGGGCGGACGTGTTCCAACCGGGCCGGCAGACCCCGATGCTCGCGCGCTTCTCCAGTGTCGCGGGCGAGCTCGGCAGCCCGGACACCTGGCGGGACCCGCGCGGATTCGCGCTGAAGTTCTACACCCGCGAGGGCAACTACGACATGGTCGGCAACAACACCCCGGTGTTCTTCATGCGCGACCCGCAGAAGTTCCAGGACTTCATCCGCTCCCAGAAGCGCGACCCGCGCACCGGCCTGCGCGACAACACGATGCAGTGGGACTACTGGTCGCTGTCCCCGGAGTCGGCGCACCAGGTCACCTGGCTCATGGGTGACCGGGGCATCCCGAAGAACTTCCGCCACATGAACGGCTACAGCTCGCACACCTACATGTGGGTCAACGCCGAGGGCAGGCGGGCGTGGGTCAAGTACCACTTCGTCACCGACCAGGGCGCCGACTTCCTCACCCAGGCCGACGCCGACCGGCTCGCCGGGACCGACGCCGACCACTACCGGCGCGACCTGTACATGGCGATCGAGCGGGGCGACCACCCGTCGTGGACGCTGAAGGTGCAGATCATGCCGCTGGAGGACGCGGCGGACTACCGGTTCAACCCCTTCGACCTGACCAAGGTGTGGCCGCACGGCGACTACCCGCTGATCGAGGTCGGGCGGATGACGCTGGAGGAGAACCCGGAGAACCACTTCATCCACGTCGAGCAGGCGGCCTTCGAGCCGTCGAACCTGGTGCCGGGCGTCGGTCCGTCCCCGGACAAGATGCTGCTCGCCCGCCTGTTCTCCTACCCCGACACGCACCGGTACCGGATCGGCGTCAACTACGACGAACTCCCGCCCAACCGGCCGCGGGTGCCGGTGCGCTCCTACGCCAAGGACGGGCGGATGCGCTCCTACCCGCCGGGGACCGGCCAGGTGTACCACCCGAACTCCTTCGGGGGCCCCGACGCCGGGGACCAGACGGGGGTGGACCCGACGGGCTGGCAGGTCGAGGCCGGCGAGCTGGTCCGCGAGGCCTACAGCCAGCACCGGGACGACGACGACTTCGTCCAGCCCCGGGCGCTCATCAACGACGTGATGGACGACGCGGCCAGGGCGCGCCTGGTGTCCAACATCGCCGGACACATGTCCACGGTCACCGACCAGGGAGTGCTCTCCCGCGCGCTGAAGTACTGGCGTGACATCGACTCCGACGTCGGCGAGCGCGTGGCCACCGAGCTCAACGGCGGCTGAGCGGGAACACCGCAGCGGGGCCGCGGGTTCTCCCGCGGCCCCGCCGTGTACCTCCCGTCACGACCCCTGTGGCCGCCCCGCCCCGGCGGAGGGCGCCGACCGGCGGTCCTCCGCGCGCTGGCGCGGTACGGCGGCCGTGGTCTCCAAGGCCTCACCGAGGAAGTCCGCCGCGAGCACGAGCGCGGCCCGGTTGGCGTGGGTCTCGCGCAGGGCGTCCAGCATCATGAAGTCGTGGATCATGCCCTGGAAGCGCACCGCCGTCACCGGGACCCCGGCCTCGCGCAGCCTGTTGGCGTAGGCCTCTCCCTCGTCGCGGAGCACGTCGGCCTCCCCGTTGAGTACCAGGGCGGGCGGCAGGTCGCGCAGCTGGTCGATCGAGGCGCGCAGGGGTGAGGCGGTGATCTCGGCGCGCTGGTCCGGATCCTGGGTGTACTGGTCCCAGAACCAGATCATCCCGTCCCGGTTGAGGAAGTAGCCGGTGGCGAACTCCCGGTAGGACCCGGTGTCGAAGTTCGCGTCGGTGACGGGGTAGAACAGGGCCTGCCCCCGTAGGTGCACGTCACCGCGCTCCTTGGCCATCAGGGTCATCGCGATCGCCATGTTGCCGCCCACGGAGTCCCCGCACACCGCCATGCGCTGGGCGTCCAGGCCCCTGTCGGCGCCGTGGCGCGTCACCCACCGCGCGACGGTGTAGTTCTGCTCGATCGCGGTCGGGTACCTGGCCTCGGGTGAGCGGTCGTAGTCGGGGAAGACCACCGCGGCCCCGGTGCGGACGGCCAGTTCCCGCACGAGACGGTCGTGGGTGCGCGAACTGCCGAAGACCCACCCGGCCCCGTGGATGTAGAGGATCGCCGGAAGCACCCCGGTGGCGCCGGACGGCCGGACGATGCGCACCGGAACCTGCCCCGTCGGTCCTCCCGAGATCGTGGTCCACTCGGAGTCGACGTCGGGTTTCATCACTCCGTAGCCGCTCTGGACGTTCTCCAGGACCTCGCGGCCCTCATGGGGCGGCAGCTGGTAGATGAACGGTTCCGTGGAGTTGGCGTCGGCGAACGCGCGTGCCGCGTCCTCCAGCACGATCTTGCTTTCGGTCATCGCTGTGTCTCCCGTGGGATGGGAATCGGTGTCGGATCGGTGCGGCGCGACCGCGCCGCGGTCACACGTGCGGTGTGCGGTGCGAGGTGTCCCGGCGCGCGGCACCCCCCGGGGCGTCCGCCTCGGGGGGTGCCGCGGGACCCGCGGCTCAGACCAGGCCGCCGACGGGGTCGGTCGCCTCAAGGGTGCCGAGCGGATCGTCCGTCGCGAGCAGCTGCCCGATCACCGCCAGCGCGTCGGGGTCGCCGAGGAGCTCGACCGCCTCCGGGTCGCCGAGGAGCTCGACCACCGCCGGGTCCTCCAGCAGGGCCGCCGCCTCCGGGGACAGCTCGGGGACGTCCCCGGTCGCTCCCTCGGCGGTCTCGGTGACCCCCTCGGTGGTCTCCTCCACCGTCTCCACCGGGTCGTCGTCCGTTGGCTGCGCGAGGGCGCTTCCGAGCCCGGCGACGGACAGCCCCCCGGCCAGTGCCGAGGCGACGGCGATCTTGGTGAACGCACGCATACGCGTTCCCTGCTCCCTTCGGTCTCACGTGATTGCGCATTCTGTGATCGCACAACCACACATAGTTAACAAGTGTCCGTCTTGTTGGGTCATGTGTGGGGCAGGAGATTCTGAAGCACCCGTATGGCTTTCCAGGCCACGGACAACGGTCGACCAAGGCGCGCAAACCTCTCGTGCGGGTCGTCGCCGCGGAGCCGTACGGACACCCGCTGACGGGTACGCCCGCGTTCGGTGGTGACCAGACGCGCAGAAGGAACGGTGAACTGATGTCTCGGCCTCGGATCGTGGTGGTCGGAGCGGGTTTCGGCGGGCTCCACACCCTGCGTCACCTCGAACGCCGGATCCCGAGGGGGATGGCCGACCTCGCCCTCGTCGCTCCGCACGACTACATGCTCTACAGCCCGTTGCTGCCCCAGGTCGCGTCCGGGCTGCTCACGCCCCAGTCCGTGGCGATGTCCGTGCACCGGCTCACCCGCGACACCAGGCTCATCCCCGGACACGCGGTGGGGGTCGACACCGAGGACCGGATGGTCGTCGTCCGGCGCTCGACCGGCGAACTCACACCGTGCCCCTACGACCGCCTGGTCCTCGCGCCCGGCGGGCTCACCCGCTCCTTCGACATCCCCGGCCTGACCGAGCACGCCTACGGGGCCAAGACCCTCGCCGAGGCCGTGCTCCTGCGCGACCACGTACTCGCCCAGCTGGAGTTGGCCAACGACAGCCGCGACCCGATCGAGCGTGAGGAGCGCTGCCGGTTCATCGTGGTCGGGGGCGGCTACACCGGAGTGGAGACCGCGGCCTCGCTGATGCGGCTCACCGAGGAGGCCGCGCGCCGGTACCCGGAGCTGCGGTCGGCGATCAGCTGGCACCTGGTCGACATCGCACCCAAGGTCCTGCCCGAACTCGGCGACCGGCTCGGCCGCAAGGCGCTCGACATGCTGCGCGGTATGGGAATCGAGGTCAGACTCAAGGTCACCGTCCGCGAGGTCACCGCCGACAAGGTCGTCCTGACCGACGGTCGGGCCCTGCCCTGCCGCACCCTCATCTGGACGGCCGGAGTCGCGCCGAGTCCGCTCATGGAGACCCTGGACAGGCCCACGGAGCGCGGGCGGCTGGAGGTCGGCACCGACCTGAGGGTCCCCGGCCTCGATGACGTGTTCGCGCTCGGCGACGCGGCCGCGGTCCCCAACCTCGCCCACACGGAGCACGCCTACTGCCCGCCGACCGCGCAGTACGCCAGCCGGCAGGCCGCCACCGTCGCGGCGAACGTGGTCTCCTCCGTCCTGGGGCGCCCGCTCCAGGAGTTCCGGCACCGCGACATGGGGCTGGTCGTGGACCTCAGCGGCAGGGAAGCGCTGGCCCGCGTACTCAAGTTCGACCTGAGCGGTCCGCCCGCGCTCGCGGCCACGCGCGGCTACCACCTGGCGTCCGTGCCCTCCACGCCCGCCCGGGCCCGGATCCTGGCCAACTGGGCGATCCGCGCCTTCACGGGGGGCGAGGTGTCCCGGCTGGGGTTCGCGGACGACGGCAGGCCGTCCTCGTTCGTGGACAAGGAGGCCGTGGACTACCTGGACGTGGACGCCTCGCGACGGGAGGGCGCCCGCCTGACGGAGAACCTGCGCGCCCGTTACGGCGAGGACTGAGGGCACGGGCCTGGGGGTTGCCCGTCACCGGAAGTGGCCGTCGACCGCGGGCGCCCGCACGGCCACGCGCGCCCGTTCCCGGTCAGCGCGAGGAGCACGCCCCCCGATCCGGAGCGGAATTCCCGCGGGAGCGGCTGTTCTTCCGGGGAGCTGAGGGGGACGGGGCGGCGGGGGACATGCCGCCCGCTCGGCTCACCGCACGAGCCCCGGCGGAGTCCGCGGGCGCCGCAGGTCAGGAACGGACCAGCCGGGCGATCGCGTCGGAGGCCTCACGGACCTTCTCGTCGGCCTCCTCGCCGCCACTGGCGACGGCGTGCGCGACACAGTGCTTGAGGTGCTCGTCGAGCATGGACAGCGCGAAGGAGCGCAGTGCCTTGTTCACCGCCGAGGTCTGGGTGAGGATGTCGATGCAGTACTGGTCGTCCTCGACCATGCGCTGGAGGCCGCGGATCTGGCCCTCGATACGGCGCAGTCGGTTGATGTGACTCTGCTTGTCGTTGCTGTAGCCGTGCGTTGCCGCCATGTCGCCGTTTCCCTGTCGTCCCTGTTCAGATGCGATGAGTATACCCCTACACGGTATTCAACGACGGAGGGTTCGGATGCGTTCCTCCGGTGCGGGTGGTCGGGGTGCGTGTGCGCCGGTTCTCGGGTCCGGCTCTTGAAGTTTGCCCGAACTTGACGCGTGTCGTCGTTCGGCCCCTCGGGCCCGCTCGTGTCGGCTGGCTACCGTTGGACGGTCTGGCCAGCCGTAACTACATAGGGTGATTCTTTGAATACTCTTCGTGAATCCGTGGTGAGAAGGGCCCGGACAGGCGCCGTCGCGTCGGTCTCGGCGCTGACGGCGTCCGGGTTGATCGTCGTCGGCGCCGCCCTCGGTATGCCCGGGGCCGAGGCCCAGCCCGCGACGCCCTACGCGACGAGCACGTGGGCCCAGCTCACGCTGGGCCCGGACGTCTACGGTTCCGGCGCCGTGACGGGCAGCCGGGGTGTGGTCGAGGTCGGAGGCACCGACGCGACGGAGGAGTGGGTCATCGGCTCCCCGCCGGCGTCGGTGATCGACGACAACGTGCCCTCCGCGACGGGGACCGCCGTCGTCGAGACCACGCTCAACCCGTCGAGCGCGCGGGCCAGGGCGGACGGGGCGTTCACCCAGCTGCTGGTGCCGCAGCCCGAGGGTACGGGCGGGCCCGCCCAGGTGGTCGTGAACGAGGGGACCCCGGCCGCGGGCGGACTCACCCAGATCCTGGACGTCGCCACCTGGCAGAACAGCGTCAACTGCACCTACCCGTTCGACCCCATCTTCCTCACGGCCGCGGTGTCCGTGTCGGTCTTCGGGCAGTCGGTTCCGGTCTCCCAGCAGCTCCAGACGACCACCCTCGACTTCACGGGTGACTACGGTCCGGGGACGTCCGGTGTCCGGGTCCTCGTGACCAGCCAGCAGGTCCAGGAGGTCCAGGGCAGCCGGGGTCACGCCGAACTCGCCCTGTCGGCCACGGCCCGGGTCCTCGACGAGAGCGGACAGCCCACCGGGGAGGAGGTCGCACTCTTCGACCTGATCCTGGGCGACGTCACGATGGACTGTGCTCCGCTGGACCCGTCCCCGAGTCCGGAGCCCTCGCCGTCTCCGAGTCCTTCCCCGAGTCCCAGTCCTGAGCCGAGTCCGGAGCCGTCTCCGGAGCCCTCGCCGTCTCCGGAGCCGAGTCCTTCCCCGAGTCCCAGCCCTGAGCCCAGCCCGGAGCCGTCTCCTGAGCCGAGTCCTGAGCCGAGTCCTGAGCCGAGTCCGGAACCGTCGCCGTCTCCGGAGCCCTCACCGGAGCCGAGTCCGGAACCGAGCCCTGAGCCCAGTCCGGAGCCGTCGCCGTCTCCGGAGCCCTCACCGTCTCCCGAGCCGCGTCCGACGCCGTCGCCGACGGATGATCCGTACTACCCGTACGACTCCCACCGGCTCTCCTACGAGGACGACCGGCCGGTGACCGACGCCGGATCCCGTGCGGGTGCCGAGTCCGACTGGGGCATCGGGTCCGACGGCGAGACCGAGTTCGGCCAGCCCGAGTTCGGCGAGGACGGCGCCGAGAAGCGCGTCGTGGGCCACTCCGAGGGTGACTTCGGTGACCGGCTCGCACTGACCGGGACCGGGATCGCCGCCATGGTGGTCGCCGGACTCGTGGTCGCCTCCGCAGGTGTCACCGCGCTGGTCGCGGCCCGGAGGCGCCGGGGCTGATCCGGCCGGATCCGGGGTGCGGACCGCCGGTCCGCACCCCGGATCGAAACCACGGGCGGCGCGTGTGCGTCAACACGTGTACACCGGCGTAGGGAGGGGGCGTACCGCGGGTGCGCCCCCTCCGCCACGGAGACACGAAGGAAGCGCATGATCGCCACCCTCACCGGCCTGGGGCTGTCCTCGGCGTCGGGACTGAACGCCTACATCCCCCTCCTCCTGGTCGGCCTGCTGGCCCGCTTCACCGATCTCGTCCCCCTCGGTTCCACCTGGTCGTGGCTGGAGCATCCCGTCACCCTCGTGAGTCTCACCGTCCTGCTGGTGGTCGAGTTCACCGCCGACAAGGTTCCCGCCCTGGACAGCCTCAACGACGTGGTCCAGACCGTGGTCCGCCCCTCCGCCGGAGGCGTCACGTTCGGTGCGGGCGTCGCCTCCGTCGAGCTGTCCGACCTGGGCGCCACCGCCGCCGGTGACGGTGTGGACTGGAGCGCGGTCCTGGCGGGTGTCGTCGTCGCGCTCGTCTTCCACGTCCTCAAGGCCGTGTCCCGGCCGGTGGTCAACACCCTGA
The DNA here is from genome assembly GCF_055632325.1 of Nocardiopsis sp. KDC1DS13DA1. NCBI lineage: Bacteria > Bacillati > Actinomycetota > Actinomycetes > Streptosporangiales > Nocardiopsidaceae > Nocardiopsis > Nocardiopsis sp. KDC1DS13DA1. The sequence continues at coordinate 66,276 of NZ_JBVMUY010000010.1, forward strand.
CCGCCGGAGTGGGCGGCCCGGTCGTCTCCGTGGTCGAGGACGTCGTCAGCGCTGTCACGGCGGTCCTGGCGCTTCTGCTGCCGATCCTGATCCTCGTCGTGTTCCCCGGGATGGTCCTGACCGGTGTCTGGGCCGTGCGGCGCAGGCGTCGGCTGAGGGCGCGGCGGCGGGAGGAGCGCGCCGCGGAACCGGACGTGACCTGAGACGGTCGGAAGGGGGCGTTCGGGCACCCGAGCGGGCGGCGGGGTGGCCAACGACGCATTCCGGTGCGGTCGCACTGCCCATACAGTGCTCACAATGGCTGAGACGACTTTTGACCGACGCGACATCACCCACATCGTCTGGGACTGGAACGGCACCCTCCTGGACGACAACCACGCCAACCTCGCCGCGGTGAACGCCGTGTGCGCCAGGTTCGGCCGCGCCCCGGTGGAGATGGAGTACTGGCGCTCCGTGTTCCGGCGCCCCCTCGTCCCCTGCTACGAGGACCTGCTGGGCCGCGCCTTCGAGGACGGGGAGTGGGAGGCGGCCGAGGAGCTCTACGACCGCAGCTACCTCGAACACCTGCCCGGCTGCACGCTGGCCGACGGTGTGCCGGACGTCCTGCACGACTGGTCCGGTGGCGGGGGCACGCAGTCGCTGCTGTCCATGGCCTCCCACGGGCACCTGGTCCCGCTGGTCGCCGAACGGGGGCTCGACGCGCACTTCACCCGCGTGGACGGCCGCCGGTTCGCGACCGTGAAGGACTCCAAGGCCGAGCACCTGGTGCACCACCTCGACCAGCAGGGGATCGACCCCGCCAAGGTCGTGCTGGTCGGGGACATCGACGACGACGCGCGCGCCGCGCACGAGGCCGGGGCGAACGCGCTCCTGGTCGCCAGCGGGCTCATGGCCCGGGAGCGGTTGGAGGCCACGGGGGCTCCCGTCGTCGACTCGCCGGTCGACGCCGTCGCGGCCCTGCGCGGCGCCTGACCCCGGGTCACTCCATGTGACGTCCGGTCATCCCATCAAACGGCCCTCCCGTGGTCGTCAAGGTAGCTGTCCCACTCCCTCGCTCCGGTCTGTGGGTGGACCCTCCACACCTTCCACACACCCGTGGTGACCTGCGATCCCGTCGATGGATCCGCCTCCCGCCCCGCCCTCCGTAACGCCGAGGGCGGGTCGGGAGCCCGACCACACGGTGGTGTTATATGGGTCTCACATCCACACACAGCCATGCGACTGGGAGGCTGGCCAATGACGGAGAGCAGTGGGCCCCGTGTGCTCTGGGAGCCGGACGAGGCCACGGCCGACTCCTCGAACATCGTGGCGTTCGCCCGCTGGGCGGCGGAACACAAGGGGGTCCGCGCCTTCGGTGAGGGCGTGACCACTCTGGAGACGTTCGACTACGACGCCCTGTGGCGGTGGTCGGTCACCGACGTCGAGGGGTTCTGGCAGGCCATCTGGGAGTACTACGGCGTCTGGTCGCAGACCCCGTACGAGAGCGTCCTCGCCGAGCGGGTCATGCCGGGTGCGCGCTGGTTCTCCGGCGCCACCCTCAACTACGCCCGGCACATCTTCGACGGCCGCGACGACGACGCGGTCGCCATCCGCCACGCGACCGAGCTGCGCCCGCTCGGCGAGTGGACCTGGGGCGAACTGCGCCGCCGCACCGCCGCGATCGCCGCCGGTCTGCGGGAGCGCGGTGTGGGCCCCGGCGACCGGGTGGTCGCCTACCTGCCCAACCTGCCCGAGACCGTGGCCGCGTTCTACGCGGTCGCCTCCCTCGGCGCGGTGTGGTCCTCCTGCTCGCCGGACTTCGGCGTGCGCAGCGTCATCGACCGGTTCGCGCAGATCGAACCGAAGGTGCTCCTGGCCGTGGACGGGTACCGCTACGGGGGCAGGGACTTCGACCGCCGCCCGGTCGTGGCGGAGCTGCGCGAGGCCCTGCCCACCGTCGAGCACACCGTGCTGCTGGACTACCTCGCCCCCGGCGCCGGGCTGGAGGGCACCGAGTCCTGGGCCGCGCTGGAGGGCTCCGCGTCCGCCGACGGCGTCGAGCCCGAACTGGAGTTCACCCCCGTCCCCTTCGACCACCCCCTCTGGGTGCTCTACTCCTCCGGGACCACAGGACTGCCCAAGGCCATCGTGCACGGCCACGGCGGAATCCTCCTCGAACAGCTCAAGAACCTCCACCTCCACCTGGACGCTCGTGAGGACGACCGGGTCTTCTGGTTCACCACCACGGGCTGGATGATGTGGAACTTCCTGGCCAGCGTGTTGCTGACCAGGGCGTCCATCGTCCTGTACGACGGCAGTCCCGCGGCTCCGGACCTCGGTGCGCTGTGGGACCTCGCCGAGCGGGCGGGGATCACGGTCTTCGGCACCAGCGCGGGGTTCCTGTCGTCCTGCATGAAGGAGGGCGTGCGTCCGCGCCAGGGGCGTGACCTGTCCTCGCTCCGCGCGATCGGCTCCACCGGCTCCCCGCTCAGCCCGGAGGCGTTCGCCTGGGTGTACGAGGAGTTCGGCGACGACCTGTGGCTGTTCTCCACGAGCGGCGGTACGGACGTGTGCAGCTGCCTGGTCGGCGGCACCCCCACGCTTCCGGTGTACGAGGGCGAGATCCAGTCCCGGGCACTCGGCTTCGCCGTGGCCTCCTGGGACCCGGACGGCAAGGAGCTCGTCGGCGAGGTCGGCGAGCTGGTGGTCACCGAACCGGCCCCGTCCATGCCCGTCCGCTTCTGGGGTGACCCGGACGGCGAGCGGCTGCGCGACAGCTACTTCTCCGTCTACCCGGGAATCTGGCGGCACGGGGACTGGATCGAGATCACCGACCGGGGAACCGCGATCATCTACGGCCGCTCGGACTCGACCATCAACCGCGGCGGCGTGCGGATGGGCACCAGCGAGATCTACCGCGCCGTCCTGGCCCTGGACGAGGTCGTCGACGCGCTCGTCGTGGACGTCCCCCAGGGCGACGGGTCCTCGAAGATCGAACTGTTCACCGTCCTGCGCCCCGGCGCCGACCTGGAGGGCGACCTGCCCAAGGAGATCGCCCGCCGGGTGCGCACCGACTGCTCGCCCCGGCACGTGCCCGACCGCGTCCGTGTGATCAGCGCCGTTCCCCGCACCCTGTCGGGCAAGGTCCTGGAGGTCCCGGTCAAGCGGATCCTCATGGGGGAGAGCCCCGACAAGGTGGTCAGCCGCGACTCGCTGGCCAACCCGGAGGCGCTCGACTACTTCACCCGGCTCACCAACCGTCCGTCCGACCAGGACTGACGTGTCGGCCTCCCCCGCGGGTGCGGCAGGCCACGCGCCCGCGGGGTTGGGCCGGGGGAAAGTATGGGCATAGCCTGACGAACGTGGCCCAGAACCGATCTGACGACAGCCCCAGAGCCGCCACCGGCTCCACGGTCCCCCGCCCCCGGATCGACGGTATCGACGCCGCCCGAGCCCTCGCCGTGTTCGGGATGTTCACCGTGCACCTGGGAGTGGCCTCGGTCGGGCTGCTGCCCGAGGACGGCGCCACCGGCCTGCACATGCTCGTGCGCGGCAACTCCTCCGCGCTCTTCGCCCTCCTCGCCGGACTGTCCCTGGCGTTCATGACCGGCCGCACCACGCCCGCGGACGGTGACGCGCTGCGCGGCGCGACCGTGCGCATCGTGACCCGCGCGGTGGTCATCGGGCTGCTGGGCGTCCTCCTCGACCTGATGGGCGTGCCCGTCGCGATCATCCTCACCTACTACGCGGGCTACTTCCTGCTGGCGCTGCCGCTGGCCCGACTCCGCGCCGGGGCGCTGTGGGCGGTCGCCGGTGCGCTCGCGGTCCTCGGCCCCCCGGTGTCCTTCGCGCTGCGCTCGGCCATGGGTGTCCCCGAACCCCGGCTCTCCTCGCTCGGTTCGGTCACCGAGTTCCTCCTGACCGGCTACTACCCGGCGATCACCTTCATGGCCTTCGTGTACGCGGGTATGGCGCTGGGCCGCACGGACCTGACGGCCGCGGTGGTGCGCTGGCGCCTGCTCGCGGCGGGCGCGGGGTTGAGCGTGTTCGCCTACGGGGGGTCGTGGCTCCTGCTGTACCCGCTGGGCGGGCTGGACCGTCTGGCGTTGGCGGGCGGTTGGGCGACGGTGGGCCGTCCCTCGGACACGGTCACCGACGCGGTGCTGCTGGAGTCGCTGCGCGCCCGGGCGGAGGAGGAGATGTACTCCGTCTCCGGCCAGGTGCCGACGGACAGTTGGTGGTGGCTGGCGGTGGGCACACCGCACACCGGCACCACGTTCGAGATCGCCCAGGCGGTGGGGCAGGCGCTCATCGTCATCGTGGTGTGCGTGTGGCTGGCCGAGCGCGCGCGCTGGCTCATGTACCCGTTGTCGTCGGTCGGGCGGATGCCGCTGACCGTCTACACCGGCCACCTGTTCGCGATCGCCGTCGTCATCAGCCTGTCGAGCGGGGAGTGGCGTACCCCCTGGCTGCTGGAGGGGTTCGTCCTGGGGGCGGTCGTGTTCGCGGTCCTGTGGCGGATCGCCGTGGGACGGGGGCCGTTGGAGTCCCTCCTGGGCACGATCGCCGACGGCGTGGACGTGAGTGTGGCGGAGGCCCGGCGGGCGAGGAGCGGCTGAGGCCCGCCCCCGTTCCCGGAACGGTCACCCCGGGGTCTGGCCCGGGTGCCGACGGGGTTCGTGTGGACGCGGCTGCGCCGGAGGTGCCCGCCCCACCGCGCAGCGGCTCCCCGGCGGCGGGCGACCGTCGGGTTCCAACGAAGCGGAGACCCGGGGAGTACACCGCCTACGCCCGGTCGGGGCGGGTGATGTGGTCGGCGGTCCGGTCCCGGTGGGCCAGGGAGTCGGTCGTGGTCCGGGTGTTCTGCCGGATCAGCCGTCGCGCGTCGTCGGCGGCCGACCGCGCCACCTCCGGGCGCGCCACCGGACGGTGGGCGACCTCGGCGTCCTCGGGCAGGCCGAGGTCCACGGGCAGTCCCGCGCGGCTGATCACCCGCAGCTGCGCCGCCTCCTGGGACTTCGAGGGGCGGATGTCCCCGTCCGGGGTGCGCCAGGCGCTCAGCCGGGTGCGCAACCAGTCCGTTCCCTCCGCGCCCTGTTCCCACGGTGTCTGGTCGGGACGGTGGGCCAGCGCGTGCCGCACGTCGGCCAGGGTCCACCCGGCGGAGAAGAACCGCCCCGTCTCCTGACGCAGGGACGGGAAGTCGACGCGACGCAGGGACGGGTCCTCGCGTCGCAGCCACTCGCAGGCGGCGTGGACGTCGTGCGGTGTGTGCCGGGGCCGGTTGAGCGGATCGGCCTGGGGCCCGCGCAGCAGCGCGTCGTCCACGGTCACGATCACCTCGCCGCGGCGGGTGTCCCAGATGCTGACCTCCTCGCGCGCCCAGCCCTGGGAATCCACGAGCGCCGTGGCCATCCTGCGCAGGTCGATCTGGTCGTCGCTGCTGATCCGGAACTCCGCCATGCCCACAGGCTACTGGCGCCCGTGCGTGTGATGCAGATCACCTGATGCCGCTTCGGGGTCGTGGGCGGCATGTCTTGTGTTTATTCCTTGGAAACAAGGTTTCAGGGAAGTGCCTGACTTGTGCCCTGGGTCACTGATTTGTTTACACTTCTTGAAGTTGTGAACGTCGTTGATCGGCGTTTGCCTCAAGTTGACGATGGCAAGGAGATCACGTGAGTACCACGTCACCGGCGAAACCGAGGATGTCGGCCGGTCCACACCTGCGTTACGTCGTCTTCATCGCCGCGGCGGCGGCGATGGGCGGCTTCCTCTTCGGCTACGACAGCGCCGTGATCAACGGGGCGGTCGAGGGGATCCGGGGCAGGTTCGGTGTCGGGTCGGGTCTGCTCGGCGTGGTCATCGCCATCCCCCTGCTCGGTGCGGCGGCGGGTGCCGTGGTCGCGGGCCGCCTGGCCGACCGCGTCGGCCGGCCCAGGGTCATGCAGATCGCCGCGGTGCTGTTCACGGTCAGCGCGTTGGGCTCCATGCTGCCCGTCGCGGTGTGGGACCTGGCGTTCTGGCGGGCGCTGGGCGGTGTGGCCATCGGTATGGCCTCGGTCATCGCTCCGGCCTACATCGCCGAGGTGGCCCCGGCCGCCTACCGGGGGCGGCTCGCCTCGTTCCAGCAGGCCGCGATCGTCCTGGGCATCGCCGTCTCCCAGCTGGTCAACTGGGCGCTGCTCGGCCTCGCCGGGGGTGAGCAGCGCGGCACGCTGATGGGTTTGGAGACCTGGCAGGTCATGCTGGGCGTCGAGGTGCTCCCGGCCGCCGTCTACGGACTGCTGGCGCTGCGCATCCCCGAGTCGCCGCGCTATCTGGTCGCCCGGGGGCGCGGGGACGAGGCCAAGCGGGTGCTCGCGACGATCGAGCCCGCCGGGGTCGACCTGGACGCCGAGGTCGACCGGATCGGCGAGCGGATGCGCAGTGAGCACAGGTCCACGCTCCGCGACCTGCTGGGCGGCCGCGCCGGTCTGCTGCCCATCGTGTGGGTCGGTATCGGCCTGTCGGTCTTCCAGCAGCTGGTCGGTATCAACGTGATCTTCTACTACAGCTCCTCGCTGTGGCAGTCGGTCGGGATCGATCCGAGCGGCTCGTTCCTCTACTCGTTCACCACGTCGATCATCAACATCGTCGGCACCGTGATCGCGATGCTGCTCGTCGACCGGGTCGGCCGCAAGCCGCTGGCCGTCGTGGGTTCCGCCGGTATGGCCGTCTCGCTCGGCCTGGCGGCCTGGGCGTTCTCCTTCATGACCGAGGTCGACGGCGCCATCGCCCTGCCCGACCTCCAGGGTGCCGTCGCCCTGGTCGCGGCGCACGCCTTCGTGCTCTTCTTCGCCCTGTCCTGGGGCGTGGTCGTGTGGGTGATGCTCGGCGAGATGTTCCCCAACCGCATCCGGGCCGCCGCCCTCGGCGTCGCCGCGTCCGCGCAGTGGATCGCCAACTGGCTGATCACCGTCAGCTTCCCCTCGCTGTCGGACTGGAACCTGTCGGGTTCCTACGTTCTGTACGCGCTGTTCGCCCTGCTCTCGATCCCGTTCGTCCTGCGGTGGGTGCCCGAGACCAAGGGCCGCTCGCTGGAGGAGATGGGATGAGTCCGGTCTAGACCGCACCCCTCGCCTCGCTGGGTGGCCTCCGAGCGCGAGGGGCGATTTATCGGGGTTTTCGCGGTCAAGTTAGAGGATCATCCTAATGATCCATCTCTGTTGGATTGGATGCTCCTCCAACCTTGGCGGGCGCGGTCCGTGCGGGTACTGACGCCCGCGCGGACCGGGGTTATGGTGACTGCCTGACGGCTCGGACGGCATGCCCGTACCGCGCCGGAGAGCCCGTTTCCGCTGGCCACAGCGGAGCACACCGTTCCATCGAGCTGTAGGTGCCCGTGCCCCACACCGCATTCGAGGCCACGACCAACCGCGCGCTCCGGGTCTTCCTCCACGGACTCCCGGGCGTGGACGAGGTCGGAGCGCGGACCCGTGCCCAGGATCTGGCCACACGGTCCATCAAGACCACCGCCAAACGGGAGGCCATCGACCTGGCCATCCGGATGGTGGACCTGACCACCCTGGAGGGCGCCGACACGCCCGGCAAGGTCCGCGCCCTGTGCGCCAAGGCCGCCCTCCCCGACCCGGCGGACCGGACCGCGCCGACGGTGGGCGCCGTGTGCGTCTACCCCGACCGGGTCGCCACCGCCGTCGAGGCCCTGCGGGGCACCGGCATCGGCGTCGCGTCGGTCGCCACGGCCTTCCCCGCCGGGCGCGCGCCCCTGGAGGTCAAACTCGCCGACACCCGCTGCGCGGTGGCCGACGGCGCGAGCGAGATCGACATGGTCATCGACCGGGGCGCCTTCCTGTCCGGCGACTACAAGAAGGTGTACGACGAGATCGTCGCGGTCAAGGAGGCCTGTGGAACCGCGCACCTGAAGGTCATCCTGGAGACCGGCGAACTGGTCACGTACGACAACGTCCGCCGCGCCTCCCACCTGGCCATCCACGCCGGCGCCGACTTCATCAAGACGTCGACGGGCAAGGTGTCCCCGGCGGCCACCCCGCCCGTCGTCCTGGTCATGCTGGAGGCCGTGCGCGACCACCACGCCGCCACCGGCAGGCACGTGGGCGTCAAACCCGCGGGCGGCATCCGCACCTCCAAGGACGCCATCCGCCAACTGGTGATGGTCAACGAGGTGGCCGGCCCCGACTGGCTGTCCCCCGACCTGTTCCGCATCGGTGCCTCCAGCCTGCTCAACGACCTGCTCATGCAGCGCACCAGGCTCAGCACCGGCACCTACCCGGGCCCCGACTACTACACGCTGGACTAGAGCCGTGATCTTCGACTACGCGCCCGCGCCGGAGTCCCGCTCCGTCGTCCGCCTGCGCGACACCTACGACCTGTTCATCGACGGTGAGTTCACCCCCGCCGAGGGCGGTGGGTCCATGGCGACGGTCAACCCCGCCGACGAGACCGAGCTCGCCCGCTTCGCGGTCGCCGGGGAGGCCGACGTCGACCGGGCGGTGGCCGCCGCCCGCCGCGCGTACGACACCGTGTGGAGCCGGATGTCCGGCGCCGAGCGCGGCAAGTACCTCTTCCGTATCGCCCGGATCGTCCAGGAGCGCGCCCGCGAGCTCGCCGTCCTGGAGTCCCTGGACAACGGCAAGCCCATCAAGGAGACCCGCGACGTCGACGTCCCCCTGGTCGCCGCGCACTTCTTCTACCACGCGGGCTGGGCCGACAAGCTCGCCCACGCGGGGCTGGGCCGCGACCCGCGCCCCCTCGGCGTGGCCGCCCAGGTCATCCCGTGGAACTTCCCGCTGCTCATGCTCGCGTGGAAGGTCGCCCCGGCCCTGGCCACCGGCAACACGGTGGTGCTCAAGCCCGCCGAGACCACGCCGCTGAGCGCGCTGGCCTTCGCCGAGATCTGCCAGGAGGCCGACCTGCCCCCGGGCGTGGTCAACATCGTCACCGGCGCGGGCGGGACCGGGCGGACCCTCGTGGAGCACCCGGGCACCGACAAGGTCGCCTTCACCGGCTCCACCGAGGTCGGTCGCCAGATCGCCCGCTCGGTCGCGGGCACCGGCAAGCGCGTCACCCTGGAACTGGGCGGCAAGGGCGCCAACATCGTCTACGACGACGCCGCCGTCGACCAGGCGGTCGAGGGGATCGTCTCCGGCATCTTCTTCAACCAGGGCCACGTGTGCTGCGCGGGATCGCGCCTGCTGGTCCAGGAGTCGATCGCCGACGAGCTGCTGCCCAGACTCAAGGAGCGGATCGCCAAGCTCCGGTTGGGCGACCCGCTGGACAAGAACACCGACATCGGCGCGATCAACTCCGCCGCCCAGCTGGCGCGGATCCGGGAGCTGACCGACGCGGGCGAGCAGGAGGGCGTGCAGCGCTGGTCGCCGCCCTGCGAGCTGCCCTCGGCCGGGTACTGGTTCGCCCCCACGGTCCTCACCGGCGTCAGCCAGGCCCACAGCGTCGCCCGCGAGGAGATCTTCGGCCCCGTGCTGTCGGTGCTCACCTTCCGCACCCCGGAGGAGGCGGTGGCCAAGGCCAACAACTCCCCCTACGGGCTGTCGGCGGGCGTGTGGACCGAGAAGGGGTCGCGCATGCTGTGGACGGCCGAGCGCCTGCGCGCGGGCGTCATCTGGTCCAACACGTTCAACAAGTTCGACCCGACCAGTCCCTTCGGCGGCTACAAGGAGTCGGGATACGGCCGCGAGGGCGGACGGCACGGTTTGGAGGCCTACCTTGGCTAAGCAGCGCAGGACGGCTGAGACACCGCGGCCCCCGCGCCTGGCGGTCCGCAAGACGTACAAGCTCTACCTGGGCGGGGCGTTCCCGCGTTCGGAATCGGGCAGGTGCTACCCCGTGACCTCCGCCGACGGCGACCACCTGGCCAACGCCGCGCTGGCCTCCCGCAAGGACGCCCGCGACGCGGTGTCCGCCGCCCGCAAGGCCTTCGGCGGATGGTCGGCGCGCACCGCCTACAACCGCGGGCAGATCCTGTACCGGGTCGCCGAGGTCCTGGAGGGGCGCCGCGACCAGTTCGCCGCCGGGGCCGAGCGGGCCCGGGGGCTCTCGCGCGCCGCCGCGGAGGAGGCCGTCTCCGCCGCGATCGACCGCTGGGTCTACTACGCGGGCTGGACGGACAAGGTCGCCCAGGTGCTGGGCGGCGCCAACCCCGTCTCCGGCCCCTACTACAACCACTCCGCCCCCGAGCCGACGGGCGTCGTGGCCGTGTTCGCCCCGCAGGGCGCTCCGCTGCTCGGGCTGACCTCCGTGCTGGCGCCGGTCATCGCCACCGGCAACACCGCCGTCGTGGTCGCCTCCGAGAGCGCGCCCCTGGCCGCGGTCGACCTGGCCGAGGTGCTGGCCACCTCGGACGTGCCGGGCGGCGTGGTCAACCTGCTCACCGGGCGGGTGCCGGAGATCGGCCCGCACCTGGCCTCGCACGCCGACGTCAACGCCCTGGACCTGACCGGTGCCGGGGACCTGGCGGTCGAGTTCGAGGAGGCCGCGGCCGCCACCCTGACCCGGGTCCTGCGCCCCGGGCCGGGCGCCGACGGGGGAGAGGACGCCTGGCTCGACCCCGACCCGGGCACCGCCCGCATGACGCCGTTCCTGGAGACCAAGACGGTCTGGCACCCGATCGGGGTGTAACACTGGCGGACCGGGGCCCGTCCGGGTCCCGGTCCGACGCGGCGAACGAGGAGCGATCGTGGCGACCCACTCACCGACCGAACATCCGGACCCGGGACCCGCGCGCGGGCTGCGCCTGGTCCGGCTCGACCGGACCACGCCAGAGGTCGCCGTGCTGCGCGAGACGGTGCTCCGCCACCGCCTGGCGCCGGGCCAGTCCCGGTTCACCAATCTGCCGGTGGATTCCCTGCCGCGCGCCGACGCCGACCCCGCGCGCGTCCCGTTCGCCGTCGTGAGCACCGGAGCCGACGCCACCGACCCCGGGTCGGCCCGCGAGGCCTGCGCCGGTTTCGGGATCGTCGACCGGGTCGGCCACCTGCGCGACCTGGTCGACACGCCGGAGCGCGCGGTGCTCCTGCGCGCCTTCTACGTGGTCCCCGCGTGGCAGGGTCTGGGTGTGGGAAGGACGGTCTGCTCCGCGCCGCTGCTCGACCTGCTCGTGGCCGGGGCCGCCCCCCGCGCCACGGAGATCGTGCTGTGCGTCAGCGAGGGCAACGAGGTCGGCCTGCGCACCTACCGGTCGGCCGGGTTCGCCCCCACGGGGCGCACCTATCCGGACGGTTCCTACGGACCGCAGCTCGTCCTGTCCCGGCCGGTCCGCACGGGGGTGCACCTCCCGCCGCGCACCGCAGCGCACGTCCTGCCGCGTCCGCGGCCCGAACGAACGGAGAACCAGCAGTGACCCGCACACCCCAGGCCATCGCCGAGGAAGCCGCGACCGAACTGCGGTCGCGCACCGGAGTGGACAGCTACGACGTCGCCCTGGTCATGGGGTCGGGCTGGGCGCCCGCCGCCGACCTGCTCGGCGAGTCCACCCACGAGGTGGCCACGGCCGAACTGCCGGGCTTCCTGCCGCCCGCCGTCGACGGCCACAGCGGCACGCTCCGCAGCGTCCGCGACGGGCAGCGGAACCTGCTCGCCTTCCTGGGCCGCACCCACCTGTACGAGGGGCACGGCACCGACGCCGTCGTGCACAACGTGCGCACCGCCGTCGCCGCCGGAGCCAGGACGATCGTGCTCACCAACGCCGCGGGCGGCATCAACCCCGACTACTCCGTCGGCTCGCCCGTGCTCATCGCCGACCACCTGAACATGACGGCGCGCTCGCCGCTGACCGGTGCCGACTTCGTCGACCTCAGCGAGACCTACAGCCCCAAGCTGCGCGGCCTCGCCCGCGAGGTCGCCCCCGACCTGCCCGAGGGCGTCTACGCGGCGATGCCCGGCCCGCACTTCGAGACGCCCGCCGAGATCCGCATGCTGCGCGCCATGGGCGCCGACCTCGTCGGTATGTCCACCGTGCTGGAGGCCATCGCCGCCCGTGCGGCCGGGGCCCAGGTCCTGGGGCTGTCCCTGGTCACCAACGTGGCCGCCGGACTGGAGGGCGCCAACCTGGACCACGAGGACGTGCTGGCCACCGGGCGCGACGCCGCCGGGACGGTCGGCCGCCTGCTCGCCGACATCGTGGCCCGGCTCTAGGCGGTGGTCGTCCGGGGCCCTCGCTGCGGCCCGCATGCGGCCGGCCACCGACCGCGGCCCGCTCCGCGGCGGAGCCCGGACCGTGCCTGTGCGGGGCCTCCGCTTCGCCCTGACCCGTGTTCGGGTGCCCCGCGGCCGGGGATCGCGCATCCTCGGCCGCGCCCGAATGGTGTTTGTTCGGGGCCTCCGCTTCGCTTCGGCCCGTGTTCGGGCGCTCCGAGGGCCAGGGATTCTTCGTCCTCGGCTACGCCTGTCGCTCGTTCCTCGCTCGCGGCTCGCCTCGCCCTGCACAACCCTGGCGGCGCCCGAATGGTGTTTGTTTGGGGCCTCCGCTTCGCTTCGGCCCGTGTTCGGGCGCTCCGAGGGCCAGGGATTCTTCGTCCTCGGCTACGCCTGTCGCTCGTTCCTCGCTCGCGGCTCGCCTCGCCCTGCACAACCCTGGCGGCGCCCGAACAACATCCCCTACGGTGACCGCTCCAAGAACACGACCCAGAACGAAGGACTCCGATGACCGCCGACACCGTCGCCCGTGCCCGACAGTGGCTCGCCGAGGACCCCGACCCCGTCACCCGCGAGGAGCTGGCCGTCCTGCTGGAGCGGGCTGAGTCCGGCGACGCCGCCGCCCGGGCCGACCTCGACGACCGCTTCGCCGCCCGCCTGGAGTTCGGCACCGCCGGGCTGCGGGGCGAGCTGGGCGCGGGGCCGGGCCGGATGAACCGGGCCGTGGTCATGCGCGCGGCCGCCGGGATCGGCGCCTGGCTGGACGACGGGAGCCACGTGGTCGTCGGGTACGACGCCCGCCACGGGTCGGCGGACTTCGCCGAGGCGAGCGCGGCGGTGCTCACCGGGGCCGGGCACCGGGTCTCCCTGCTGCCGAGGCCCCTGCCCACCCCGGTCCTGGCGTTCACCGTGCGCGACCTGGGAGCGGACGCCGGGATCATGGTCACCGCCAGCCACAACCCGCCGCGGGACAACGGGTACAAGGTCTACGTCGGCGGGACCGGTGCGAACGCGGGCGCCCAGATCGTCGCCCCGGTCGACGCCGAGATCTCCGCGGCCATCGACGCCGTCGGACCGCTCGGCGACCTTCCGCTGGGGCGGGACTGGGCGGTTCTGGGCGAGGAGGCGGTCGACCGGTACCTGGCGGCGGTCACCGCCCTGCCGATGGGCGGGGAGCGCGACCTGTCCGTCGCCTACACGCCGCTGCACGGGGTGGGCGGCGAGGTGCTGCTGGCGGCCATGGAGCGTGCGGGGTTCGCCCGCCCGTCCGTGGTCGGGGCCCAGTTCGCCCCCGACCCCGACTTCCCGACGGTGGAGTTCCCCAACCCCGAGGAGCCCGGGGCCATGGACCTGGCGGTCGCGGCGGGCCGGGAGACGGGAGCCGACCTGGTCCTGGCCAACGACCCCGACGCCGACCGGCTCGCCGTCGCCGTCCCCGGCCACGGGCTGCTCACGGGCAACGAGGTCGGCGGTCTGCTGGCCGAGTACGTGCTCGACCACACCTTCGGGGACGACCGCGTGGTGGCGACCTCGATCGTCTCCTCCAGTCTGCTGGGCAAGATCGCCCGGGACCGGGGGGTGCACTACGAGGAGACCCTCACCGGGTTCAAGTGGCTGGCCCGGGCCGGCGGGCCGGGCCGACGTCCGGTCTTCGCCTACGAGGAGGCGCTGGGGTACTGCGTCGGAGGTGACGGGGGCCGTCCCGTGGCCGACAAGGACGGTATCGGCGCGGCGCTGGTGATGGCGGCGCTCGCGGCCGAGGCCGGGCGCGAGGGGCGCACGCTGGTGGATCTGTTGGACGACCAGGCGCGCCGGTACGGCCTGCACCTGAGCGACCAGCTCTCGGTGCGGGTGGACGACCTGTCGGTCATCTCGGCGGCGATGCGGCGGTTGCGCGCCCAGCCGCCCACGGGGTTCGGTCCCTTCACGGTCGCCGGGGTCGACGACTTCTCCGCGGGCCACGAGGGGCTTCCTCCGACCGACGCCCTGCGCTTCCGTCTGGAGGGTGCCGTCCGGGGCCGGGTGACGCTGCGTCCCTCGGGCACCGAGCCCAAGCTCAAGGCCTACGTCGAGGTGGTCCTGGACGCGGACGCGGACGTGGCGGCCGCCCGCGCGCGGGGTACCGCGCTGCTCGCCGGCCTGGTGTCCTCGGTCGCCGGGGTGGTCGGGGCCTGAGCGCGCCCGCGGCTCACTCGAACTCGGGGGGTTCCACGACGGGGCGGTGGACGACCTCGTCGATCACGGTGAGCGTCTGGGTGGCGGTCACCCCGGGCAGGGACTGCAGACGGGTGAGGATCAGGTCGCGCAGCTGGTTGGTGTTGGAGACGCGGACGAGGAGGACGATGTCCGCCGAACCCACCACGTACCAGCAGTACTCGATCTCGGGGTAGGAGGACAGGATCTCGCGGTTGGCGCGCCAGTCCGGCTGGCTTCCGGAGATGAGGACGAGCGCGGTGACGCCGAGCCCCATCTTGGCGTGGTCGGTCACCACGGAGTAGCCGCGGATGACACCCTCGTCGGTGAGCCGCTTGATCCGGTTGTAGGCCGTGGCCCTGGAGACGTTGGCCAGTGCGGCGATCTCCGTGATCCCGGTCCGCGCGTCCTTGGCGAGGGCGCTCAGGATGGTCTGGTCGGTGGAGTCCGGCCGTCGGCCGCTCCTGCGCTGGTCGCCCATGGCCATGTGCGTGCTCCTCATGTGCTCTTGTGTCAGTGTCCGCCCCTTCCGTCGTCGTTGACCGGGGCTAACGAACTACCAGGTAAACGTTGTTCTCGTCCATTGGGATCTCAGTCCGCGAGATTGGGCGGCGGTGGGTGGTCGCCGCCCGTCCCGGGAGGGCGATAACCGCGCAGGAACGTTGCGGGGGCCTCGCGCGGGCCCGACGGGAGTGGTGTCGGGTCGGGGGGAGTCCGACTGTACTCAAGGTGGATGACATCGCTGGGGCGGGGGTTTCCCTGACTCGGGAGTAACTACACCGCGTTCCGGCAAACGTGACAGAACTTCTCCTTTGGGGGTCCTTTCTGTTGCTGTTTGTCATCTTGTTTCCGTGATGTATCGACACGTTGTCCACATCTGGCCAGGCGCCGGGGCGGCGGCCGTTCGGTCACCCCGAGTGATGTCCCCCTTGCTTCGGGTGCTTCCGGGGCAGGGGGGCGTCGGGGGTGCGCACGCGTCGGGGATGGCTCGGGGTGAGGTCCGATTCGCGGTGTATCGCACGGTGTGCCGTTTTCTGCCGAGACTGCGTGTCCAGGTGAGACGTATAAGGACGTTTGCTCGTCTTTCGTCCTCATTTGTATCAACTACGGGCGCGTATCTAGCGATTCTGTCGAGATGTCCGGAGAATCACACGTAGGACCGTGACCACCCGAGCCCCGGCCGCGTCACCACGCGCGGGGCCACGTTGGGAGCCGCTCAGCATGACCACCCACGAGCCGGAGGGCCGGGGATCCATCACCGTGGACCACCTGCCGCCCGACCTGACCCTCGCGCTCTACCGCCACATGCGGACCGCGCGCGACCTGGACGCCGAGGCCATCGCCCTCCAGCGCCAGGGCGTCTTCCCCGCCTACGTCTCCGTGCGCGGGCAGGAGGCCGCCCAGGTCGCCAGCGCCGCCGCCATGGACGCGGAGCGGGACTTCGTCTTCCCCACCTACCGCGAGATGGCCTCCGCCCTGGCCTACGGGGTGGAGATGGTCGGCTACATGGCCACCCACCGCGCCCTGTGGCACGGCGGCCTGTACGACGTCATGGCCTCCCGGTTCGGCGCGATCAACGCCGTGGTCGGCGGGCCCGTACCGCACGCGGTCGGCTGGGCCGTCGGTGAACGGCTGCGCGGCGACGACGGCGTCGCCCTGGCCTACTTCGGAGACGGGGCCAGCTCGGAGGGCGACGTCCACGAGGCGATGAACTTCGCCGGGGTCATGGGCGCCCCCGTCGTCTTCTTCTGTCAGAACAACCAGTGGGCGCTGTCGGTCCCCAACCACCGCCAGGTCGCCGGCGGCTCGGTCTCCGCGCGGGCCGAGGGTTACGGGATGCCCGGTGTCCTGGTCGACGGCAACGACGCCGGAGCCGTGTACCGGGCCACCGCCGACGCCGTCGCCCGGGCCCGGCGCGGCGGGGGCCCCACCCTCATCGAGGCGCTGACCTACCGCGTCGAGCCGCACTCCACCTCCGACGACCCCACCCGCTACCGGGACGGGGCCGACACCGAGCGCTGGCTCCGCCGCGACCCCCTCGACCTGCTGCGCGCGGCCCTGGTCGAGGCCGGGCACGCCGACGAGGAGGCCCTCGCCGAGGTGGACGCCGCCGCCCGTGCCCGAGCCGAGGAGATCCGCGACGGTGTGGCCGCCGAGCCCGAACCGGACGGTTCCGAACTGTTCACGCACGTCTTCCGGGAGACCACCGACGAGCTGACCCGGCAGCGCCGTGTCTGGCAGGAAGAGGTCGAACTGTGACCGAGCTGATCGAACGGACCGAGGTCCCCGCGGAATCCGCGCCCGTCGAACTGTCCATGCAGCAGGCGATCAACCGCGCCCTGCGGGTCCTGCTCGCCGAGGACCCCGACACCCTCGTCTTCGGTGAGGACGTCGGCGCCCTGGGCGGCGTCTTCCGCGTCACCGACGGCCTCCAGAAGGAGTTCGGCGACCAGCGTGTCTTCGACACGCCCCTGGCCGAGTCCGCGATCATGGGCATGGCGGTCGGACTGGCCATGAACGGTTGGCGCCCGGTGCCCGAGCTCCAGTTCGACGGCTTCGCGTATCCGGCCATCGACCAGATCGTCAACCAGGTCGCCCGGATGAACTACCGGACCCGGGGGGCCGCGCCGATGCCGATCACCCTGCGCCTGCCCTCCTTCGGCGGCATCCAGGCGCCCGAACACCACGGTGAGAGCCTGGAGGCGCTCTTCGCGCACACGCCGGGCCTCAAGGTCGCCGCCCCCTCCGACGCCGGCGACGCCTACACGCTGCTGCTCCAGTCGGTCCGCTCCGACGACCCGGTCGTGTTCATGGAGCCCAAGGCCCGCTACTGGGACCGCAAGCCCGTCCGGCTCCTGGAGCCCACCGCACCCATCGGTGCCAGCCGCGTCGTCCGCCCGGGCCGTCACGCGACCCTCATCGCCTGGGGCGCCATGGTGCACCGCTGCCTCCAGGTCGCCGAGCTCGCGGCCGAGGACGGCGTGGACCTGGAGGTGCTGGACCTGCGCTGGCTCAAGCCGATCGACGCCGCCGGGCTGGCCGCCTCGGTCGCGCGTACCAGGCGCGCCGTCGTGGTCCACGAGGCGCCGCTCACCGCCGGACTGGGGGCGGAGGTGGCCACCCTGGTCACGGAGAACTGCTTCCGGGACCTGGCCGCCCCCGTCCAGCGCGTCACCGGATTCGACGTCCCCTACCCCGCGGGTCCCCTGGAGCCGCAGTACCTGCCGACCATCGACCGCGTCCTGCTCGCGGTGCAACGGACTCTGGAGTACTAGACGACCATGGCTGAGGACAACACCACCTTCACCCTTCCCGACCTCGGCGAGGGCCTGGTCGAGGCGACCGTCCTGGAGTGGCAGGTCGCCGTCGGCGACCACGTCGAGCGCAACGCCCCGCTGGTGGAGGTGGAGACCACCAAGTCGGCCGTGGTCATCCCCTCGCCGACCGCGGGCCGGGTGGTCACCCTGCACGCGCAGGAGAACGAGGTCGTCCCCGTGGGCGCGCCCCTGGTCACCTTCGCGGTCACGGTGAGTGACGAAGCCCCCCAGGCGGGCATCGTCGGCAGGGTTCCCGCGGAGGAGGCCAGGCCCGCGCGCCGCGTGCGGTTGAAGCCGCCGACGGACTGAGGATCGCCACGTCAGAGGGCCCGTTCGGATGGATCCACAAACACGCGTCGGTCACCCGCGCGAGTGTTTATAGGAACATCTGATTGGGCCTTCGTTTTTTCCTGGGTGAAACGCCAAGTCCACAATCGACTGAGGAATCATGACTGCGAATCTTGTTGGCGACGTGACAATGCGCTATGTCGATTTGCCGCCGGCGGAACCGGTGGACGCCGTACCGGTCCTACTTCTGCACGGATTCGGTACGAACTTCAGCATGAATTGGTCCGCCGCGGGGTGGCCGCAGGCGCTCGGCGGCGCCGGACTGCGCGTCCTGGGGCCGGACCTGCGCGGCCACGGCGGCAGTGACAAGCCGCTCGACGAGGGCGCCTACCTGCCCGAACGCTTCACCGCCGACCTGGTGCGCCTGCTCGACGAGCTCGCGGTGGACCGGGTCGACCTGGTCGGTTACTCCATGGGCTCCCGCCTGGCCTGGGACCTGGCCCTGACCGCCCCCGGCCGGGTCCGGCGCGCCGTCCTGGGCGGTTTCGGTCCGGTCAACGCCTTCGCCGACGCCGACCTGTCCGCCCCCGGCTCCGGTGAGACCCCCTTCGACCAGGTCTTCCGGACGGTGTCCGGACTCCCGGGCAACGACGCCGACGCCCTGGCCGCCTGCGCGCGGGGCCAGGCCGCCCGGCCGTTCACCGAGGACCCCGTGCCCGTCGGCGTGCCCCTCCTGCTGGTCTCCGGCGCCCGGGATACGCTCGCGGCGGGAGCCGGGGCCCTCGCGGTTCGCTGCGGTGGGACACACGTCGAGATCCCCGGGCGGGACCACGCCAACGCGGTGTCCGCACGCGTCTTCAAGCAGGCCGTGGTGGACTTCCTGGTTGGATAGTCCGGTCTAGACCGGATGGCCCCGCCGGTGCCGTGTCACGGCGCCGACGGGGCGTGGTGACGTCCGGTGTCCTGCCGGAAGCGGAGTGTGAAAAGCCCTCTGTGGGCCGGAGAACCTCAGGTCGGATAAGGAGGAACGGGAATCTGGCCGCCGCTGCGCGGCGCGCACCCGGCGGGGTTCGGGTGGGGCGCCGTGTCTCTCAGCTCTCGCCTTCATAACAACTCAGTCTGTCCGTCACGTGTACTTTCCACCAGCGGATATTGTCCGGCAACAGAACTCAGGTCGGATCCGTGCGAATGCGGGCCGCTGAGAGGGCGAAGGGGAGAGTTACCGAAGTGAAGCGCAGCAACGCGGCCAAGTTCGCCGCCGCCGCGGCGGCGGGTGTGCTGGCCCTCACCGCGTGTGACAACGCGACCGAGAACGCCGACGACAGCGGCACCAACGGCGGCGAGGAAGCAAGCTCCGACGTCCGCGTCGGCCTGGCCTACGACGTCGGCGGCCGTGGCGACCGCTCGTTCAACGACTCGGCCTACCGCGGTCTGACCCAGGCCGCCGAGGAGCTGGGCGTGGAGACCCGCGACTTCGAGCCCGCCGACGGCGAGCCCGAGTCCGCGAAGGAGGAGCGTCTGGCCACGATGGCCAACGAGGGCTTCGACGTCGTCATCGCCGTCGGGTTCGCCTACGCGGAGGCCGTCGAGGCGGTCGCCCAGGAGTACGAGGACGTCCACTTCGCGATCGTGGACTCCGAGATCGAGGGCGTCGACAACGTCACCAGCCTGGTCTTCGCCGAGGAGCAGGCCTCCTTCCTGGCCGGTGCCGCCGCGGCGCTGTCCACGGAGGAGGACCACGTCGGCTTCATCGGCGGTGTCGAGACCCCGCTGATCCAGAAGTTCGAGGCCGGTTTCGTCGCGGGCGCCGAGCACGTCAACGACGACGTCGAGATCGAGATCGACTACATCAGCCAGCCGCCGGACTTCAGCGGCTTCAGCGACCCCGCCGCGGGCCGCGAGACCGCCCAGGCCCAGTACGACCGCGGCGCGGACGTCATCTACCACGCCGCCGGCGCCTCCGGCAACGGTGTGCTCCAGGCCGCCGTGGAGAACGACTTCCTGTTCATCGGCGTGGACAGCGACCAGTACGAGAACGCCGAGGACGACCAGAAGCCGTACGTGCTCACCTCCGCCATCAAGCAGGTGGACGTGGCTGTGTTCGAGCTGATCCAGGACGCCGTCGAGGGTGACGTCGAGGGCGGCATCCAGCGCTTCGACCTGGCCTCGGGCGGCGTGGACTACACGCAGTCCAACGAGGAGCTCATCACGCCCCTGGTCGAGGAGCTCGACGGGTACAAGCAGCAGATCATCGACGGCGAGATCGAGGTCCCGACCGCCCCGTAGCACGCCGAGCCACGGGCCAGGTCCCGTGGCACAGCACCGGAGGCGGCACCGGAGTGCGCAGGACGCGCCCGGTGCCGCTGCCGGTTGCCGCTTCGCGACGACGGCGTCCGGAGGCTGACACGCGGCCCGGCGCCCCGCCGCCAGTTCCATGAGGAGACAGATGAGCAGCACGTCATCGGGCGGCGGGTCGAGTCAAACCCCCGCCGTCGAGCTGCACGGGATCACCAAGCGTTTTCCCGGAGTCGTGGCCAACCACGACATCGACATCACCGTGGCTCCCGGTACCGTGCACGCCATCGTCGGCGAGAACGGTGCGGGCAAGTCCACACTGATGAAGACCCTGTACGGGATGCACCGGCCCGACGAGGGCACCATCCGGGTCAAGGGTCAGGAGGTGCGCTTCCACTCGCCCTCCGACGCCATCCGCCACGGCATCGGCATGGTGCACCAGCACTTCATGCTCGCCGACAACCTCACCGTTCTGGAGAACGTGGTCCTGGGCGCCGAGCGCCGCCACGGCATCGGCAGGCGCGCCCGCGCCGAGATCCAGCGGCTGTCCGCCCAGTACGGCCTCGGGGTCGAGCCCGACCGCCTGATGGAGGACCTGGGCGTGGGCGACCGCCAGCGCGTGGAGATCCTCAAGGTCCTCTACCGGGGCGCCGAGACGATCATCCTCGACGAGCCCACGGCGGTCCTGGTCCCGCAGGAGGTCGACGAGCTCTTCGACAACCTGCGCGAACTCAAGCGCGAGGGCCTGACCGTCATTTTTATCTCGCACAAGCTCGACGAGGTGCTGTCCGTCGCCGACGACATCACCGTCATCCGCCGCGGGACCACGGTGGCCACCGCCGACCCGAGCACCACCACCGCCCGGGAACTGGCCACCCTCATGGTCGGCGGCGACCTGCCCGTGCCCGAGCTGCGCGAGTCCACCGTGACCGACCACGTCGTGCTCTCGCTCGACGGGGTCACCGTCCGCTCCGCGGAGGGGCGCCCGGTCGTGGACGAGGTCAGCGTCGACATCCACCGGGGCGAGATCGTCGGTGTCGCCGGTGTCGAGGGCAACGGCCAGTCCGAGCTGATCGAGGCGATCATGGGCATGCGCCACCTCGCCTCGGGCCGCATCCGCCTGGAGGAGCAGGACATCACCGGCTGGTCCACGCTGCGCATCCGCGAGGCGGGGGTCGGCTACATCCCCGAGGACCGCCACCGGCACGGCGTGCTGCTGGAGTCCCCGCTGTGGGAGAACCGCATCCTGGGCCACCAGACCAAGGCGCCCAGCGTGCGCGGCCCCTGGATCAACCGGGTGGGGGCGCGCGCCGACTCCGAGCGCATCGTCGCCGAGTACGACGTGCGCACGCCGGGCATCGACGTCATCGCCGACGCCCTGTCCGGCGGTAACCAGCAGAAGTTCATCATCGGCCGGGAGATGAGCGGTAACCCGCGCTTCCTGGTCGCCGCGCACCCCACGCGCGGTGTGGACGTGGGTGCCCAGTCGGCCATCTGGGAGCAGCTGCGCGAGGCCCGCGCCGCCGGTCTGGCGGTGCTGCTGATCTCCGCCGACCTGGACGAGCTGATCGGCATGTCCGACACGATCCACGTGATCCTCCGCGGCCGCCTGGTCGCGGAGGCCGACCCGACCACCGTCACCCCCGAACAGCTGGGCTCGGCCATGACCGGCGCCGGACTGCGCGCGGGCGGCGGTTCCACGGAGAGTGACAGCGGTGCTGAGGGTACTGACCGTGCCGACGAGGACGGGGGCGAGTCGTGAAGACCTCTGACAACCCGCGCCAGCTCTCCGGCCCCCTGGCCTTCGTCGTCGCGGTGCTCCTGGGCACGGGGGTCACGTTCGCCCTCGACATGGCGCTGCTGTGGTGGGCGGCGCTGATCATCGGCGTCACCGCGGCCTTCGCCTTCGTGGCCGTGACCCACAGCATGGTGCCGCCCGAGCGCCGCGTCGCGGCCGCCGGGACGGAGGAGAAGGGCACCGCGCTGCACAACACCCTCGTGGTGCCGACGGCCCTGGTGCTGGCGGTGGTCGGCGGACTGCTGACGGCGTGGCTGCTGGACCTGAGCCTGATCGAGCCGGCCTCCGCCGCCGTCGGCGCCGTCGTCGGCTCCGCCCTGGCCTTCCTGCTCTTCCACCGCCTGTCGGCACTGCTGGCGCTGTCCTTCGCCGCGGTCTTCGCGGCCGGGCTGATCGCGATCGCGGTGACCGCGCTCGTGCTGCTGTTCAGCGGCATCGACCCCATGTCGACGTTCGGCCGGATGCTGGAGTACGGCACCCGCCCGGACAGCATGGTGCAGATCATCAACGACAGCACCACCTACTACCTGGCCGCCGTGGCCGTGGCGATCGGCTTCAAGATGAAGCTGTTCAACATCGGCGTCGACGGCCAGTACCGGCTGGCGGCCCTGCTCTCGGCCGCCGTGGGCGGCTACCTCATCCTGCCGCCGCCGTTCAGCCAGTTGCTCATGATCGTCGTGGCCGTGGCGGTGGGCGGAGCCTGGGCCGGTATCGCCGGGTACCTCAAGGTCGCCCGGGGCGTGTCCGAGGTGATCTCCACGATCATGCTTAACGCGATCGCCACCGGTATCACCGCCTACCTGCTGAGCACCGACCGCCTCGCGGTCCAGATCAGTACCAACAACATCGGCACCCCGCCGCTGCCCGAGTCGTCCTGGGTGCCCGGGATCCCCGCGGTCTTCCTCGGCTCGGACCGGGAGATCTTCGGCCTGGTGTTCCTGGCCGTCGCGGTCGGCATCGGCTACTCCGTGATGCTCAACCGCACCCGCTTCGGCTTCGAGCTGCGCTCCACGGGCCAGTCGCAGTCGGCGGCCGAGGCCAGCGGTATCAACGTCAAGAAGATGGTGTTCCTGTCCATGCTCTTCTCGGGCATGGTCGCCGGGCTGGTGGGCCTGCCCCAGCTGCTGGGGAGCGCGCACTACTACGCGCTGGACTTCCCCACCGGCATCGGGTTCATCGGTATCGCCATCGCCCTGCTGGGCCGCAACCACCCGGTGGGCATCGTCTTCGCCTCCCTGTTCTGGTCGTTCCTGACCCAGGCGGCGAACATCCTGCCCTTCGACGACATCCCGCAGGAGATCGCGGTCATCGCGCAGGCCACCATCGTCCTCACGGTGGTCGTGGTCTACGAGGTCGTGCACCGTTGGGGCCGCCGTTACCAGCAACAGCAGATCGGCAAGCAGCTCGGCGCCACGACCGTGGCGGCCGAACCGGTGGGTGCCGCACCCGCGTCCGGTGACGAGGGCGAGACCGGCCCGAAGACCGACGGCGAACGCGGCGGGGAGGCACAGTGAGCCAGGAACTCAACGTCACGGCGGCGGTGCACGAGTCGCCGTACCGCCCTCGGGGATGGGCCAGGTGGCGCTTCCTCACCCTGACCTGCGCGGTGTTCGTGGCCCTGTCGGGGCTGCGGGTCATCACCGGCCAGGACATGCTCACCGACGCGGGCACCATCAACACCACGCTCGCCTTCGCGGTGCCCATCGGCCTGGCCGGTCTGGGCGGTCTGTGGGCGGAGCGCTCCGGCATCATCAACATCGGCCTCGAGGGCATGATGATCCTGGGGACCTGGTTCGGGGCCTACTTCGCGTGGTCCTTCGACAACCCCTGGATCGGCCTGATGGCGGGTGTGCTCGGCGGCATGCTGGGCGGTCTGCTGCACGCGGTGGCCACGGTGACCTTCGCGGTCGACCACATCGTCTCCGGTGTGGCGATCAACATCCTCGCGCTCGGCGCGATGCGGTACATGTCGATCCTGCTCTACTCGGACGTGCCCGGTGCGGGCGCGGCCCAGTCGCCGACGACGCCGTCCTTCCCGACGCTGAACCTGCCGTGGCTGCCGGGGGTGCTCGAACCCGTCGCCGACAGCGGGATCTTCCTGGTCGGGGACCTGGCGTCGCTGGTGGTCGGACTGACCACGCGGATGTCGGCGCTGACCCTCATCGCGCTGCTGATGATCCCGGTGACCTACCTGGTGCTGTGGAAGACCACGTTCGGGCTGCGGCTGCGGTCGGTCGGTGAGAACCCCGACGCCGCCGAGTCCCTGGGCGTGCCCGTGTACAGCTTCAAGTACATCGCCGTGGTCATCTCCGGCGGCCTGGCGGGCATGGGCGGCGTGTTCCTCGCGATCGTCGCGTCCAACAT
Organism: Nocardiopsis sp. KDC1DS13DA1; assembly: GCF_055632325.1. Lineage (NCBI taxonomy): Bacteria > Bacillati > Actinomycetota > Actinomycetes > Streptosporangiales > Nocardiopsidaceae > Nocardiopsis > Nocardiopsis sp. KDC1DS13DA1. The sequence goes on from NZ_JBVMUY010000010.1 coordinate 90,681, forward strand.
CTACCAGGAGGGGCAGACCGGCGGCCGCGGGTACATCGGCCTGGCCGCGATGATCTTCGGCAACTGGCGCCCCGGCGGCCTGGCCATGGGCGCCGGGCTGTTCGGCTACACCGACGCCCTCCAGGTGCGCGGCGGCGGCGAGGCGATCCACGCCCTGCTGCTGCTCCTGGCCGTGGCGCTGCTGGCGGTCGCGCTCTGGCAGGTCCGCTCCGACCGCAAGGGGCTGGCCATCGCCGGAGCGGTGGCCGGTGTGCTGCTGCTCGTGTGGTACTTCACCACCGACTCGCTGCCCCGGGAGCTGGCCACCTACAGCCCGCACATCGCGACCCTGCTGGTCCTGTCGCTGGCCTCGCAGAGCCTGCGGCCGCCCGCGGGCATCGGCAAGCAGTGGAGGGCGAGCCGGTCATGACGGACGCACCCCTGAACCCCGAGGCCGTGGACTGGGCCGCGCTGCGCGCGGTCGCCCGGCAGGCCATGGGGAACGCCTACGCGCCCTACTCGCGCTACCCGGTGGGCGCGGCGGCCCTGGTCGACGACGGCCGGATCGTCAGCGGCTGCAACGTGGAGAACGCCTCCTACGGGATCGGCCTGTGCGCCGAGTGCGGTCTGGTCAGCGCCCTGCACGCCTCCGGCGGCGGACGGCTGACCGCGTTCAGCTGCGTGGACGGCAGGGGCGCGATCCTCATGCCGTGCGGGCGCTGCCGCCAGCTCCTGTACGAGCACGGCGGACCGCACCTGCTGGTCGACACCCCCGAGGGGGTCCTGACCATGGACCAGGTGCTGCCGCAGGCCTTCGGGCCGCACAACCTCACGCAGTGACCGGGACGTCTCCCCGGCGCCGGGCCTTCCGGTGCCGGGGAGACGTCTTTTCACCCGCGGTTCCGCGAAGAAGGGGAACGGACATGGACGTCATCGAGATCATCAGGGCCAAGCGCGACGGCGCGGAGCTCGCACCCGAGCAGATCGACTGGGTGATCGACGCCTACACCAGGGGCGAGGTCGCCGAGGAGCAGATGTCCGCGCTGGTCATGGCGGTCTTCCTGCGCGGGATGAACCGGGGCGAGGTGAGCCGGTGGACCGAGGCGATGCTCGCCTCCGGTGACCGGCTGGACTTTACCGACCTGGAGCGTCCCACCACGGACAAGCACTCGACCGGCGGCGTGGGCGACAAGATCACCCTGCCGCTGACGCCGACCGTGGCGGCCTGCGGCGCGGCCGTGCCGCAGCTGTCCGGCCGGGGACTCGGGCACACCGGCGGCACCCTGGACAAGCTGGAGTCGATCCCCGGGTGGCGGGCCTCGCTCGGCACCGACGAGATGCGCTCGGTGCTCTCCGGCACCGGCGGAGTCATCTGCGCGGCCGGTGCCGGGCTCGCCCCGGCCGACCGCAAGCTCTACGCGCTGCGCGACGTGACCGGGACGGTCGAGTCGATCCCGATGATCTCCGCCTCCATCATGAGCAAGAAGCTCGCCGAGGGCACGGGTTCGCTCGTCCTGGACGTCAAGGTGGGTTCCGGCGCGTTCATGAAGGACGTCGACTCGGCCCGCGAGCTGGCGCGCACGATGGTGGACATCGGCAACGACCACGGGGTGCGCACGGTCGCCCTGCTCACCGACATGGCCACGCCGCTCGGACGTCAGGTGGGCAACGCGCTGGAGGTCGCCGAGGCGGTCGAGGTGCTCTCCGGCGGCGGTCCCGCCGACGTGGTGGAGCTGACCGTGGCCCTGGCCCGGGAGATGCTGGCCGCCGCCGGGCTCACGCCCGGGGAGAACGGGGTCAAGGACCCGGCCGAGGCGCTCAGGGACGGCAGTGCGCTCGCGTCGTGGAAGGAGATCATCCGGGCGCAGGGCGGTGATCCGGACGCACCGCTGCCGCGGGCCGCCGAGACCCGTGTGGTGCTCGCGCCCGCGTCGGGGACCCTCACCCGCCTGGACGCCTACCAGGTGGGCCTGGCCGCGTGGCGGCTCGGCGCCGGGCGGGCGCGCAAGGAGGACGCGGTGTCCTTCGGTGCGGGGGTGACGCTGCACGCCAAGCCGGGGGAGAAGGTCTGCGCGGGCGAGCCGCTGTTCACCCTGCACGCGGACGAGCCCGAGCGGTTCGACCGGGCGGCCGAGGCGCTGGAGGGGGCGTTCGACATCGAGGCGGACGCCGAGTACGAGGCGCGGCCGCTGGTCATCGACCGCGTGGCCTGACCGCCCGCCGACCCGAGGAGGGCCGCACCGGACGCGTTCCGGTGCGGCCCTTCGTGTGTGCGGGGTCGGCGGCTCCCGGGGCCGGAGTGTCCCCGCGGGCCGGGCTCTTGCCATTGCTGACGGCATGCTTTACTTTCATGTGTAAGAGAAAGTTTTCAGGTGAAGGAGTCTGATGACAGCACCACCGCCCACCGGTGACGAACTGGTCGACATGCTGGCGGCGCTGTCCAACCCGCTGCGACTGCGCATCATCGCCGCACTGGCCGCCCGCCGGAACTACGTGAGCGGCCTCGCCCGCGAGATCGGGATCAGCCGCCCCCTCCTTCACATGCATCTGCAACGCCTGGAGGCAGCGGGGCTGATCGTCGGGGCCCTGGAGCTCTCCGACGACGGAAAGGCCATGAAGTACTACGACGTCACCGACTTCGACGTCCGTCTGTCGCCGTCATCCCTCGCGGAGGCGGCCACCACCCTCACCCCACCGGACCCCGGTAAGGGTCCCCACACGAAGGAGAAGTCCTGATGGACATCACGACCTGGCCGGGCGCCATCTTCGGGCTCGGCGTGCTGATCATGGTGACGATCCTGGCCGGCGGAGCGCTGGCCGCCTTCCTCGACATCCGCAAGACCAAGCTCGAAGCCGCGCAGCGTGACGACCTCAGCCAACTCGTGAGCCGGTACGAACAACTGGCCGAGAACACCCTCGACGCCCAGCGGCGCACCGCCACCGACGTCGCCGAACTGCGTTCGCGCGCCACCTCCATCGAGCAGATCCTGCGGACGGTGGAGTAGCGCATGAGAGCGGTCGTCCACCGTGCCTTCGGCTCTCCCGACGTGCTGGGCGTGGAAGAGGTCCCCACGCCCACACCCAGGGCCGACGATCTGCTCATCCGGGTCCACGCCGCGACGGTCACCGCCGTGGACTCGGCCGCCCGCCGGGGCGAACCCCTGCCCGCCAGGCTGACCTTCGGCCCGATCCGACCGAGGTATCCCACGCTCGGCGCGGACTGCGCGGGGCGGGTCGAGGCCGTCGGCGAGAACGTGCGCGACCTCGCACCGGGCGACGAGGTCCTCGCGCTCAGCGGAAGCTTCGGCACGCACGCCGAGTACGTCCGTGTTCCCCGGGACTCGCCCGTGGTGGCCAAGTCTCCCGCCCTGACGTTCGCCGAGACGGTCGCCGTGTCCGAGGGGGCGCTGACCGCGCTGCCCTTCCTCCGCGACGCGGCCCGGCTCAGGGCCGGTCAGTCGATCCTCGTCAACGGCGCCTCGGGCAGCGTCGGCAGCGCGGCGGTCCAGTTGGCGGTGCACATGGGGGCCGAGGTCACCGCGGTGTGCAGCGGCGCCAACGCCGACCTGGTCCGCTCGCTGGGGGCCAGCCGGGTGGTCGACCGCACCGCCGAGGACTTCACCCGGGCCCGGGAGGCCTACGACGTCGTCTTCGACGCGGTCGGCGCGAGCTCGTTCGGGCGCTGCCGCCGCGCGCTCGGGGCGGGCGGCCACTACCTCACGACCGTCTCCAGCATGGCGGTCATGGGCCAGACGGTCTGGACGAGGTTCGGGCGCGGGCGGAAGAGAGCCAGCATCGCGCTCACGGGGCTCAGGCCGGCGCGCGACAAGGCCAGGGACCTCGTGCTGATCAGGGAGCTCGCCGAGGCCGGGACGCTTCGGCCGGTCATCGACCGGAGCTGTCCGCTCGACCGGGTGGTGGAGGCGCACCGGCGCGTCGACTCCGGGCACAAGAGGGGAGCGGTCGTCCTGCGGATGTCCGAGGAGGACTGACCGCCGTAGGGGCCGCACCGGACGGGTTCCGGTGCGGCCCTCCGTGCGTGCCGGACGGTCCGGGCCGGGTCACGCCCGGCTGACGGGCGTCCACGGAACGGTCGGCTGGAGCACGGCCTCGCTCAGCGCGCGGGTGCGCAGGTGGGTGATCTCCCGGTACCCGGGGTCGGCGACCATGCGGGCGAACGCCTCGCGGCTGGGGTAGCGCACGAGCAGCACCGCGTCCCAGTCCTGGCCGTCCTCGGCGATCAGCGGCGTGGTGCCGTCGCCCGCGTAGAGCAGTTCGGCTCCGTACTTCGTCAGGAAGCGGCCCGCACGGCGCGAGTACTCCTCGTAGGAGGCGCGGCCCTCCGGGGCGAAGCGCAGCAGGTTGAGCATGACGACGGGGCCGTCCGGGGCCTCGGACAGTGCCGCGGCCAGGGTGCTTTCCGAGGGGTCGACTGCCATCGGTGACTCCTTGTCGTGACCGGCCGCCTCGGGTGACGGAGGCCGGATTCCGGGGTGCCAGCACCCTAGGCGAAGCGCACCCCCGGATCAAACCGTCCGGTCGGTACGTCATCGGTCGGGTGTTCCTCCGGCCACCTGCCGAGGACCTCCGACCCGTCCCGGTCCCGGGGCCGCGCCGGACGTGGTGCCCGGCGCGGCCCCTCGCGCCGTCGGGTCTCAGGGCGGGCCCGCGACGAGGTGGTACGCGGCCGCCCCGACCAGGGTTCCGGCCGTCGCCGTGAGGACATGGGCCACCAGGAGCGGAAGGTGGCGTCTGGGGGGTTTGCGGTGGCGGCTGCGGCGGGGGAGGGGCGGACGCCTGGGGTTCCCGGGGCGGGGGTCGTTGTCGGGTGCCGTGCGCGGGCGGGGGACCGGCAGCGGTGCGGAGGGTTTCGGCCGGTGTCGGCGCGGCTCGTCCATCCAGGCGGGCAGGACGCCGTGGCGTTCCCGGTAGGCGACCCGGGGGTTGCCGCGCATCTCCTCCAGGAGGCGCTGGCGCCGGTCGGGTCCAATGATCGCGGGCCGCGCGAACCGACTGCCGCGTGGGGTGCGTAGGACCGCCCGTACCCGGTCGGTGCCGGTCATCGGTCCGCTCCGGCGCTCGGGTAGGCGAACTCGGCCCAGAGGGCGGTGGACAGCGGGGAACCGCCGGGGGTGTCCACGGTAAGGGAGGTGCCCCACTCGGTGGCCAGCCGGTGGATGAGGAGGAGGCCCCGGCCGCGCTCGGCGGGCGGGCGGCCCTGCGGGCCGCGCGGGGCGGGCACGAGCGGGCTTCGGCGCGCGGGACCGTCGTCGACGACCGACAGGCGCAGGGTGGCCTCGTGCCCGGTCACCACGGGTGTGGACAGGAAGCGCATCACCCGTCCGCCCGGGTGGCCGGAGCGCGAGTGGTCGACGGCGTTGGCGAAGGCCTCGCTCGCGCAGAGGACGACGTCGTCGGCCAGGCCGGGCGTGATTCCCGTGAGGGTGGCCAGGTCGTCCCGGAGGTCGGCGCGCATCCGGGGGTTCATGGACGGCAGGCCCGGATAGGTGCGGGCCGCCCAGCGCCGCCCCGGGTAGGCGGGGGTGGGTGTCTGCGGTACAACGGACATGTCGGCGTCTCCCTGGTTGTGGGTGTGGACTGCTGGCCGCGCTCCGGCGGTGTTAAGAACACCGGCCGGGGCTTTTTTGGCGGCCCGGACACGTGGCACGACGTGTTCCATGCCTCAGTAAACTCTTCGCTACAAGCATTTGCAAGTAGCTTTTGAAAGTAGCGAATTTTGTCCCGATTGTGTGGAAGGGCATTATCAAGGCATGGCTGACAACCCGACACTGGCCCAGTGGCAGCTAGCACAGGAACTGCGCAGACTGCGTGGAGAGCGCAGATTCGGGGACGTTGTGAAGGCCATGCGCACTGCTGCCAGCAGCCTTGCGCGCTGGGAGACGCCAGGAGACGGCGGAGCGGTTCCCGGGGCGGCGTCCATCGAGCGCCTACTCACGCTCTACGAGGCGCCCGAGGAGTTCGACCGGTTGCTGGCGCTGCGTAAGCAGGCCCGTGAACCGGACCGATGGCAGCCCTACGACCTGGAGCGCAGCTATCGTTCCTACGCCAACATCGAGGCACAGGCGACCTCGATCGAGATGTACCAGTCCCAGCTCATCCCGGGACTGGCCCAGACCGAGGATTACGCCCGGGCCGTCATCGAGGCGACCATGCGTCCTGACAGTGACCTTGACCGGGAAATCCAGGTTCGTCTCACACGTCAGGAGGTACTCAACCGACGCTCGCCGCCCGACGTGTGGATGATCGTCGCCGAGGCCGCGTTGCGGCAGCGGATCGGAAGCAGGGGTCTCATGGCCGCGCAGATAGAGCACCTCATCGAACTCGCCCACCGGCCGACCGTGACCCTCCAGGCCCTACCCTTCAGCGCTGGTGCGCACGCCGCGCTGACATTGGCCTCGTTCTCCGTCCTTCGCGTCGAACACCACGGGCTGCTGACCGTCTATCTGCAAGGACCGTCGTCCCACATGTTCATGTCCAGCACGGAGAACGTCGAGCACTACACGGACGTCTTCAACAGGCTTCGTGCGGCGGCGCTCGACGACGGCAAACCGACCCTGGCGTTGTTGGAGCGTATCGCCCGGGACCACACCCGAGACAAGGACTGACACTGTGAACTCACACCCCCTTCCGCCCAACACGCACTTCCGCAAGTCCAGCTACTCCCAGAGCGAGGCCGCCTGTGTGGAGGTCGCCGACTGGCCGGGCGGGTCAGCCGTGCGGGACACGCGGCACCGTGATCTCGGTGCGCTGTCCTTCGGTTCCGTTGAGTGGCGTGCCTTCCTCGACGCGGCGCGCGGTCCGGTGGACTGACCCGCCCCTACGGTTCGTCCCGCCCGCGCCTCGTCCCTGCCGCGCCCGGGCCGGGCACTGATCGGTATGCGTGGCGGCAAATCATGTTCACGGGGCATGGCGAAACCCGCCGGAGACGATGCCCCCGTGCCTACCGTGGCCGGGCGGTGGACGTTCGAAGGCGCCCGTCCCTCCCGGGCGGGCGCCCACCGCTGGAACGGTCGAGGCGGAGAGGCGGCGTCATGCGGGGTGCGGTGCTACACGGGCCGGGGGACGTGCGTGTCGAGGACCGGGAGGACCCGAGGATCCTCCACCCCACGGACGCGGTCATCCGGGTCACCGCGAGCTGCGTCTGCGGGTCGGACCTGTGGCCCTGGCGCGGTCTGGACCCGGTCCGCGGGCCCGCACCGATGGGGCACGAGTACGTCGGCGTCGTGGAGGAGGTCGGTGACCAGGTCATGACCCTGGCACCCGGCCAGTTCGTGGTCGGCTCCTTCTTCGCCTCCGACAACACCTGCGAGATCTGCCAGGCCGGTTACCAGAGCCGTTGCGTGAACGCGGTGCCCATGGGCATGATCGGCACCCAGGCCGAACGGGCCCGGATCCCCCTCGCCGACGGAACCCTGGTCGCCACCCCCGGACCGCCCCCCGAGGAGCTGGTCCCGAGCCTGTTGGCCGCCTCCGACGTCCTGGGCACCGGATGGTTCGCCGCGGTGGCCGCCCAGGCCGGACCCGGCAGGACCGTCGCGGTCGTCGGCGACGGCGCGGTCGGCCTGCTCGGCGTGCTGGCCGCCAGGCACCTGGGGGCCGAACGGATCATCGCGATGAGCCGCCACGCGGACCGCCAGGCCCTCGCCCGGGAGTACGGCGCGACCGACGTCGTCGAGGAGCGCGGCCGGGAGGGCGTCGCCCGGGTCAAGGAGCTGACCGGGGGGCTGGGCGCGCACAGCGTGATCGAGGCCGTGGGCACCCAGGAGTCGATGATGCAGGCCATCCGCTCGACCCGGCCCGGCGGACACGTCGGCTACGTGGGTGTCTCGCACGGTGTGGAACTGCCCGGCCAGGAACTCTTCTTCTCCGCGCTGCACCTGCACGGCGGGCCCGCCCCGGTACGGCGCTTCCTGCCCGAGCTGATCGACCTGATCTGGCGGCGGCGGATCGACCCGGGACGCGTCTTCGACCTCACCCTGCCGTTGGAGGCCGCTGTGGAGGGGTACCGGGCCATGGACGAGCGCCGGGCCACCAAGGTGCTGCTGGCCCCCTGAGGGCGCGCGTCGGTCCGTCGGCGTTCGGAACCGGGCGGGACACCGTCACCGCCCGCCGCGGACGGCGCGGACGGCGTCGACCGCCGTGGCCAGCGCCTGCCCGAACCGGTGGGCGCGGGGGGCTCCGTAACCGACGACCACGCACGGGCGCCGCGCTCCCGCGTCAGTCGGGTCGTCGGCGAACCGTCCCAGCCCCTCCAGGGCCAGCCCGCGCCGGGCGGCCTCGGCCTCCACGTCCTCCTCCCGCACACCGTCCGCGAGTTCGACCAGGCAGTGCAGCCCCGCGCGCAGGCCGGTGACCCGGCAGTCCGGAAGGCGGTCGGCGACGGCGGCCTCCACGGCCTCCCTGCGCGACCGGTACAGGTGGCGCAGGCGCCGCACATGGCGGTCGTAGTCGTGGCCGCCGACGAACTCCGCGAGCGTGAGCTGGTTGACCGCGTCCTGACCGCCGCCCGTCGTCTCGCGGATCTCCGTCAGCGCGGGCACCAGCGACGGCGGCGCCACCGCCCAGGCCAGCCCTACGGCGGGCGCGAGCGCCTTGCTGGCGGTGCCCGCGTAGAGCACGTGGTCCGGAGCCAGGGCCTGGAGGGCCCCGACCGCCCGGCGGTCGAACCGGAACTCGCCGTCGTAGTCGTCCTCGATGATCGGCGCCCCCGTGCGCCGGGCCCACCGCACCAGCCGCCCCCGGCGCTCGGCGGACAGGGGGACCCCCGTGGGGAACTGGTGGGCCGGGGTGATCAGGACCGCGTCGGCGCCGCACCCCTCCAACCGGCGGACGTCGGCGCCGTCCCCGTCCACCGGCAGCGGGACCGTGCGCAGCCCGTGGGCGCGGATGATCCGCCGATGCCGCCCGTGCCCGTACTCCTCCACGGCGACCGCCCGGGCGCCCCGTTCCCTGAGCGCCCGGCACGTCAGGGCGAGCAGGTCGCCGAACCCGTGCCCCACGAACACCTCCGCGTCCGAGGCGCGCACGCCCCGGGCCCGGGCCAGGTAGGCGGCCAGCCGCTCGCGCAGGACCGGGACACCGCGCGGGTCGGTGTAGCCGAAGGCCTCGGCCGGTGCGTGCGCGAGCACCCGCCGCACCGCCGCCGACCACGCCTGACGGGGGAAGTCCGAGGCGTCGGGGACCCCCGCGCGCAGGTCCAGATCCGGACGGTCCGCCCCCGCCACCCGTACGCGTCCGGCCGGACGCGCCGCGTGCTCCCCCACCCAGGTCCCCGCGCCGACCCGGGCCTCCAGCCACCCCTCGGCGGTCAGCTGCTCGTAGACCCGGGCCACGGTGTTGCGCGCGATCCCGAGGTCGGCCGCGAGCGTCCGTGAGGAGGGCAGACGCGTGCCGCCCGCCAGTCCGCCGTCGGCCACGGCGGCGCGCAGCGCCTCCTCCAGGGAGCGCGCCGTCCGCGTCCCACCGATCTCCACGTGCAGGTCGATCCCCGCAATGGCCCATGTTTGCTCCACGAGAGTGGACTGTAGACCAGGGCCGCTTGTTCCCTAGCGTCGACGCATGGCCGTTTCGACCCGAGCCGACGCCTCAGAGGCGCGTCGGCCGACCACCGAACCGCTCCCGCCGCAGGTACGGCGCGTGTACGCGGTCCAACTGACCAGCGCCGTCACCGACGGGGCGGTCCTGGCCACGGTGGTGCTGTACTTCAGCACCCGGGTGGGGCTGCCCGCCGCGTCGATCGGCCTGGTCCTGGCCCTGGCGGCGGGGTGCGCGCTGGTGTCGGCCCCGATCCTGGGAGCGCTGGCCGACACCGTCGGCCGCCGCCGGGCGGCCGTCGCCCACAGCCTCCTCATCGGGGCGGCGCTCACCCTGTACCTGGTCGCCGACGGCCTGTGGACCTACGCCGTCGGCGCGGTCGTGTTCGTGGTGGCCCAGGCCGGTGCGGGTGCGGTACGGCACGCGCTGGTGGCCTCCTGCGTGGGGCCGGAGCGGCGGGTGCGGGTACGCGCCCACATGCACTCGCTGCTCAACGCCGGTCTGGGCGCGGGCACCGTGGTCGGGGCCGTGGTGCTGGCGGTCGGCCACCGGTACGCGTTCCTCGCCGTCTACGCGTGCGGCGCGGCCGTGGCGCTGGTCTGCGCGCTGCTGCTGTACGGCCTGCCGCCGGAGGCGGACCGGATCGCCACCCGGCCGGGTGACCGCCCGCGCGGCACGCGCCTGAGCGCGCTGCGCGACCTCCGGCTGGTCACGGTCACCGGCGCCTCGGCGCTGCTCCAGCTGTTCATGCCGGTGCTGTCGGTGATCCTGCCGCTGTGGCTGAGTACGCGTACGGAGGCGCCCGCGTGGGTGGCGGCGGTCGCCCTGGGGCTCAACACGGTCCTGGTACTGGTGTCGCAGACCCCCTGGGCCGCGCGGGTGCGCACCGACGCGGGTGCCGCCGCCTCCGCCCTGGCCGCGGGTGCCGCCCTGTTCCTCGCGTGCGCGCTGTTCGGGGCGGCACCGCTGGGCGGGCCGGTCACGGCGGCGGCCCTGGTCCTGGCCGGTATCGTCCTGCTCACCGCGGGAGAGGTGGCGGCGGGGCCGTCGGCCTGGCACCTGGCCCTGCGCCGGGCCCCGGCCGACCTCCAGGCCCAGTACCAGGCGGTGTTCGGTATGGCCGGGTCCGTCGCCCGCATCCTGGGGTCGGCGCTGGCCCTGCCGCTGGTGCTCGCCGCGGGGGCGCCGGGGTGGTGGGTGCTGGGCGCGGTCATGGCCTCCGCCGCCGGTGTCCTGTCCCTGGTCGCGCTGCGCGGTGGCGGCCGTAGGGCACGCTGACCACCGGCCGGGCACCTTTGCCGTGTCCTCCCCGGCGACGCGGCGTCGACCGGGGAGGACGGCCGTCAGTTCCCCTGCGGGGTGATGTTGACGTTGCCGCCCGCCGGGACCGGGAACAGGTCGATGTCGCCGTTCTTCATCGCCTGGTAGAGGATGTAGCCCTCCGGGCCGAGCACGTCCACGAGTGCCTCGATCGCCTCCAGTTCGGTCTCGATGCGCTCGTTCTCCGACTCCTGGGCGCGGGTCTGCTCGACCGCCTCCTGGGCGGCGGTGAGCGCGTCGCGCACCTCCTGGGGCGGGGTCGGCTGCTGGAGGGTCAGCTGCGGGGCACCCGGCTCCTCCTCCTCACCGAGGACGAACGTCGGCGAGATGAAGAACGCGCCGCCGCCCTGCTCGGCGATGTACTCCGCGGTCCGCTCGCCCACCAGCCGCTCCCACTCGGACTTGGCGTCCGGGTCGGTGTAGAGCTCGCGCCAGTCGTACTCCTTGGTGGCGTCGTCGATCGCCCGGTTGAGCGGCTGCCCGATGTAGTCGCGCAGCATCTCGTCCCAGCCCGCGTCCCCGTACGCCTCGTACTTGAGGCCGATCTGCTCGTGGAACAGCCGCAGCGTCTCGCAGTCCGGGTTGAGGGCGAAGGTCACCAGCCCGGTGACCTGGAGTTCCAGGTCGTCGGAGGAGACGGCCGTGGACGTGGCCATCTCGGCGTCCTCGGAACCGGAGAAGGTGAAGGTCCGCTGCCCGCCGGGGTAGACGAACATCCGGTCGCCGGGGCCGTGGTACTCGCGGTTGCCGGGCTCCACGCACTGGTCGAACTCGGTGGAGGAGAAGGCTCCGGCGTTGTACTCCAGGGCCACCTCGTCGGGGTTCACCGAGGTCGAACAGGAGGTCAGGCCGAGGGCGGCCACGACGATCGCGGCGAGCGCCGAGGCGGTGACCGCGGTGGCACGGGGGTGGGGGACTCTCACAGGTCGTTCTCCTCTTACGGGGGCGGTGGTCCTCACCGGGGGTGAGGAACGGGGGTGACCACGATGACCGCATGGGTCGTGGTGAGAACTAAGAGGGTGCGGAGCCGTCCGGGGTTCCCTCCCGCGCCGCACCGTCCCTCACCGGCGGCCGCACCCGGCCCCGCCGCACCCGCTGACCGCCGGGGACCGGAGCCGAGGGGCCCGGCACCGCGCGGTACGCGCGGCCCGGGACGGGGGCCGGGGCCCCCGTCCCGGCTCATCCCAGATCGGCGAGCTTGCCCTCCAGAACGCCCCGCTCCTGCTCGTTGCCGCACAGCCGCACCGCGCGCTCCAGCTCCGCGCGGGCCTCCTCGGTCCGCCCCATCCGGGTGAGCAACTCCCCGCGCACGGTCGGCAGCAGGTGGGTCTTGGCCAGCGTCCCGGCCTCCGCCAGCCCGTCCACGATCGGGAGCGCCGCGGCCGGGCCCCGGGCCATGGACACCGCCACCGCCCGGTTGAGGTCGACCACCGGGGACGGGGAGAGCCGCCCCAGCGCCTCGTAGACGAGGACGATCCGCTCCCAGTCCGTCTCCCCGACCGAGGCGGCGACCGCGTGGCACTCCGCGATCGCCGCCTGCAACCCGTACGCGCCCAGGCCCCGGCCGCACCGTTCCGCGTGGGCCAGGGCGGCACGGCCCCGGCCGATCGCGGCCCGGTCCCACCGGCGCCGGTCCTGGTCCTCCAGCAGCACCGGCCGCCCGCCCGCGTCCGTGCGGGCGGCGAAGCGCGCCGCGGTCAGCTCCAACAGCGCCAGCAGACCGTGCGCCTCCGGTTCGTCCGGGACCAGTCGGGACAGCACCCTGGCCAGCCGCAGCGCCTCGGACGCGAGGTCGAACCGGATCAGCTCGTCGCCGGAGCTCGCCGAGGAGCCCTCGGTGAAGATCACGTAGACCACGTTGAGCACCGAGCCCAGCCGCGCGGCGCGCTCCTTCGCCGACGGCAGGCCGAACGGCACCCGCGCCGCCCCGAGGGTCTTCTTCGCCCGGGTGATCCGGGCCTGCACGGTGGCGGTCGGGATGAGGAACGCCCGGGCGATCTCGTCACTGGTCAGACCACCGACCACCCGCAGTGTGAGCGCCACGCGCGCCTCCCGCGACAGCACCGGGTGGCAGGCGATGAACATCAGCGAGAGCACGTCGTCGTCGATCCGGTCCGGGTCCCACAGCACGTCCCGGTCCTCCCCGTCGGCGGGCGCCGTGCCCGAGGACATGCCGCCGTCGTCCAGGTCCCGGGCGAGGGCGGCGTACCTTTCGTCCCGGGCGGCGCGCCGACGGAACGCGTCGATCGCGCGCCGCCTCCCGACGGTCAGCAACCACCCCGCGGGGTTGCGGGGCACCCCCTCGCGCGGCCAGGTCACCAGCGCCTCGGCCAGGGCCTCCTGGGCCAAGTCCTCGGCCATGGCGAAGTCCCGGGTGTAGCGCGCGAGGGCGCCGACGATGTGGGCGGACTCGATCCGCCAGACGGCGGCGACGGCCTCGCGGCCCGTGGGTTCGGTCATGTCCGGTCCCGTCCGCTCAGAGCTGGCCGGTGGCCTCGCGCCACGCCCGCTCCTTCTTGATCCACTCGTTGTCCTGCGGGAACTCGTCGATCGTGGTGACCCGCCGGATCTCGGACTTGAACCCGGGACCGGCGATCGGGATCCGCTTGGCCCACTCGACGGCCTCCTCCTTGGAGGTCACGTTGAGGAGGTAGAACCCGCCGAACAGCTCCTTGGTCTCACCGTAGGGTCCGTCGGTGACCACCGGGGGCTCCGAGGAGGTGTCGACCACCACGCTCTCGGCGGGGTCGGCCAGGCCCTCCGCGGCGAGCAGGACCCCGGCGCGGATCAGCTCGTCGTTGAACCTGCCGACCTTCTCCAACATCTCGTCGAAGTCGACGTCCCCCATCTTCTCCATGGCCTCGTCCGTCGCGCGCATGATCAGCATGTACTTCATGGCTCTGTACTCCCTGGGATGTCCGGGCTCCCCGGTGGAACCCTCTCATCCGTAGGTCGAACGGTATCGGGGGGGATCGACACGGCCGTCGAACTTTTTTCGGGCGCACCCGCGCCGACCGCGGCCGGAGGCCCGGCGTCCCCGCGCCGACCTGCGCGTACGCGTCCCGGGCCGTCCGTACCTCAGCCGTCCGACCGGGCCGGTGCCTGCGGCCCCTCCCGGTCCGGTTCCCCCTCGGCGGAGTCCTTGGCGCGGACGGTCACGAAGGCCACGGCGCACAGGATGATGACGATCGCCGCCCCCTGGCTCCAGGCCAACCGCTCGTCGGCCAGCCACCAGCCCGCCGCGACCGCGATCACCGGGGTCGCGAAGGCGTAGGCCGACGTGCGCGAGGCCCCCCAGACCCCCAGCAGGTACGTGTAGGCGGTGAACCCCACCACCGAACCGACGAACACCAGGTACAGCCAGCTACCCAGGGCCGCGCCCGACAGGGCCCAGGCCCCGGCGCGCAGCTCACCGAACTCCAGGAGCAGCGACACCGGCAGCAGGAGCGCGCCGCCGATGAGGTTCTCCATGCCCGACACGAACGCCGCCGGGTACTTCTGGAAGATCGGTGTGCCGTAGACCGCCGCCCAGTCGTAGACCAGCGTTCCGACGATGATCATCACCATGCCGAGCAGACCGCGCGGTTCCGTGCTCACCGTCACCTGGGAGACCAGCAGCAGGCACACCCCCAGCAGCCCCAGACCGAGTCCGACGTACTGCCGGCCCAGGACCTTCTCCCGCGCGAGCACGACGCCGAAGAAGAACAGCCCGATCGGCACGAACCCCTGCACGATGATGGCGGTCAGGGCCGAGTTGACGTACTGCTCGCCCCAGAAGATCAGCCCGAAGCACACGCTGATCGCGCCCAGCGCCATCAGGACGAGCCGCCCCCGGTCCTCGCGCTCCACGCGCCGCCACCCGCCCACGAAGCGGGCCAGGAGGAGGATGATGACCCCCGCGACGACGAACCTCGTGGAGGCCAGCCACAGCGGCGGCGCGTCCGTGACACCCAGCCGGATCGCCACCCAGGTCCCTCCCCAGGCGACGCACAGGGCGGCGAAGGCGAGAGCGGGCATCTACGCGTCTCCCCTCGCGGCGGGCGCGAACGCCAGCACCGAGGTGTTCCCGAACGCGTCCGTGCGCGCGCTCAGGTCCGCGACGAGCCGGAACCCGCAGGACTCGACCTCGTCCCGCAGCTCCCGGGTGGCCGACTCCTTGTAGGGAACCAGCGGCAGCGGGATCATCGCGGTGCCGCCGTCGCGCATCCGGACACGGCGCGGGATGACCCTGCCGGGGACCACCTCGCCCACGGACGCGTAGTCGGGGACCGAGTAGAACCCGTCCAGCCACTTCTCCCGGCAGTGCGCCACGAGGAAGAGGCCGTCCGGGGGCAGCAGTTCGCGGACCCGGTCCAGGTGGGCGCGGCGCAGGCTAGGGTCGGGCATCATGTGCAGGCAGCCCATGTTGATCGCCACGTCGTAGCGCTCGGCGGGCAGGTGCGCCAGCGTGGTGACGTCCCGTTCCAGGAACGTGACGTCGACCCCGGCCTCCGCCGCCCGGGCGCGGCCCAGGCTCAGGGCCGCGGCGGACACGTCGACCGCGACGACGTCGAACCCCCGGGTCGCCAGGTACACGGAGTCGCGCCCCTCGCCGCACCCGAGGTCGATGATCCGCCCCGGCGCGACCCCGAGCTTGTCCAGCGCGTGCACCAGGGCCTCGTTGGGTTCCGGGGTCTCCCAGGTCGCCCCGCCCGCCTCGTAGACGGCGGCGTACCGCTCGTCGTAGCCGTAGTAGTAGTCGGGCAGGTGGGGCGGGTCGTCCGGGGCCCCGGACGAGGGGGCCAGGTCGGCGTCGGCGGCCTCTCCCAGCCAGACCACGCACACACGCGCGGAGGCGCAGGTCCGCGTGCGGCGCAGCACGACGTCGGCCCCCTCGGCGACGAGGCGGCACTGGCCGCGCCCGAGCACCTCGTGGCCGACCCCGCCCCGCCCCACGGGAACGGTCTCCACCCGTCCGTCGAGCACCACGACCAGCAGCGGAGCGCCGGACGGTGTGGGCCGGAGCCGGTCCGCCGTGTCGGAGAGCTCGCGGACGGCCAGGGTCCGCACGGACGCGGGCGCCCCGGTGACCGACTCCCGCTCCGCGGCCGGGGGAGTCGGGAACGAGTCGGCGTCGACCGGTGCCGACAGCAGCGAGAGGACGGCGTCGTTGGTGGTGTCCGGGTCGGTCAGCACCGCGTGGGAGAGGCGTGCGTCAGCCATGGGGCCCTTCGTTCGGAGTGGAGGTGGCGGACCAGGCGGTCACGGTCGGGCGGGTTCGTGGTTCCGGTACCGGATCTCACGCAGAATCTGGCGCTGGTCCTCGGGCCACCAGGCTCCGCAGTCGTCACTGACGACACACGCCGCACACTTTTCCAGGTCGTATACCCTCATTCCGTGGATGGGCGGCGCGTAGACGTGGACGGTCAATGTCAGTTCGTCACTGGGATTTCCCATGCTGTGCACCATTCCGCGGGCCGCGAAATACCGGCTCCCCTCCTTCTCCGTCCGGTTCAGGTAGGGAGTGGGGAAATCCTGCTGGTCCAACGTGTAGAGCGTGTGCTCGACGTCTCCGGCGAGGATGTTCACCCACCCGAACGAGGCGCCGTGGTCGTGGGGCGCGCAGGTGCGGCGCGCGGCCCAGTTCATCACGATGATCTCGACGTCGTCGCTGGTGAAGATCACCTTGCGGCCGTAGGGGTACAGGCCGGGCGGGCCGGCCAGGGGGAGGACCTCCGCCACCGTGGGGGCGACCGCCCCCCAGGCGGAGGCGAGGGCGTCGGGTCCGGGTCTGGTCAGGGGGTCGAAGTGCGTGGAGAAACGGTCCAGAACGTCCATGAATGCTCCCTGTCGGGGGTGCGCGGAGTCGTGTCCGCGCGCGTGTGCGAGAGGCAGGAATGCTGGTGTTCTCCTGCCCTTGTGGAGCGGGTGCGAAAAAGATGGCTCCGCTGTGGCATTCGCATCGGCGCTGCCTTTTCTATGCCAGTGCTGAGGGGGTGTCAACGCCGAATCAAACGGCGGTGTCACTTTCGGTAACCAATATTTCTCAGGTCGGGATTGGCGGGAGGCGGCTGCCGGGAACGTCATCGCCGGGAAACAACGGGGTGCTGGCGCTGCGTGTACGCCGCGGCCCCGGTGTGGCCGGATCCGGCCACACCGGGGCCGCGGCGGGAGGGGCGGCCGAGGGCCGCGAAGGGCTGTCGCCGGTGTCCTCGGCGGTGTTAGTTTCGCGGCGGGGGTCCGCACGGGCACCCCCGTCACTGCCGGAACCGGAGCGGGGAAGTCGTGTCAGCACAAGCGGATGGTGTCGTCAGGGCCGCGGACGGGATCTACTTCGTCGGCGGCTCCCACGTCAACTGGGTGATCCTGGAGGAGGGCGACGACCTCACGCTCATCGACGCGGGGTATCCGGGTGACGCCGACGCCGTGGAGGGGTCGATCCGCCACATCGGCCACCGTCCCGAGGACGTGCGCGCCATCCTCGTCACCCACGCCCACGTCGACCACATCGGTTCCCTGCCCCGCTTCACCGCGCGCTACAACACCCCGGTGTACGCGGACGCCCGCGAGGTGCCGCACGCCGCCCGCGAGTACCTCGAACAGGTCGCCCCCGCCACGATCCTCTCCCACCTGTGGCGCCCCGGCGTGGCGCCGTGGAGCCTGTACGTCATGCGGTCGGGCGGCGCCAGCAGGGAGCCGGTGCGCGCCCTGCCCTTCCCGAACGAGGGGCCGCTGGACCTCCCGGGGCGCCCCGTCCCGGTGCCGACCCCCGGACACACCTCCGGGCACAGCTGCTACCACCTGCCGTCGGCGGGTGCCGTGGTCTCCGGGGACACCCTGTGCACCGGCCACGCGATCTCCCGTATCACCGGGCCCCAGCCGCTCCCGTCGCTCTTCCACCACGACCGCGACCAGATGATGGGCGCGCTCGACACGATCGCCGGCCTGGACGCCGACCTCCTGCTGCCCGGGCACGGGCCGCTGGCGCGCACACCCATGGCGGAGGCGGCCGCCGCCGCCCGGGCCAACGCCGCGCGGGTGTGGTGAGGGGTCGGATCCGCCAGCCGTCGGCGGTGCGGGTGACGGTGTCGACGCTCCCGTGCCCGTCGGCGGCGATCGGCTCGGCCCGCACCTCTCGGGCCATCAGGTCCCCGGGCACGGTCCGCAGGACGTGGCCTCCGTCGTCGATCCCGGTCCGCTCGGGGGAGGATCCGGTGGTGCCGGAGCACCGCACGGTCCCCGCGTCGGCGCCGCGCGTGCGCGGTGGCGGGCCGGGTCAGCCGTTGCCGCTGTACGGTCCGTAGTCGAACCATCCGAACGACTCGGACGGGGCGGGCATCGAGGCGTAGGTGGCGACCGCGATCAGCAGGAACAGCGCGCCGACGAGCACCGTCGCCGCCGACACCCAGCGCGCCGAGGCCCGCGTGTGGGCTCCGCTCCGGAACAGCGACACCGCCCCGGAGAGGACCGCCAGGGCGCTGAGCCCGCCCGCGACCATGACCCCGGAGCCGCTGACGCCGGGGTACCCGGCCGGAACCGCGCTCCCACCGTTGAGCACGAACCAGCCGAAGAACTCGAAGAGCCGTGAGTTGAGGATGACGGGGGCCAGCAGGAGCAGGCCGGCCACGGCGAACGTCTCCGCGGAGAAGACCCCGCCCAGCGTGGTGGCCGACGGCAGGGGCGTGCCCATGAGGAAGTCCTCGCTGGCGTCCTTGCCCGCGGTGCCGCTTCCGGGGCCCTCCGCCGCGGCCTGGGCGCCGCCACCGTTCCCGGGCCCGTCCCCGGTCGGTGCGTGGGCCGTCTCCGCGTCCGTCCCGGGGGCCCCGGCGGCCTCGGCGGGCGCGTTCCCGGCGGCGTCCGTGCCGGGCTTGTCGTCGTGGGAGGTACTCACCGGGACAAACTACCCCGCCTCCCCCCTTCGCGCGGACCCGCCAACCCACACTCCGTGGCCACTTCCGGCCATGTGGTGAGCACCGGGACGTTCCGGAGAAAAACAATCACACGTGCTTGTTTTTTTGTGTGTCCGGTGTCACTCTCGATCCATGACTGCGACACCAGCGCCCCCGCTGCGCGTCGGGAACGCCTCCGGTTTCTACGGCGACCGCTTCTCCGCGGTCCGTGACATGCTCACCGGCGGTCCCGTGGACGTCCTCACCGGGGACTACCTGGCCGAGCTGACCATGGCGATCCTGGGCCGCGACCAGCTCGCCGACCCGGGCCGCGGTTACGCCAGGACCTTCCTGAGCCAGATGCGCGAGTGCCTGTCCCTGGCGGTGGAGCGCCGGATCCGGGTGGTCACCAACGCGGGCGGCCTGAACCCGCACGGTCTCGCCGACCGGCTCACCGAACTCGCCGACCAGTTCGACCTGGACCCCCGCATCGCCGTCGTCACCGGCGACGACCTCCTCCACCGGGCGGAGGAGCTCAACCTCGGCACCCCCCTGACCGCCAACGCCTACCTGGGCGCCTTCGGTATCGCCGCCTGCCTGGACGCGGGCGCCGACATCGTGGTCACCGGCCGCGTCACCGACGCCTCCCTCACCGTGGGCCCCGCCATCTCCCACCACGGCTGGACCCGCGACGACCTGGACGCCCTGGCCGGGGCGACCGTGGCCGGTCACGTCATCGAGTGCGGCACCCAGGCCACCGGGGGCAACTACGCCTTCTCCGCCGACCTCGAACGCCAGGGCCGCGACCTCGACCACCCCGGCTTCCCCCTCGCCGAGATCCACGCCGACGGCAGCGCGGTCATCACCAAGCACACCGGTACCGGCGGCGCCGTCACCACCGGAACCGTCACCGCCCAACTCGTCTACGAGATCGCCGGACCCCGCTACGCCGGACCCGACGTCACCGCGCGGCTGGACACCGTCCGACTCGACCAGGAGGGCCCCGACCGCGTGCGCCTCAGCGGTGTGCGAGGGGAGGCGCCGCCCCCCGACCTCAAGGTGGGCCTGACCGGTCTCACCGGTTTCCGGGGCGAGGTCGAGTTCCTCGTCACCGGCCTGGAGGCCCAGGACAAGGCCCGCCACGCCGAACGCCAGATGCGCGCCGCCCTCGACGGACGCAGGCCCGGCGACCTGCACTTCGAGTTCACGCCCGCGCGCGACCCCCACGCCGCCGACCAGGACTCCGCCACCGCCCGCCTGCGCGTCGTGGCCCGCGACCACGACCCCGCCACGGTCGGCCGTTCCTTCGGCGCCACCGCCGTCGAACTGGCCCTGGCCAGCTATGCCGGGTTCCACCTGTCCGCACCGCCGCGCGACGCCCGACCCGACGGGGTCGCCATCACCCAGGCGCTGGTCCCCGCCGTCGAGGTGGAGCACACCGTCATCCTCCCCGACGGCGACAGCGTGCCGATCCCGCCGCCCGACCGCACCCGCGCGCTCCTG
The DNA here is from genome assembly GCF_055632325.1 of Nocardiopsis sp. KDC1DS13DA1. NCBI lineage: Bacteria > Bacillati > Actinomycetota > Actinomycetes > Streptosporangiales > Nocardiopsidaceae > Nocardiopsis > Nocardiopsis sp. KDC1DS13DA1. Next base: position 110,906 of record NZ_JBVMUY010000010.1, read on the forward strand.
GACCTCCCCGACCCCCCGCTGCCCGAACCCCTGCCCCCGCACCCGGCCCGGTCCGCCCCGCTCGGCCTGGTCCTGGGCGCCCGCAGCGGGGACAAGGGCGCCGACGCCAACGTGGGCGTCTGGGCCCGCACCGACCTGGGGTGGCGGTGGCTCGCCCACGAACTCACCGCCGACCGCCTGCGGGAACTCCTCCCCGAGACCGCCGACCTCGACATCACCCGCCACGTGCTGCCCAACCTGCGCGCCGTGAACTTCTGGATCGAGGGCCTGCTCGCCCCCGGCACCCCCCGCCGTGAGGGCGCGGACCCGCAGGCCAAGGGGCTGGGGGAGTGGCTGCGCGCCCGACGGGCGCCGATCCCCCGACCACTCCTGGAGGAGGTGGACGCGTCGTGAGCGTCCCGCCCGCCCGACCGGCCGCGCCGCCCCCGGAGCACCCCTCCGGCGCGGTCCTGCCCACCCGCCTGGACACCGCCTCGCCCGCCTTCGCCGAGGCCCGCGAGGCCATGCTGGCCGCCCTCGCCGAGATCGACGCCGAACACGCCAAGGCCGTGGCGGGGGGAGGGGAACGCTACGTCCAGCGGCACCGGTCGCGGGGCGGCCTGCTCGTCCGCGAACGGATCGAACTCCTCCTGGACGAGGGCAGCCCCTTCCTCGAACTGTCCCCGCTGGCCGCGTGGGGCAGCGACTTCCAGGTCGGGGCCAGCGTCGTCACCGGTGTCGGCGTCGTCTCCGGCGCGGAGTGCGTCATCGTCGCCAACGACCCCACCGTCCGCGGCGGCTCCAGCAACCCGTGGACGCTGCGCAAGTCGGCCCGCGCCGCCGAGATCGCCGAACACAACCGCATGCCGCTGATCAACCTCGTGGAGTCCGGCGGCGCCGACCTGCCCACCCAGAAGGAGATCTTCGTCCCCGGCGGGCGCACCTTCCGCGACCTGACCCGACTGTCCGCCGCCGGGGTGCCCACGATCGCGCTCGTCTTCGGCAACTCCACCGCCGGGGGCGCCTACGTCCCGGGCATGTGCGACCACGTGGTCATGGTCCGTGACCGCTCGAAGGTCTTCCTCGGCGGCCCGCCCCTGGTCAAGGCGGCCACCGGGGAGGAGAGCGACGACGAGTCCCTGGGCGGCGCACGCATGCACGCCGAGGTCTCCGGGCTCGCCGACCACCTCGCCGAGGACGAGCGCGACGCCCTGCGCATCGGCCGCCGCGTCGTCGCCCGCCTCAACCGGACCAAGGCCGCCCCGCTCCCGCGCACTCCCGTCGCCGAACCCCTCCACCCGGCCGAGGAGCTGCTGGGCGTCATGCCGCCCGACCTCAAGGTCCCCGTCGACCCGCGCGAGGTCATCGCCCGGATCGTCGACGGTTCGGTGTTCGACGAGTTCAAGCCCGCCTACGGCTCCGGCCTGGTCACCGGGTGGGCCACCCTGCACGGCCACCCGGTGGGGATCCTGGCCAACGACAACGGCGTCCTGTTCAGCGCAGAGGCGCAGAAGGCGGCCCAGTTCATCCAGCTGGCCAACCGCGCCGACACGCCCCTGGTCTTCCTACACAACACCACCGGCTACATGGTCGGCCGCGAGTACGAGCAGGGCGGCATCATCAAGCACGGCTCGATGATGATCAACGCCGTCTCCAACAGCACCGTCCCCCACTTCTCCGTGCTCATCGGCGCCTCCTACGGCGCCGGGCACTACGGGATGTGCGGCCGCGCCTACGACCCCCGCTTCCTGTTCGCCTGGCCCAGCGCCCGGTCGGCCGTCATGGGCCCCCGCCAGCTCGCCGAGGTCCTGTCGATCGTCGCCCGCCAGTCCGCCGCCAGGAAGGGCCAGCCCTACGACGAGGACCAGGACGCCGCGATGCGCGAGCTGGTCGAGCGGCAGATCGAGGCCGAGTCACTGCCCCTGTTCCTGTCCGGCCGGGTCTACGACGACGGCGTCATCGACCCCCGCGACACCCGGACCGTCCTGGGCCTGTGCCTGTCCTTCGCGCACAACGCCCCCGTCCGCGGCACCGACCGCTTCGGCGTGTTCCGGATGTGACCCCGGACGAGGAGAGGAGACCCGACATGCACCGCCCCGACACGCCACCGGCCCCCGTCACGACCCTCCTGGTCGCCAACCGCGGCGAGATCGCCCGCCGCGTCCTGCGCACCTGCCGCACCCTGGGCATCGCCACCGTCGCCGTCCACGCCGACACCCCCGAGGAGGCCGCCGCCGCGCACGTGGCCGAGGCCGACACCGCCGTGCGCCTGCCCGTCCCCGACGGTGCCGGACCGGCCGCCGCCTACCTGGACCCCGGCGCGCTGGTGCACGCGGCACGGTGCGGCGGCGCCGACGCGGTCCACCCCGGCTACGGCTTCCTGTCCGAGAGCGCCGACCTCGCCCGCGCCGTCGTCGACGCCGGCCTGACCTGGATCGGCCCGCCGCCCGAGGCGATCGCCGCCATGGGCTCCAAGACCCGGGCCAAGGACATCGCACGGGAGGCCGGGGTGCCCGTCGCCACCGCCCTGGACCCCGACGACGTCACCGCCGACCGGCTGCCCGTCCTGGTCAAGGCCGCAGCCGGAGGCGGTGGCCGCGGCATGCGCGTCGTCCGCGACCTCGCCGAGCTGCCCGGCGCCGCCGACTCCGCCCGAGCGGAGGCCGCCGCCGCGTTCGGCGACCCGGCCGTCTTCTGCGAGCCCTACGTCGACCACGGCCGCCACGTCGAGGTGCAGATCCTCGCCGACACCCGCGGCACCGTGTGGGCCCTGGGCGAACGTGACTGCTCCGTCCAGCGCCGCCACCAGAAGGTGATCGAGGAGGCCCCCGCCCCCGGACTCCCCGACACCCTGCGCGTCCGCCTGCACGAGGCCGCCCGCGCCATGGCCCGCGCGATCGGCTACGTCGGCGCCGGGACCGCCGAGTTCCTCGTCCCCGTCCACGACGACGGCCCCGGCGACCCCGTCTTCCTGGAGATGAACACCCGGCTCCAGGTCGAGCACCCGGTCACCGAGTGCGTCACCGGGCTCGACCTGGTCGAGTGGCAGATCCGCGTCGCCGAGGGCGAGGCACTGCCCGACACCGGTCCGCCCGCCCCGCGCGGCCACGCGGTCGAGGCCCGCCTGTACGCCGAGGACCCCCGCCGGGAATGGCGGCCCCGGACCGGTGTCCTGCGCGCCTTCGACGTCCCCGCCGCCACCGCCGCCTTCACCCCGCTCACCGAGCCCGGAGTGCGGCTGGACAGCGGCGTCCGGCCCGGCGACACCGTCGGCACCGACTTCGACCCCCTGCTCGCCAAGGTCATCGCCCTGGGCCGCGACCGCCGCGACGCCCTGCGCCGCCTGTCCTACGCCCTGGCCGCCGCGCGCGTGCACGGCGTGGGCACCAACCGGGACCTGCTCGTCCGCGCCCTGCGCCACCCCGCCTTCACCGACGCCGACCACCCCGACCCCGCCCGGAGGTCCCGCCTCACCACGGGTCACCTCACCGGCGACCGGCTCACCGCGCTCGCGCAGCCGCTCGCCGACCCCGCCACGACCCGCCTCGCCGCCCTGGCCGCCGCCCTGTCCGCGGCCGAGGCCGCCCGCGCCGCCACCCCCGTCCCCGCGGGCGTCCCCGCCAACTGGCGCAACCTCACGTCCCAGCCGCACCGCCGCGCGTACGTCCGCGCCGAAGACGGCGGGGCCCCGGTCACCGCCGCCTACCGGACCGCGCACGGCACCCCCGTCCCCGAGGAGCCGGGGGTCCGCGTCCTGTCCGCCGCCCCCGACCTCGTGGTGCTGGAGGTCGACGGCCTGCGCAGCCCCTTCACCGTCCACCGCGCCGACGGCGACCCCGACGTCCACGTCGACTCGCCCCGGGGATCGGTCACCCTCACCCCCGTCGACCCCCTGCCCGCACCCGAGGCCACCGTCGACCCGGGCGCCCTGCCCGCGCCCATGCCGGGCACGGTCACCGCCGTGGACGTGGCCGTGGGGGAGAAGGTGCGCGCGGGGCAGACCCTGCTGCGCCTGGAAGCCATGAAGATGGAGCACCGCGTCACCGCTCCCGCCGCCGGTGCCGTCCGGGACCTCCCGGTCGCGACGGGACAGCGGGTGCCCGCCGGGGCGCCCCTCGCCGTACTCGACTACGCCGAACAGGACCACGAAGGGACGAACACGTGACCGGGCCCATGACCTTCGACGAACCGTCCGAACGCCGCGAACTGCGCGCCGCGGCGGCCGCCCTCGCCGACAAGTACGGATCCGACTACTACAGATCCAGGGCCAGGGAGGGCGCCTACCTGACCGAGTTGTGGGAGGAGGCCGGGCGCCTCGGCTACCTGGGGGTCAACATCCCGGAGGAGTTCGGCGGAGGGGGCGGCGGCATCGGCGACCTCGCCGCCGTCCTGGAGGAGTTCAGCGCGGCCGGGTGCCCCACCCTGATGATGGTGGTCTCCCCGGCCATCTGCGGCACCGTCCTGTCCCGCTTCGGCACCCCCGACCAGCGCGGGCGCTGGCTGCCCGGCCTGGCCACCGGAGAGGCCATCATGGCCTTCGCCATCACCGAACCCGACGCCGGCTCCAACGCCCACCGCATCACCACCACCGCCCGCCGCGACGGCGACGGCTGGGTGCTCGACGGGCGCAAGACCTACATCTCCGGGGTGGACGTGGCCGACGCGGTGCTGGTCGTCGGCCGGATCGAGGACGAGGCGACGGGGCGCCTGAGCGCGGCGCTGTTCGTCGTGCCCACCGACACCCCCGGGTTCGAGGCGCGCCCGATCGAGATGGACCTGGTCAGCCCCGACCACCAGTTCCAGCTGTTCATGGACGACGTCCGCCTGCCCGGCGACGCCCTGGTCGGCGACCCCGAGGCGGGGCTGCTCCAGCTGTTCGCCGGGCTCAACCCCGAACGGATCATGGCCGCCTCGCTGGCCACCGGAAGCGCCCTGCACGCCCTGGGCAAGGCGGTGGCCTACGCCAGGGAGCGCACGGTGTGGCGGGACACGCCCATCGGTGCCCACCAGGGGCTGGCGCACCCGCTCGCGCAGGTCAAGATCGAGACGGAGCAGGCCCGGTTGATGACCCAGTACGCCGCGCTCCGCTACGATTCCGGCGACGACGCGGGCGCGGGGGAGGCGGCCAACATGGCCAAGTACGCCGCAGCCGAGGCGTGCGTGCGATCGGTCGACCAGGCGGTCCAGACCCTCGGCGGGAACGGCCTGGCCAGCGAGTACGGCCTGGGTGCGGCCGTGGTCGCCGCGCGCCTGGCCCGGATCGCCCCGGTCAGCCGGGAGATGGTGCTCAACTACGTGGCCCAGCAGTCCCTCGGCCTGCCCAAGTCGTACTGAACGGCCGACCGTGCGGGCGCCGCTCCCGAACCGGGTGCGGCGTGCCCGCACACCGCAGTTGAGAGGGCGCGACGTGGACACCGGACCCGACCGGGAGCCGAGACAGGAACGCAGCAGGGCCACCCGCGCCCGGTTGCTGGACGCGGCTGTGCGCTGCCTGGCCGAGCGCGGTGTGGCCGGGGCGACGGTCGGCGCGGTCGCCGAGGCGGCCGGGGTGTCGCGCGGCGCGGCCCAGCACCACTTCCCCACCCGCGACGAGCTGTTCCTCGCCGCGCTGGGACGGATGGTCGACAGCCGGGGCGAGGAACTCCGGCGCGGTGCCACCGCCGTCCCCGAGGGGCCCGGCCGCACCGAGGCGGTCGTCCAGATGGTCGTGGACGCGTTCGGCGGCCAGGACTTCCACGCCGCGCTCCAGCTGTGGGCGGGTGCCGCCAGCGACCCGACCCTGCGTGACCGGATCATCCCGATGGAGGAGCGGGTGGGACGCCAGATCCACCGGGCGGCGGTGGAGCTCCTGGGGGCGGACGAGTCGGTCCCGGGCGTGCGGGAGGCGGTACAGGCGACGCTGGACCTGGCGCGCGGGCTGGGCCTGGCCAACCTGCTCAGCGACGACAGCGCACGTCGGCGGGGGATCGTGCGCCAGTGGGCGCGGATGCTCGACCAGGCGCTGGGGCGGGGGAACGGGTGAGCGTCCGGCTCCGCGCGGTGTGTGCGGCCGCGCGGATGTCTATCATCGGAATCGGTCGGGTTCGGCCCGGCCGAGGAACATACGCGGACGAGACCGGACGGACGGTGTGACGGTGGGTGCGCAAACGGGTCGGGACCTGCCCGGCCTGGCCAGGCAGGCGGTGGACGCGTTCGCGGAGAGCGCCGAGCGGCGCAGGGATCGCGACGCCCTGATGGATGCCGCGTTCGCCGCCCTCTTCGAGCTGTACCGGGCCACCACGGCGGCCGAACGCGGCTCCCCCGCGGGGCGCAACTTCAACTCGAACCTGGCCGAGCTGCTGGTCAGCGGGAACAACCCCGACCGGCTCAGCCTGTACGTGGTGCGTACCCAGACCGCCGCGGAGAACGGGCGGTACGAGGGCTACCGGCCCGCCTGCTGGCGTCGGTCGATGCTCCAGATCCTCGGTGACGAGTTCGTCCCGTGGGACCGCTTCCTGCGCCCGGTGGACCTGGAGGCCGTCCCGCGCATCGACGACGCCCTGGTCGCGGTGGCGGCCGAGGCCAGCAGTCCGGGCAGCGGTGAGGAGGTGCCCGCCTGGGTGCCCGAGTCGCACTGGTGGTGGTGGGAACCGGGCCGCCAGGCCGAGGCGGAGGGCGCCGACCGGGCGGACAGTGGACCGCTCGACGCCGTCGGGAGCGAGTAGGCCGACCGCCTCCCGCGCCACCCGGCGGGACCCGCGCCACCCTCGGCCGGAACCGGTTCCGCGCGGCCCGCGCGGTCGGGTCCTCCGAGGGGGCTCCCGTCCGCGCCGGACCTGGTTCCCACGCGATCAGGCCGCACGGACGCGGTGTCAGCGGCGGTCCGCGATGAGGTCCCGGTACCAGTCGAACGAGTCCTTGGGCAGGCGCCGCTGGGTCGCGTGGTCCACGTGCACCAGACCGAACCGCTGGTGGTAGCCCTCCGCCCACTCGAAGTTGTCGGTCAGCGTCCACACGAAGTACCCGCGCACGTCCGCGCCGCGCTCCCGGGCCCGGTCCACCGCCGCTATGTGGTCGCGCAGGTAGGCGATCCGCCCGGGGTCGTGCACGCGGCCCCCAGGGGTGACCGCGTCCTCCTGCGAGCACCCGTTCTCCGTGACGTACAGCGGCGGCAGCACGTCACCGTACCGCTCGCCGAGCAGGAGGATCATCCGCTCCAGTCCCTCCGGTACCACCGGCCACCCGAACGCCGTGGTCGGCACCCCGGTGACCTCGGCGAGGTCGAACGGCAGCCCCGTCCCCTCGGCCGGCGCGGTGACCAGGGACGGGTTGTAGTAGTTCACGCCCAGACCGTCCGCGCTGCCCGCGATCAGGTCCAGGTCACCGTCGCGCACTCCGGGGACCCCGCCCACCCCGAACGCGGACAGGTCCGGATAGCCGCCGAGGAGGAGGGGATCGGTGAACAGCCGGTTGTGCAGTGCGTCGTAGGCGTCGGCCGCCGCGCGGTCGGCCGGGGAGTCCGAGGCGGGCTCGACGGGGGTGTGGTTGTTGGTGAGCAGCACCTCCAGGCCGCGGTCCCGCAGCTCCCGGGCCGCCAGCCCGTGCGCCAGCAGTTGGTGGTGGGCCACCGCCAGCACGTCCGGAACCTCCAGCACCCGGCCGGGCGCGTGGATGCCGAACGCGTGCCCGTAGGCCATGTGCACGACCGGCTCGTTGAGCGTGATCCAGCGCCGTACCCGGTCACCCAACGCGTCGGCGGTGGCGGCGGCGTACTCGGCGAACGCGTGCGCCGTGTCGCGCGCCGACCAGCCGCCCGCCTCCTCCAGCTCCACCGGCAGGTCCCAGTGGAACAGGGTCGGCACCGGTTCGACCCCCCGCTCCAGCAGTGCGTCCACCAGCCGGTCGTAGAAGGCGGCGCCGTGCTTGTTCACCGTCCCCCGGCCGCGGGGCACCACACGCGGCCAGGAGACCGAGAACCGGTAGGCGTTCACCCCCAGCCGGCCCAGGAGGTCCACGTCCTCGGCCCAGCGGTGGTAGTGGTCGCACGCCCCGGCCGGGCTGTGCCCGTCGCGGACGGCGCCGGGGCGCCGGTGGAAGTCGTCCCAGACCGACGGGGTGCGCCCGTCCTCGGTCAGGGCACCCTCGACCTGGAGCGCCGAGGAGGCGACACCCCACAGGAACGGTGACGGCACGGTGGTTTCCTTCCTCGTCGGGCGCGGCCTCACGCCACGCCCCGGATCTTCCAGACGAACGCGGCGCCCAGCAGGGTGAGCACGCCGCACACGGTGTAGAGCACCGGGTAGCCGCCCAGGTGGACGACGATCGGGCCGGCCAGCGCGGGGCCGATCACCTGGGGCCCGGCGCTGGCGATGTTGACGATGCCCAGGTCCTTGGCCCGCCCGTCGGCGCTCGGCAGGACCTGGGTGACCAGGGCGTTGTCCACGGCCAGGAACACCCCGAACCCCACCCCCAGCACCACCGCGCTCAACAGGCTCACCGGCCACGTGGGGAACGCGGCGAGCAGGAACGCGGGCAGGGCCATCACGCCGCCGGACAGCGCGACCATGCCCCGGCGGCGGCCGGTGCGGTCCGAGACCAGCCCCGCCAGCACGGTCGTGGCCACGACCGCCACCGTGTAGACGACGATGAGGAGCAGCAGTCCGTCCGTCGCCGAGGCGCCCGGGAAGAGCTCCTCGTAGCCGACCCCGTCGCGCAGGAAGTACAGCAGGTAGAGCGTGAACATGGCGTTGCCGGTCTGCATGAGGAACCGGGTCAGCCAGGCCCAGCCGAAGTCGGGGTGGCGGCGGGGTGAGATCCACAGGCTCCGGACGAGGTCACCCCAGGGCGGGCGCGCGGACCGGGGGAGCGGGGGATCGGGTGCCAGGAGGGCGAACGGCAGGGCGAAGGCCAGCAGGAGGGCACCGATCAGCGTGTACCCGGGTGCGGTTCCGCTGACCACCGTGGTCACCAGCAGCACCGAGACCACCACCCCGGCCGTCTGGGGGATACCGATCCACCCCGACACCGCGCCCCGCTGGCGCACCGGCACGTGGTCGGGGACGGCGGCGAGCAGGGTCGCGTTCAGGCAGGCCAGCGCGGCCTGGACGAACGACCAGCCGACGAGCACGCCCGTCGCGCTCTCCTGCCGTCCGAGCACGGCCAGCCCGGCCGCGCCGAGTACCGCGCCCGCGACGACCCACGGCCGACGCCGCCCGAACCGTCCGGTGGTGCGGTCCGACAGCGCCCCGGCCAGCGGGGTCGCGGCCATGGCGATCGCCGCGCCGACCCCGGTCACCCAGGCGAGCGCGGTCTCCTTGGCGTCGGGGGCGATGAGGGCGATCTGCTCGGGGAGCAGGACCTGGAGCGGGCCGAAGAAGCCCATCCACATGCCCAGGTTGGCCAGGCAGATACCGGCCACCCAGGGGGCGCGCACCGGTCGCGTGGGCTCGGCCAGCGCGGCGGGGGCGGGGGAGCCGCCGGGGGGCGTGGGGTCGGAGGAGGGGGATCGCGCGGGGGGTGTGCGCACGGACGACCTACCTAACATGAATTTCCCTCATGTTATGTGGGTCACATGCCCGGACGGAAGCCCCGGAGCGCGCGGACGTCACGGGCGTCGGCGGCGGGGTGCCGCCCGTGCGTCGGCTCGACTGGAGCGGTGGTGGGAGAACTGGGTAGTCAATATTGACTAGTGGCTGGGTCGGATTCTGGTCTCAACCAGTAGTCAAGTTTGATCAATCGACGGAGGGGCATGGCCGTGAGCGGTGGTGCGGCGGGACGCGATGGTGCGACGACCGGGAGGAGTTCCGGGGGGTCCGGCACCGCGACGGGGGACGCGCCCGTCCCTCCGCCGGCGGGCGTGCGGCCCAACGAGACGGTCGTTCCGGTGCTGCACTGCGCCGACCCGGAGGCGACGATCGGGTTCTTCCGCGCGCTCGGCTTCGAGGTCACCCACGACCAGCGCAGGCCCTACCACTACCTGGCCCTCCGCTGGAGCGGGTTCGACCTGCACTACGGCCGCCCGCCCGAGGGGCTGGACCCGTCGACGGAACACACCGGCGGGTGCCTGGTCGTGGTCGACGACGTCGCCGCCTACCACGCCGCCATCACCCGGGGCATGCGTCGGACCTACGGCAGGGTCCTCGGCCGCGGCCTGCCCCGGGCCACCCGCCACCGGCCGGGAGCGAGCCGCTTCACCCTCATGGATCCCTCGGGCAACGCGATCATCTTCATCCAGTGCGACGAGCCGGAGGAGCTGGAGTACGGCGGCTCCAGGGAGCTGCCGGCGTTCGCGCGCGCCCTGGACGGCGCCCGGATCCTGCGCGACTTCAAGACCGACGACCTGGCGGCGTCCCGGCAGCTCAGGTCCGCGCTGCGCAGGCACGCGGACCAGGCCACGGACGTCGAACGCGCCACGGCGCTGGCGATGCTGGTCGAGCTGTCCACCGCTCTGGGCGAACACGCGGACGCGGCGGACTGGCGCGACCGGCTGCGGGGGATCCACCTGACCGGGGAGGAGCGGAGCGCGGTCGAGGCGGAGCTGCGCAACGCCGCGGACCTGGGCCGCTGGCTGGGTGAGGACGCCTAGACACGGGGGGCCGCCGGGCGGGCGGACATCGCCGCCGGGGAGGCGGCCCGGTCCCGGTCCGGACCGGGATCCGTCGGCTCCGGGGTTGCTGGCATAATCCTCGGGCGACACGGATCGCCACCCCTCCCCTTGGTAGAAAGCCGACACCGTGGACCCCCTGCACCCCACAGACCCTCCTCACATCGGCCCCTACCGTCTCACCGCCCGCCTGGGAGCCGGTGGGATGGGCCAGGTCTACCTCGCCCACACCGTTTCCGGACGGCAGGTGGTCATCAAGGTCATCCGTTCCGAACTCGCCCGGGACCCGGAGTTCCGTTCCCGCTTCGCCCGCGAGGCCGACGCGGCGCGACGGGTCGGCGGTTTCCACACCGCCCAGGTGGTGGACGCCGCCCCCGACGCCGAGGCGCCCTGGATCGCCACCGCCCACATTCCGGGCCCCACCCTGGAGCGGGCCGTACGTGAGTCCGGTCCCATCCGGCCCCCGGTCCTCCACGTTCTGGCGGTCGGGCTCGCCGAGGGGCTCGCCGCGGTGCACTCCAGTGATCTGGTCCACCGCGACCTCAAACCGGGCAACATCATCCTGGCCCACGACGGACCCCGCATCATCGACTTCGGCATCGCCCGTCCGCTGGACGTCAACAGCATGACCACGCACGGCGCGGTGTTCGGCACGCTGCCGTACATGTCCCCGGAGCAGACCGACGGGTCCAGGGTGGGCCCGGCCTCGGACGTGTTCTCGCTGGGGACCGTACTCGCCTACGCCGCCACGGGCGTCAACCCGTTCGTCGGGGCCACGGTGGCCGAGACCCTGCGCCGTCTGATCAGCCCCGCCCCCGACCCGGGGGAGATCGATCCGCGGGTGCGGGCGCTGATCCGCGACTGCTGGAACCACGATCCCGTGCGGCGCCCCACTCCGGCCCAGATCCTCACCCGCTTCGAGGAACACGACCTCCGTGGCTCCTGGCCGCACCCGTCGCCGCCGTCCCACCCCGGGCCCACGGTCCGGCTCCCACCGGAGTCGGCGGCGTCGCCTCCCGGACCCGCCCCACACCCCCCGCCCGCGACGGTGGTCCGGCCCCCGGCGGAGCCGGTGGCGCCGGGAAACCGCGGGTCCGCCCGGCACTCCACACGCACGTGGCTGCTCGGTGCGGGCGCCGCGGTGACCGTCGTCGTACTGTTCCTGTGGGTCGGCGTCCAACTGGTCACGAACGCGTCCGGGTCGGACCGGGCGGCCGGGTCCGCGGGGAACGGCTCCGGCGACTCCGGGGGCGGCGGTCTCCTCGACTCCGGTACGAGCGGGACCAGCCCGGACATGGCCTTCGAGCACGGCGGGGAGGATGCCGTGCGGTCGGTGGTGTTCAGCCCCGACGGCACCATGCTCGCCACCGGGACCGGCAACGCCGCGGGAACCGGGAACGCCACCCGGCTGTGGGACGTCGCATCCGGCGAGCGGCTCGACTTCTCCCGGGCCGAGGACTGGATCGGATCGACGGACATCACCGTCGCGGGTGACGACGAGGACGACCCCTTCACCTTCCTGGCCGAGGACGGGTCCTTCCGGCTGTGGTACGCCGACAGCGGAGAGGAGGTCGTCCCCCTCGTGGGTGGGAACTTCGCCTGGCCGACGGCGTACAGCCCGGACGGCGCCACCGCCGCCGTCTCCGTCGGCGCGGCCGGGTTGTGGGACACCGGAACCGGGGACCGGATACGTCTGGTCGACGACTCCGGCGCCGGTGCCTACGAACTGGAGTTCAGCCCCGACGGCCGGACCCTGGCCGTCGGCCACGACGACGGCACCGCGCACCTGAGGGACGTCGGATCCGGGGACGAGATCGCCGAACTCACCGGGCACGAGTACCACGTTCACACGATGGCGTTCAGCCCCGACGGCACCATGCTGGCCACCGGCGGTGGCGACAGCACCGTCCGGCTGTGGGATCCCGGGAGCGGGCGCGAGATCACCACCCTCCCCGACCACGAGGGCACGGTCTACGAGGTGACCTTCAGCCCCGACGGCACCACCCTGGCCGTCAGCGACGACACCACGACCGTGCTCTGGGACGTCGGGACCGGGGAGGAGGTCGCCAGATTCCCCATGACTCCGTTCCTCCTGGGGCTCTCGATGACGCGCTTCAGCCCCGACGGCACCACCCTGGCCATCGCCAGCGGTACCAACGTGTACCTGTGGCCACTCGACTGAGCCCCCGCCGAACCCTCGCGTCTCCCGCCTCCACGGAACACCGCCTACGCGTCCTCGGCCAGCAGCCCGTCGAAGGGGGCACCCTCCTCACCGGCGAAGGTGTGGGCGCCGCCCTCGATCCGACCGATCAACGCGCGGGTCCACGCGGCGTTGGACTGCGCCGTGTGCGTCCACAGGTCCATGATCTCCTCGATGTGCCCGGTCGCCCCCGGACCCCCGGCGGGCGCCCGGTGCTGCGCGACGTGCTCGCGCCAGGACTCCAGCGCCCCGACCCGCCTGCGCAGCAGCTCCACCACCTCCGCGCGCGGCAGGTCGACCATGAGGCCGAGCGCCGCCGAGAGCACGTCGAAGCGCTCGTCGTGGGCGGACAGCGCCGCGCGCAGCAGGGAGAGGTACGCCTCCTCACCCTCCTGCGTGATCTCGTACTCCGTGCGGGGCGGCCCGCCGGCCGTGGAGGGGGCGACCTCGTGCGCGACCAGCAGACCCTGCCGGGCCGCCTGCTTCAGCGCGTGGTAGATCGACCCCGGCTTGGCCGTGGACCACTCGTGCGCGCCCCAGTGCTCCAGGTCGGCGCGCACCTGGTAACCGTGGGCGCGGCCGTGCAGGCGGACCGCGCCCAGCACCAGCAGCCTGACCGCCGACATCTACTCGCCCTGGCGCGCGTGCTCCGCGCCGAGGGCGATCGGCGCGCCCAGCCACTCGTCACGCAGTCCGAAGGCGTCCACCAGGGTGACCGCGTAGGGGCGCAGCCCCCGGCACAGGTCGTTCACCGCCTGGCTGACCGCCTTGGCCCGCGCGGTGGACAGGCGCTCGTGCTCCAGGAACCAGGCGCGCTCCTCCTCCACGACCGACAGGACGTACAGGTCGCACACCCGGTTGAGCAGCTTGGCGGTCGCCTGGTCCCCGCAGCGGTCGATCCCCGCCACGAACGCCTCCAGCACCACCCGGTCCATGTGCGCCCGGCCCGCCGCCAGGACGTGGTCCTGGGCGCGGTTGAACACCTCGAAGGCGTCGCTGCCGTCCCGGCGGGCCCGGCGCAGCCGTCGCGCCAGCCCCTCGACCACGTGCTTCTCGCGGTCCTCCAGCAGCTCCAGCTGCCAGCCCCGGTTGTACAGGTCGGCCTCCTCGCCGCGCCCGGGGGCGGCCGCGATCAGCCGGTCGATCAGCGGCCTGGCCGCCGTGCGCTCGATGACGCCCTCGAACACCCGGCCCGCCATGAAGCGCACCAGCTCCAGCTGGTCCAGGTCGCCGAAGGACTCCCGGAAGTCGGTCAGCAGACCCTTGGTGAGCTGCTGGAGCAGGACCGTGTTGTCGCCCTCGAACGTGGTGAAGATGTCGGAGTCGGCCTTGAGCTGGGGGATGCGGTTCTCCGCCAGGTACCCGGCGCCGCCGCACGCCTCCCGACAGGTCTGGATCGTCCGGGTCGCGTGCCAGGTGGCCACCGCCTTGAGCCCGGCGGCCCGCGACTCCAGTTCGCGCTGGGCGCGTTCGTCGCGCTCGGGGGAGCGGGACAGTTCGTGCAGGCGGGAGACCAGCTCCTCCTGGGCGAAGTGCAGGGCGTAGGTCCGCGCCAGCGCGGGCAGGAGTTTGCGCTGGTGGGCGAGGTAGTCCAGGATGCGGACCTCGCGCTCGGGCCGGCCGTCGCCCGCGGGCCGGGTGAACTGGCGCCGGACGTCGGCGTAGCGCGTGGCGATGGCCAGGGCCGCCTTGGTGGCCGTGCCCGAGCCCCCGGCCACGCTGATCCGGCCCCGGATGAGCGTGCCGAGCATGGTGAAGAAGCGGCGGTTCTCGTTGTCGATGGGGCTGGAGTAGGTGCCGTCGGCGGCGACGTCGCCGTAGCGGTTGAGCAGGTTCGTACGCGGGACCCGCACGTGGTCGAACCACAGGCGGCCGTTGTCCACCCCGTTGAGCCCGGCCTTGGCGCCGCAGTCCTCGATGCGCACACCGGGGGCGGGCGAGCCGTTCCCGTCCCGGACCGGCACCATCAGGGCGTGTACGCCGTGGTCGGCGCCGTCCGTGTGCAGCTGGGCGAAGACCACGGCCATGCGGCCGTCGCGGGCGGCGTTGCCGATGTAGTCCTTGCGCGCCGACTCGTCGGGCGTGTGGACCACGAACTCCTCGGTGGCGGGGTCGTAGACGGCCGTGGTGCGCAGGTGCTGGACGTCGGAGCCGTGGCCGGTCTCGGTCATGGCGAAGCAGCCGGGCAGGTCGACGGACATGACGTCGGGCAGGTACGCGGCGTGGTGGCGTTCGGTGCCCAGTGCGCGGATCGCCCCGCCGAACAGCCCCCACTGCACCCCCACCTTCACCATGAGGGACATGTCGGCGACGAGCATCTCGAAGGCGACGACGGAGGCGCCGATGTCGTCGCCGCCGCCGACCGACTCGGGGAAGCCGTAGGCGGGGATCTCGGTCTTGGCCAGAGCCCTGAGCTGGGTGAGGACGCGGGCCCGGTGGTCCTCCACCGACAGCCCGTGGACGGGGGCGAACTCCTCCCCCCGGAGGAGGTCGCGGGCCCGTTCGCGGACGCTCGCCCAGCGTCCGTCCACGAGGCCGCGCAGTTCGGCCTCGTCCACGCGTAGTGCCCGGTCGGTCATGGTCTCCCCCTGGTGGTGCTCGACGGCGCGGCCACTCCCGTGCCTACCATCGCCGGGCCCGGGCGTGTCGGGAACACGCCCGGGACGCGGGTGTGGTGGCCCCCACGGTACGGCTGGCCGGGCCGGGCCGTGGGCCGGGGCCGGTCAGACGGCCGCGGCCGCCTCCGTGCCGGGGACGGCCGCGTGGACCCGGCGCAGGAGGTCGTCCAGGGACACGTCGAGCGCGGTGGCCACGGCGGCCACGGTGAAGAAGGCGGGGGTGGGGATGCGGCCGCCCTCGATCTTGCGCAGGGTCTCGACCGAGATCCCGGCCTGGCGCGCGACGTCGACCATCGTCCGGTCGGCGCGGGCGCTGCGCAGGAGGGACCCGAGCAGGCGGCCCCGCTCGATCTGGTCGGCGGTCAGCGGTTCACGAACCATGCCGAGAGTGTAGCCCGCGCCACCGGGTCGGTAGGGTAATGCCGGTATAACTATTGGAGTCGGGGGTGGGGTCCCTCATGCTCGCACTGGAGGCCCCGCGGAGATCGCCCGGGTGCGCGGGCCGGACACGTCCTGCCGCGGCGGTCCTCACCGCCCCGCGGCCGGCCCCTCTCCGGGGGCGGTGCGTCCCGGGGGCGGGTGAAGCCCGCGACGCGAGGAAGGAAGGCCGCGGGAAGGCCGAACTCCGACGAGGTGAGGCCCTCCACCACCTGCCGGTCGGGCTCCCCGTACACCCCGAACGCCCGCACCGTGCAGTGCTCCGTGACGCCGCGGATGTGGGAGGCCGACGGCGGCAGGCGCACGGGGCGCCCCGGGATCCACGACGGGCCGGAACACGTCCCGGGGCTCGGCGCGCCTCACTCCAGGCCGGGGACGGTCAGCTCCAGACTGCCGTTCCCGGTGTCCAGACACGCGGGCACCCCCAGCGGAACGGTCAGCTGTGCCGCGCAGTGCCCGAAGTCCAGCCCCCACAGCACCGGGACGCCCAGCGGTGCCAGACGGTCGCACATCAGGTCGGCGATCACCCCCAGGTCCGGCGGGCAGTCCGTCCACGTCCCCAGCGCCACCCCGGCGATCCCGTCCGTCCAGCCGGTCCGCAGCAGGTGGGTGAGCATCCGGTCGATGCGCGCCACGTCCTCCCCGACGTCCTCCAACAGCAGGATGCCCCCGTCGGCCGACAGCCTGCTGTGCGGGGTGGCCAGCCCGTCGTTGAGCAGGCTCAGGTTCCCGCCGAAGGTCACACCCCGGGCCCGTCCCGGCACCAGGGCCCGCACCCCCGGGGAGGTCAGCACCGTCCGCTGCTCCGGGGCGAACAGGGTGGTGCGCAGCTCGTGCTGGGCGACCTGGTCGCCGACGAAGTACCGCGTTCCCACCACGGGCCCGTGCACCGTCGCCACGCCCAGCTCGACGGCGAAGGCCTCGTGCAGCGCGGTGATGTCGCTGAACCCCACCAGGGCCTTCGGTCGGGCGCGGCGCATCGCGTCGAAGTCGAGCAGGTCCAGGGTCCGGTGCGCCCCGTCGCCTCCGCGCACGCAGAACACCGCGGCCACGTCCGGGTCGCACCACGCCTCCTGGAGGTCGGCGGCCCGTGCGGCGTCCGTTCCGGCGAGGTAGGGCAGCAGGGGATGGCGTTCGCGGACGTGTGGAGCGAACTCCACCCGCAGCCCCCACGAGGTCAGTACCCGCGCCGCTGCCGTCAGCCGGGCCGGCGGAACCGGACTGCACGGCGCCACCAGGCGGACCCGGTCCCCCGCGCTCAGCCGAGGCGGTCGGACCAGCGCCCCCACACCCCGCGCACTCCGTGCCGCGTCGGCCGCGGTCTCCCGGTCACCGCGCACCTGTGTCATCGTGCCCCCACCCGCTCGCCGTCCGTCGCCGCGCCCGCTCCGGCGCACACCGTCCACACCGTGTCCCGTCCCACCCGGCCCGTACCGCTCAGGAGCGGAGGAAGGTGTCCAGGACACCCACCCCGAACCGCAGTGCCTCCAGGGGGACTCTCTCGTCCACCCCGTGCAACAGGCCCGGGTAGTCCATACCCTCCGGCAGCAGCATCGGTGAGAAGCCGTAGCAGTCGATCCCCAGCCGGGCGAACACCTTGGCGTCCGTGCCGCCGGACATGCAGACGGGAACCACGCGCGCGTCGGGGTCGTGGGCCACCAGCGCGGACCGCATCGCCGCGAACGCCTCCGACCCCAGGGGAGCGGCCACCGGAGGGGAGGCGTGGTCGTACTCCCAGTCCACGCGGTCGCCGGTGAGCGCGTCCATCGTTGTGGCGAACTCCTCCTCGGCCCCGGGCAGGACCCTGCCGTCCACCCCGCCGAGTGCCTCGCCCGGCACCACGTTGACCTTGTCACCGGCCGCCAGCGTCGTGGGCGCCGCCGAGTTGCGCACCGTCGGCGCCACGAGCGGGGCGGCCGTGCCCAGTCGGGCGACCAGGGCGTCGACCGCCTCGTCGGTCTCGGTGTCCCCGGGCGTGCGCCCGACCTCCAGCGCGTCGGCGATCGCGTCGATCGCGGCACCGGCCACCGGGGTCAGACGGAGGGGCCAGCGGTGTGCGTCGATCCGGGCGACCGCGGCGGCCAGGGCGCCGACGGCGTTGTCCGCCGGCGGCCGGGAGCCGTGTCCGGCGGTTCCGCGGGCGCGCAGTGTGAGCCAGGCGCTCCCGCGTTCGGCCGCGGCGACCGGGTAGAGCCGTACCGGCCGGCCGGTGGCGCTGCGCGCGTGGACCGTGTGGCCGCCGCGCTCACCGATCCCGACCCGGCAGCCCTCGAACAGGTGCGTGTGCTCCCGGACCAGCCAGTCGGCGCCGAACGCGGCGCTGTCCTCCTCGTCGGCGACCAGTGCGAGCACGATGTCGCGCCTGGGGCGCAGGCCGTTGCGTGCCCAGTGGCGCACGACGGCGGTGACCATGGCGACGGTGTTCTTCATGTCCACCGTTCCGCGTCCCCACAGCGACGGGGCCCCGGTGACCGGGCAGTCGGCGACCTCACCCGCGAAGGGCGGGACCGACCAGTCCCCGGCGCGGGCGGGGACGACGTCCAGGTGGGCGTGGACCAGCAGGGCGGGTGCGTCGGGGTCGGTGCCGGGGAGGCGGACGACGACGTTGGAGCGCCGGTGCGCGGGTTCCAGGAGCTGCGGGGTCAGCCCGGCGTCGGTGAGCGCCTCGGCGGCGAACTCGGCGGCGGCCCGCTCGTCACCCTCACCCCGGCCGTGGTTGGTGGTGTCCCTGCGGACGAGCTCACGGGCCAGACGGACGGCGTCGTCCCCGGCCGCTGCCAGGCCGCGTGTCGGATCGGTCGGGGAAGGTTCGCCCACGGCCGTGGCCTCGCTCTCGACTGTGATACCTGGGGCACGGGGAACTGGTGTGGCTGTGGTGACTCATGCCACGGAATCACCGTACACAGGAGGGGAGCCGGTCAGTGCTCGTCTACCCGTAGTCGGCCTCCACGGCGCGGGCGATGAGCGTGGTGACCGCCTTGAAACAGCGGATCATGTCGTAGGCGCTCGGCGAGGTGTAGCGGATCCGGCGCACCCCGGTACGCGTCACACCCGGTACCACGGCCGCCGCCTGGGCCAGGTGCGCGGCGTCGACCTCGACCTCGACCGTGTGTGTCCGGGGCTGCGCGGGGTCCAGCCGTCCGGCGAGCGTCATGGCGGCCCGCGCTCCGGAACGGATGTCCCGACCGGTGCGGGCCGGGGGAGAGCACCGGGCGGCGTAGCGGCTCACGTGCTCCTTGACCGCGACCGTCCGGGCGAACGGCGCGTAGGTCGCCGCGTCCTCGCACGCGCGGTCGTCCCCGGTGACGAGGACGACCGGGACGCCGTACTCGGCGGCCACGGCCGCGTTGAGCCGTCCCTCGCTGGCGGGTTCCCCGTCCAGCCAGACACCGGTGAGGGACCCCGGGAGATAGGTGTGCGCGAGCACCCCCTCGTCCCCGGCGCCGCAGTGGTAGCCGAGGAAGACCACGCCGTCGCAGTCGCCGTGCTGGATCCCCTCGACCATCGACAGGTCCTTGTGGCGCCCGGTGATCATGGTGGCGCGTTCGTCCAGGTGTTCCAGGAGGAGGTTGCGCATGGTGGCGTGCGCCTCGTTGACCAGCACCTCGCTGGCCCCGCCCGCGAACAGGCCCCCGACGGCGGCGTTGACGTCACCGGTGAACATCGCCCGGCAGCGCTGCCACTGCTCGGTGCCGGGTTCGACGTCGGCGGGCCAGGTGACGCCGGTGGCGCCCTCCATGTCGGCGGAGACGAGGATCCTCATGCGCCGACCCTAACCCTCCGGCTCCGGCCGATCCAGGCAGGGACGGGGCGGGAACGGGGAGGGGCGGGGGAGCCGGACGCCGTGCGCACGGGAACGCCCCCCACCCCCGGAGAGCCGGGAGTGGGGGGCGTGACCTGGGGTGTCGGGGATCTCGGGACTCCCCGACACCCGGAGCGCGATCCGGACGCCGTGCGTCCGGCGTTCGCTCGACCGATCTAGGGGCGCCAGGGGCCGCGGTGGAAGTCGCGGTCGCAGTCGAGGCCGCGCTTGAAGCCGCCGCCCCACGGGCCGTGGTGGATTCCGTCGTTGGTCGCCGCGGCGCAGATGTGCTGCGATCCGGCGCCGCCCGGGCCGGCGAAGGTGGCGTCGGCCTCCCAGAGGCTGTCGGCCAGGGCCGTCGCGGGCAGGCCGAACGCCAGGGTAGGCGCGGCGACCGCGGTGAGCAGGACTCGCGAGATGGTCTTCATCGTCATGGGATCTCCCCCCTGTGTGTGAACCGATGCGTTCGCTCCGGTTCTCCTCCGCTCGTGTTGAGCGGCACGTCTACAAGTATGCGCAGATAGTGGTCGGATATGCACAGTTTGTAACCGGATTGACGAAGTGTGTGGCGAGAAGGGCTGATTTATTCCTGATCTGTCGCCCGGGTGGCAGGATGCGGGCACTGTTCCGCGCCGGAGGGCGGAGGCGGGAGCGGGAGATGGGGGTGATGTTCGGGTTCGGGGGGTCTGAGGCTCCGGGGGTGGAGGGCGGCACGAAAAAGTGCCGGGGAGGCTTGCTCCCCGGCACCCGGCTCACGATCCGGGCGTCGTGCGCCCGGCGTTCGCCTTCGGACCTATCCAGCGGATCCTTGCGGCCCTAGCGAACCCAGGGGCCGCGGTGGAAGTCGCGGTCGCAGTCGAGGCCGCGGTTGAAGCCGCCGCCCCACGGGCCGTGGTGGTGGCCGTGGTTGGTCGCGGCGGAGCAGACGCTCTGCGACCCGGCGCCGTACGGGCCGGCGAAGGTCGCGTTGGCCTCGAAGAAGCTGTCCGCGAGAGCCGTCGCGGGCAGGCCGAACGCCAGCGTCGGGGCCGCGACCGCGGTGAGCAGGACTCGCGAGATGGTCTTCATCGTCATGGGATCTCCCCCCTGTGTGTCGACCGGTGCAATCGCCTCGGTCTCTTCCACTCGTTCGAGCGGCACATGGACAAGTATGCGCATCTGGTAACCGGATATGCACAGTTTGTAACCGGATTGACGAAGTACCGGGGGATACGGGGGTATTCGCCCGCTGAAGTGTCGGTGGGGTGACAGCTCGGCACCCGATTCCGGGGGTGGGGGCCGGGGTGGGGGCGCACACGCGAGGCGCCGGGGAGCGGTGCTCCCCGGCGCCGGGCTCGCGATCCGGATGGCGTCCGGTGCTCGCCGCTGTCCGACTACCAGATCCAGGGCCCTCGGTGGTCGTCGCAGCCACGGTTGCCGAAGCCGCCGAAGCCGAAGCCGAAGCCGCCACCGTCGAACGCCGCGGAGCAGACGCTCGTCGAGCTGGCGCCGTGCGGGCCGGCGACGGTCTGGTCGGCCTCGTAGAAGCTGTTGGCGAAGGCGGTGGCCGGGAGGCCAAACGCCAGGGTAGGCGCGGCGACGGCGGTGATCAGGATTCGCGAGATGCTCTTCATCTGGGATCTCCTCCCCCGTGTGTGGACCGGTGCGTTCGCTCCGGTCGCTTCCGCCCGTGTTCGAGCGGCACGCTTACGAGGATGCGCAGATCGTGTGCTGATATGCGATGTTTGTAACCGGATTGACCAAGTATGCGGTGATATGCGTGGATTTTGGGGCTGAACTGTCGGTGGAGTGACAGCTCGACGCCCGTTGTCCGGTGCGCGGAACGGTCTGCCGCACCCCGGACACGACGGTGCCCCGGAGGCCCGTGGCCTCCGGGGCACGCGTACCGACGCGTCCGGACGTGTCTAGGGGAGGGTGAGGATCTCCGCCCCGGAGTCGGTGACCACGAGAGTGTGCTCGAACTGGGCCGTCCACGAGCGGTCGGCCGTCACGGCGGTCCACCCGTCGTCCCACATGTCGTAGTCCACCCCGCCGAGCGTGATCATCGGCTCGATGGTGAACGTCATCCCCGGCACCATGACCGTGTCCGCGCGCGGGTCGTCGTAGTGCGGGATCACCAGGCCCGAGTGGAACTCCGGCCCCACCCCGTGACCGGTGAAGTCGCGGACCACGCCGTAACCGAAGCGTCTGGCGTAGGACTCGATGACCCGGCCGATGACGTTGATCTGTCGGCCCGGGCGGCACGCCCTGATCGCCCGCATCGTCGCCTCGCGGGTCCGCTCGACCAGCAGGCGGTTCTCCTCGGCCACGTCTCCCGCCAGGAACGTGGCGTTGGTGTCACCGTGTACGCCGCCCTTGTACGCGGTGATGTCGATGTTGACGATGTCGCCGTCGGAGACCACGGTGTCGTCGGGGATGCCGTGGCAGATCACCTCGTTGAGCGAGGAGCACAGCGACTTCGGGTAGCCCTTGTAACCGAGCGTGCTCGGGTAGGCGCCGTGGTCGAGCAGGAACTCGTGGCCGATCCGGTCCAGTTCGTCCGTGCTCACCCCCGGCTCCACGTGCTTGCCGACCTCCTGGAGCGCCTGGGCGGCGATCCGTCCGGCCTCGCGCATCCGCTCGATGGTCTCGGGGGTCTGCACGTCACCGAGGACGCCCTCCACCGGGTGCTTCCGTCCGACGTACTCCGGCCGGACGATGTGGGAGGGAACCGAACGTTGTGGCGAGATGCGCCCAGGAACCAGCGGAGTTGTCATGGACACAGATTGTAGTTCGTCCCTACCACCGCCCGGTTGGGGAGCGGTCGCACCGTACCGGCGGCCACCCGCGCCGCGGCGGGGATTCCCGTCGCCCGGTTCCGGGAACGGTTGCGGGGGATGACATGTCACGCGGGGCCGGTGGTGGTCGCGGTGTGACCGGACCGGCACCCGCAGCGACGGCGGGTGCGGGTGCATTTGGTCCGAACGATCGGGAGGCGGGCGACGATGGGTGAGATACACGGCGGCGACTGGTGGTACTGCCTGAAGCACATGCGCGTCGAACAGGGCGCGGGCTGTCCCAACCGGGAGCGTATGGGGCCCTACGAGGACGAGGCCACCGCGGCTCGGGCGCTCTCCATCGCGGCCGAGCGCAACGAGGAGTGGGAGGCGGAGGACGAACGCTGAAGAGCCGGGGTCCCACCTCCCCGGCCCGCCCTCCTCTGGCAGGATCGGCGCTTGCCCCCTCCGAAGGGGGAGGCGCCGTCGCGGTGCGCACCGCGACGTCCGTAGCGCCGTCACCGACCGCCTCGTCCGGGAGGAAGCCTGATGACCGAACCGACCACGCCCGAGGGCGTCGACATCGCGGGTAGGAGGATCGCCGTCCTCGGGGGGACGGGCGACCAGGGCCGGGGGCTGGCGCGCCGGTTCGCCCTGGCCGGGCACAGCGTCCTCATCGGTTCCCGCAGTGCCGAGCGCGCCGCGGCCGCCGCCGCCGAACTGGTCGCGGCCGAGAAGGCCGAGATCGACGTCCGGGGCCTGTCCAACGCCGAGGCGGCCGCCGCCGGTGACATCGTCATCGTCGCCGTGCCCTGGGACGGACACCGCGATCTGCTCGTGGGCCTGGCCGACACCCTGGCGGGCAAGATCGTCGTGGACTGCGTGAACCCGCTCGGGTTCGACAAACGCGGCCCCTTCGCCCTCGACGTCCCCGAGGGCAGCGCCGCCCAGCAGGCCGCCGAGGTGCTGCCGGACAGCCGCGTGACCGCCGCCTTCCACCATGTCTCCGCCGTGGTCCTGCTCGACCCGGACGTGGACACGGTCGACCTCGACGTCCTGGTGCTGGGCGAGGACCGGGCGGCCACCGACGAGGTGCGCGCCCTGGCCGAGCGCATTCCCGGGGTGCGCGGGGTGTTCGGCGGCAGGCTCCGCAACGCCCACCAGGTCGAGGCGCTCACCGCGAACCTCATCGCGGTCAACCGCCGCTACAAGACCCACGCGGGGATCCGGATCACGGGGCTGTGAGGGACGCCCCGTTCGGGGCGGTGGCCGGTCCGCCCGGACCGGCCACCCACCGCGGGCCGGGGCCGTCGGCCGGGACCGGGACGCGTACGGTCGGGAGCCCGGGGGACGGGGCCCGGCAGGTCAGGACACCCAGCCCCTGAGTTTCTCGACGAGCGCGACCGGGTCCCCGCCCACCGGGGTGACGTTGAGCCGGGTCACACCCGCCGCCCGGAACGCCTCCACGCGCTCGCGCACGTAGGACTCCGGGCCGACCAGGTTGGTCAGTTCGACGAACTCGTCGGGCACCGCCGCCGCGGCCTCGTCCTTGCGGCCCTCCAGGTACAGGTCCTGGATGGTCTCCGCGGCCTCCTCGTAGCCGTACCGGCGGGCCAGGGTGTTGTAGAAGTTCCTGCCCTTGGCGCCCATCCCGCCCACGTACAGCGCGATCATCGGGCGGACCAGGTCGAGCAGCCGCTTGGTGTCCTCACCCTCGCCGACGGCCAGCAGGCCGCCGGCGGAGATCTCCAGCTCGCCCAGGGCGGGGTCGCGCCGGGCCCTCCCCTTGGCGAGGGCCTCACCCCAGACGGAGGCGGCCTTCTCCGGGACGAACAGGTGGGGGAGCCACCCGTCGGCGATCTCCGCGGTCATCTGGACGTTCTTCTCGCCCAGCGCGGCGACGTAGACGGGGATGTCGGGGCGTACGGGGTGGTTGATGATCTTGAGCGGCTTGCCCAGCCCGGTGCCCTGGTCCGCGGGCAGCGGGAGCTGGAAGACCGCACCGTCGTGGGTGAGGCGCTCCTCCCGGGCCCAGATCCTCCGACAGATCTCGATCGTCTCGCGGGTGCGCGCCAGGGGCTTGGTGTAGGGGACGCCGTGCCAGCCCTCGATCACCTGCGGGCCGCTGGCTCCCAGGCCCAGGATCGCGCGTCCGCCGGAGAGGTCGTCCAGTCCGGCGGCCGTCATGGCCACCAGACTCGGGGTCCGGGTGTACAGGGGCAGGATGGCGGAGCCGATCGACACCGTCTCGGTGCGGGCGGCGATGTAGCCCATCAGGGTGGGGCTGTCGAACCCGTAGGCCTCGGCCACCCACACGGTGTCCAGACCGACCTTCTCCAGTTCGACCACCTGCTCCACCGCGGCCTTGGGTTCTCCCGCGTACTGGAGCGGCATCGAGATGCGCATCTGTCCTCCCCGGCGGGCCGGTCCCGGCCCGTGTCGGTGCTGGGTACGCAGCGACTGTACTACCGAATGCCGTTCGGAAAGTAGCCTGCCGCACACTCCGGGGCGGAGCGGCCCGCCCCGGACGCGGCACCGCCGGCCGGGGCGGGCGCCCCGACCGGCGGCGTCGGACCGGGTCGGACCCGGTTCCGGTCAGCTCGCGTAGGAGTGGCGCTCCTCGGGGAAGGCGCCGCCGACGACCTCGTCCGCGAAGTCGGACGCGGCCTCGCGCAGGGTCTCGGCGAGGTTGGCGTAGGTCTTGACGAACTTGGCCACCTTGGGGCTGAGCCCGGCCATGTCCTGCCACACCAGCACCTGGGCGTCCGTGGACGCACCCGCGCCGATACCGATGGTCGGGATGCTCAGCTGCTCGGTGACCTGGGCGGCCAGGTCGGCGGGGACGCACTCCAGCACGACGGAGAACGCGCCCGCGCGCTCCAGCTCCTTGGCGTCCTTGAGCAGCCCGGCGGCGGCCTCCCCGCGTCCCTGGACCCGGTAACCGCCGAGGGTGTTCACCGACTGCGGGGTCAGGCCGATGTGGCCCATCACCGGGATTCCGGCGGACACGAGGAGTTCCACCTGGTGGGCCACCGTGTGGCCGCCCTCCAGCTTCACCGCCTGGGCGTGGCCCTCCTTCATGAAGCGGGTCGCCGCCTCCAGGGCCTGCTGGGGTGAGGCCTGGTAGGCGCCGAAGGGCAGGTCGCCCACCACCATGGCCCGCCGGGTGGAGCGGGACACGGCCGCGGTCAGCGGCACCAGTTCGTCCATGGTCACCGGCAGCGTGGTGTCGTAGCCGTAGACGACGTTGGCGGCGGAGTCGCCGACGAGCAGGACGGGGATCCCCGCCTCGTCGAAGATCCGGGAGGTGAGGGCGTCGTAGGCGGTCAGCATCGGCCAGCGCTCGCCGCGCTCCTTGGCCGCTGCCAGGTCGCGGACGGTGACGCGTCGGCTGGTGACCCCGCCGTACAGGCTCTTCCCGTCGGAGGGGGTCTTGGTCGAGGTGGTCATGAGTGTCTTCCTCCGTTGTCTCGAAGCACCGTGTGGTGTCCCCGGACGTGTGGATGAGATCGTCCCGCGCGTGCGCGCGAGGAGGCCCCTCGGGGCCGGTCGGTCCCGGGCGGGACCGTGCGTGTGCGGGACGGGGAGCCGTACCGCCGTGTTCCGGAGGTCGGCCGGTACCGCACGCCAGCATCATCGCATGCCGCTGTTGCGCCGCATTCCTCGGGATACAACCGGTTGGCGTCGTGGGATCATTCCCTGGAACCCTGGTACGGAGGTGGGATGTTGGACTCGCGGACGGCGTACCGGCGCAGGTGGGGCGCGCTCGCCGTGCTCGTCATCTGCCTGTTGGTGATCGTTGCCGACAACACGATCCTCAACGTCGCACTGCGCACGCTGTCGGACCCCGAGGCCGGGGTGGGCGCGAGCCAGGCCGAGCTGGCGTGGGCGATCAACTCCTACACGCTGGTGTTCGCCGGCCTGCTGTTCACCTTCGGTGTGCTGGGGGACCGGTGGGGACGGCGCCGCCTGCTGGTGTTCGGACTGGTGGTGTTCGGTGCCTCCTCGGCCGCCTCGGCCTACTCGGGCTCTCCCGAACAGCTCATCCTCGCCCGCGCGGCCATGGGGCTCGGCGCGTCCATGGTGATGCCCCAGACGCTGTCGATCATCACCAACGTGTTCCCGCCCGAGCAACGCGGCCGCGCGATCGGGATCTGGGCGGGGTCGGTGGGTCTGGCCCTGGCGATCGGACCGACGGCGGGCGGCCTGCTGCTCGTGAACTTCTGGTGGGGGTCGGTCTTCCTCATCAACGTGCCGTTCGTCCTGCTGGGGCTCGCCCTGGTGTTCTTCCTCATCCCGGAGTCGCGGGACCCCGACCCCGGGCGGCCGGACGTGCTGGGCGTGCTGCTGTCCGTGCCGGGACTGGTCCTGCTCATCTACGGCATCATCGCCGCGGGGGAGCGGGCGTCGCTGGCGGACTGGGACGTGTACGGCTCGCTCGTCGCGGGCGCGGCCCTGGTCGCGGTCTTCCTCCTGCACGAGTCGCGCACCCCCGACCCGTCGCTGGACGTCCGCTTCTTCCGGGAGCCCCGGTTCAGCGTCGCCATCGCCGTCATCGCGGTGCTGTTCTTCAGCATGGCCGGGATCATCTTCTTCCTGAGCTTCTACTGGCAGAGCGTGCGCGAGTTCACGCCGTTCGTCGCCGGGATGCTGGTGCTGCCCTCGGCCGCGGCGCAGATGATCATGGCGCCGCTCAGCCCCACGCTCGTGCGCCGGGTGGGGCCGCGCAGGGTCGCGGCCGTGGGCGTCCTGGTGGCCTGCGGAAGCTTCCTGTTCTTCAGCCGGCTCGACCAGGACACCCCGGTCCCGCTCATCCTGGTGGTCTTCTTCCTCCAGGCCGCGGCGATGGCGAGTGTGCTGACCCCCGCCACGGACGCGATCATGTCCGCGGTTCCGCCGGAGCGGGCCGGTGCCGCCTCGGCGGTGCAGAACACGGTCCGCCAGATCGCCACCGCCCTGGGGGTGGCGGTGCTGGGCGCGGTGATCTCCACCCGCTACCGCGCGCAGGTCGGCCCGGCTCTGGACGCGTTCGCCGAGGGGGAGGGAGCCTCGCGGGTGGGCTCCGAGGAGCTGCTCGCGGCGGGTGAGTCGATCGAGGGCACCCTCGCGGTGGCCCGGCGTGTCGGAGAGGACGGCCGCGGACTCGTGGCCCCGGCGAAGGAGGCGTTCATGTCGGGGCTGCACCTGGCCGCCCTCATCTCCCTGGCGATCGGCCTGCTCGGCCTGGTGGTCGTGCTCATCTGGATGCCGCGCGAGGCGGGGCGGCACGGGTCCGCCCCCGGCCGTGAGGCCGTGGCGGGCGGCGGTGGCCGGGACGGGGAGGCCGCGGGCTGATCCCGGAGCGGGTCGGGACCGGACGGAGCCGGCCGGGGCCGGGCACGGCTACCGTGGGGGCATGCGACTGACCGCCTTCACCGACGTCTCCCTGCGGCTGGTCATGCGGCTCGCGGTGGCGGGGGAGGGCGAGCTCCTCACCACGCGGACCGCCGCGGGCATGCTCGCCGTGCCCTACACCCACATGGCCAAGGCCGTGGCCCGCCTGTCCGAGATGGGGCTGGTGGAGGCGCGCCGGGGGCGGGGCGGCGGCCTGCTGCTGACCGACCGGGGGCGCCGTGCGTCGGTGGGGGCGATCGTCCGGGAGCTGGAGGGGGACGGGGACCTCGCGGGCTGTGAGGACGACCCGCCGTGCCCGCTGCGGGCGGCGTGCCGCCTGCGCGTCGCGCTGAGCCGGGCGCGTGAGGCCTTCTACGCCTCCCTGGACGCGGTGACCGTGGAGTCCCTGGTGACGCAGCCGACCCACGACGTACTGACGCTGTTGCGGGAGCCGGAAAAGCCGCTCTGAACTGCTGATACGTCCTTTGGTGCACCCCGGTGGGGGGTGCTCCCCCGACGGGTTTAATATGCATTTCAGATACCAATTATCTGTCCCGGGGCACCCTTCCCCGGGTGAGGGAGGAAGCATGCTCTCCACCGAGTCGGCGGCGACGGTGCGGGCCACGATCCCGGCCGTGGCCGGGGCGCTGGACGCCATCACCGCCCGCTTCTACGAGACGATGCTCAGCGAGCGGTCCGAACTCCTCGACGGTCTGTTCAACCGGGGCAACCAGGCCTCCGGCGAACAGCGCCGTGCACTGGCCGGCTCCGTGGCCGCCTTCGCCACCGCGCTGCTGGAGAACCCGGACGAGCGGCCGGACGCCCTGCTCTCCCGCATCGCGCACAAGCACGTCTCCCTCGGCGTCACCGAGGACCAGTACGTGATCGTGCACAAGTACCTCTTCGCCGCCATCGCCGAGGTCCTCGGTGAGGCCGCCACCCCCGACGTGGTCGCCGCCTGGGACGAGGTCTACTGGCTGATGGCGGGAGCCCTCATCGCCCTGGAGGCCCGCCTGTACGCACAGGGCGGCCACACCGGAGGGGACGTCTGGCGTTCCTGGCGCGTGGTCGAGCGCCGCGAACAGACCCCCGACACGGTCTCCCTCACCCTCGAACCCGAGGGCGACGAACCCGCCCCGGAGTTCCGCCCCGGCCAGTACGTGAGCGTGCGGGTGCGGATGCCCGACGGCGTCCGCCAGGCGCGCCAGTACTCCCTGACCGGGGCGGACGGGCGCCGCCGCCGCGTCACCGTCAGGCGGCTGCGCGCGGTGGACGGCCCCGACGGGGAGGTCTCCACGTTCCTGCACGACACCGTCCGCGTCGGAGACGCGCTGGAGGTGTCCGCCCCCGCCGGAGACGTCACACTCGGCGCCGGGGACCGGCCGGTCGTGCTGGCCTCCGCCGGGATCGGCTGCACCCCCATGCTGGCGATGCTGCACCACCTCGCGGAACGGGGCGGTGAGCGCCGACTGCTCGTCCTGCACGCCGACCGCTCGCCGGGGGACCACGCGCACCGCGAGGAGACGGAGGGCCTCCTCGCCCGCATCCCCGGCGCGGAGCACCACGTGTGGTACGAGACCGGCGGGCAGGGAGAGGCGCACCAGGGGCGCATGGACCTGGACGGGATCGCCCTTCCCGAGGGCTGTGAGGTCTACCTGTGCGGTCCGCTGCCGTTCATGCGGGACGTGCGCGCGCGGATGCTCGCGGCCGGTGTCCCGGCCCGGGACGTCCACTACGAGGTGTTCGGCCCCGACCTGTGGCTGGGTACCGACTGACGGCCGAGTCCTCCCGGAGGCGGCCGGACACCGGTTCGCCTCCGGGCAGAACGCCGTACCACCGGTCGGGCACACCCGACATACTGGACGGCATGCTGGAGCACGACCCGACCTCCCCCCTCGTGGGACGCGACGACCACCTCGCCCGGCTCGCGCGCGACGCGCACCGCGCACGCGAGGACGGCGCCCGCGCCGTGCTGCTTTACGGCGACGCCGGGGCCGGCAAGACCCGGCTCATCGACGAGTACCTGCGCGATGCCCCGCTGGCCCGCACCGCCGTGGGCGGATGCCTCGAACTGGGCACGGACGGCGTCCCGTTCGCCCCGTTCACGACGCTGATCCGCCACCTCGCCCGCGAGGAGGGCGCCCCGCCCTCCGCCGCGCACACCCGCGAGCTGTCCCGGTTGGTCCCCGAACTGGGCGCCCGCCCCGATCCCGCCGACGAGAGCCGCGCCCGCCTCTTCGAGTCCGTGCTCACCTTCCTGGAGGAGCGGGCCGAACCGGGCGGCCTCACCGTGGTCGTCGAGGACCTGCACTGGTCCGACGCCTCCACCCGGGACCTGCTCGTCTTCCTCCTGCGCAACCTGGGAGCGGTCCCCCTCCAGCTGCTGGTGAGCGTGCGCACCGACGACCTGCACCGCACCCACCCCCTGCGCCGTCTGCTCCCCGAACTCCAGCGCCTGCCCCGGGTCGGGCGGCTCGACGTCGGCCCCCTCACCCGCGACGAGGTCGCCGCCCAGGCGGCCGGTCTGCGCGGCCACGCGCTCGCCCCCGGCGACGTCGACCTGCTCTACGAACGCAGCGGCGGCAACCCGCTCTTCGTCGAGTCCCTCCTGGCCAATCCCGACCCGGTCGGGGGCGGTCTCCCGGACGGGCCCCGGGACCTGCTCCTGGCCAGGGTCGAGGCGCTGCCCGACGCCACGCGCCGCCTGCTCGGCCTGGCCGCCGCGGCGGGCGAACACGTCGACCACGCGCTCCTGGCCGCGGTGGCGCGGCGCGCGGGCACCGGCGAGGAGGAGCTGGAGAAGGCCCTGCGGCACGCCGTCGACGCCCAAGTGCTCCGCGCCACCGGGACCGGGTACGCGTTCCGGCACGCCCTGCTCGCCGAGGCCGTCCACACCGACCTGATGCCCGGCGAGCGCGTCCGCGCCCACCGCCGCTACGCCGAGGCGCTCGAACGGAGCGTCCCGGGCCTCTCCGCGGCGGAACGGGCGATCCAGCTCGCCCACCACGCCCACGAGGCGCGCGACCAGCCGCTGGCGCTCACCTCGGCCTGGCGGGCCGCCGACCACGCGGCCGACGCCGCCGCCTACCCCGAACACCTGGCGCTGCTCGAACGCGTCCTGGAGCTGTGGGACCGGGTCCCCGACGCCGCCGAGCGCGTCGGCCAGCCGCGGGGCGAGGTCCTGCGACGGGCCGCCGAGGTGTCCCTCGTCGCCGGTTCGCTGCGCCGCGCCGTCGCCCACGCCACCGACGGCCTGCGCGAACTCGGGGTCGAGGGCTACCACGACCCGCAAGGGTCGCGTCCGGCCGATGGGGAACTCATCGGCGGGCTCCGGCACGCCCGTGCCAAGGCCCTGAAGGAACTGGGCCGGGACGGCGCACTGGAGGACCTGGCCGACGCGTTCATCGTCCTGCCGGAGGGGCACCCGGAACGCGGCGCGGTCGGGGCCACCCTCGCCGCCACGCTGATGATGCGCGGCCACCCCGACCAGGCCAGGATCACCGCGACCCGGGTACTCAACGCGGCACGCGAGCTGGGGGACCGGCGCAGTGAGGCGGACGCGCTGATCACCCTGGGCTGTCTCGCGGACGTCGGTGACGGCGAGACCGGCCTGCATCTGCTGGACGAGGGTGTCGCGCTCGCCCGCGAGCACGGGTTCGTCATGGTCGAGCTGCGCGGACTGGTCAACCGCGGCGGTGTCCTCAAACACCTGGGGCGGATGGAGGACGCCCTGGCCAACGCTGCGGAGGGGCTGCGGCGCTGCGCCGAGGCCGGGTTGACGCGTACGCAGAGCGGGCCGTTCCTCGCCGCGATGGCGGTGCTCCGCCTGGCCCAGGGGCGGCTGGACGAGGTGGAGCCGTTCCTCGAACGGATCACCGGTGACTCCCTCATCCAGGCCAGGGCGCTGACCGTGGTGATGGAGCTCGCCCTCGTCCGGTGGGACGTGGACCGACTGCGCTCGGCCATGGCCGAGTTCCGACGGCTGCTGCCCGAGGAGAGCAGTTCGCCCACCGAGTACCTGCCGATCCACTTCTCCCTGATGCGGCTCGCCCTCCACGAGGGCCGACCCGCGGAGGCGTTCCACCTCGCGCGGAGGCTCCTGCTGGATCGGATGATGGGCGACCCGTGGCGTTTGCCCGACGATCTGTACGCGGCCTTCCTCCCCGACGTCGCGGAGATCTCGGTCGCTCTCGCCGAGGATCCGGACCTGCGGGAGGAGGTGCGGGACCTCACCGCGGAGCTGCGGCGGGCCCTGGACACGTTTCGGGGGCAGAGCGGTCACCCCGGTCGCCGACTGGCCGCAGGGTACCTGGCGGGGCTGGTCGAGGAGGCCCCCGAGGAGGCCCTGGCATCCTGCGAGGAGGCGCTCGGCCTGGCCCGGGCCCAGGGGCGGACGGTGCTCCACACCGAGCTCCTGCTGGTGGCGGCGAGGGCCGCTCTGCGCGCCGGTGATCGCGACCGGGCCGCCGCCCACCTCGCCGGTGCGGACGAGACGGCGGCGCGGCACGGCCTCACCCTCCTCGGCCGTCAGGCCGCCCGGCTGCGGATGCGTCACGGGCTGGCGGACGGGGCGCCGCGAGCTCTGGAGGCCGCTGAGGGGGCCACCGCGGCACCCTCGGCGCAGACCCCGCCCGCCGGACTCACCCGGCGTGAGGCCGAGGTGCTCGCGGAGGTCGCCAAGGGCCGCACCAACCGGGAGATCGGCGCGGCCCTGCACATCTCCGCCAAGACGGTGAGTGTGCACCTGACCAACCTCATGGCCAAGCTCGGGGTGTCCAACCGCAACGCGGCCGCCGTGCGCGCCCGCGACCTCGGTGTCGGCTGACCAGCGGACACCGGCCGGCGATCGTTCCCGCCGGTCAGGCCAGGGCCAGGAAGAGCTTCTCCAGCTCCTCCTCGGTCATGGGCGGCTCCTCACCGCGCTCACGTGCGGTGTTGCAGTGGCGCATGCCCGTGGCCACGATCTTGAAGCCGGCCCGGTCCAGCGCCTTGGACACCGCGGCGAGCTGCTGGAGGACGTCCACGCAGTCCTCGCCCTCCTCGATCATCGAGATCACACCGCTCAGCTGCCCCTGCGCGCGGCGCAGTCGGATGAGGGCGTCCCTGAGCATCTCCGGTCTGAGTTCCACCTGTGACCACCTCCGTCGGCCACAACATACCCCTACCCGTACCTGTTTCCGGTCAGGGGCCCGCGAGGAGGAGCGTGTCGTTGCCCGGACACGACGGGGCCCGCGGTCCGTCGGACCGCGGGCCCCGCCACCGGGTCCGTGCGCTCAGAGCGTCGGCAGGTACCGCTGGAGCTCGTAGGGCGTCACCTGGCGGCGGTAGGAGTTCCACTCCGCCTTCTTGTTGCGCAGGAAGAAGTCGAAGACGTGCTCGCCCAGCGTCTCGGCGACCAGCTCGCTGTTCTCCATGATGCGCAGGGCCTCGTCCAGGCTCTGCGGCAGCGGGCGGATGCCCAGGGCGCGGCGCTCGGCGTCGGTCAGCGCCCACACGTCGTCCTCGGCGCCGGGGGGAAGCTCGTAGCCCTCCTCGATCCCCTTCAGACCGGCGGCCAGGATCACCGCGTAGGCCAGGTACGGGTTGCAGGCGGTGTCCATGGAGCGGATCTCGATCCGGCTGGAGTTGGACTTGCCCGGCTTGTACATCGGCACGCGCACCAGGGCGGACCGGTTGTTGTGGCCCCAGCAGATGTAGGCGGGCGCCTCACCGCCCGCGCCGGCGGAGGCGGCCGGGTCGTCCCACAGGCGCTTGTAGGAGTTCACCCACTGGTTGGTCACGGCGGTGATCTCGTCCGCGTGCCGCAGCAGGCCCGCGATGAAGCCGCGCCCCACCTTGGAGAGCTGGTACTCCGAGCCCGGCTCGTAGAAGGCGTTGCGGTCGCCCTCGAACAGGGACAGGTGCGTGTGCATGCCCGAGCCCGGGTACTCGGTGAACGGCTTGGGCATGAAGGTGGCGTACACGTCCTGCTCCATCGCCACCTCCTTCATCACGAGCCGGAAGGTCATGATGTTGTCGGCGGTGGTCAGCGCGTCGGCGTAGCGCAGGTCGATCTCCTGCTGGCCCGGGCCGCCCTCGTGGTGGCTGAACTCCACGGAGATGCCCATGGCCTCCAGCATGTTGATGGCGTTGCGCCGGAAGTCGTGCGCGCTGTTGTGCGGCGTGTGGTCGAAGTAGCCGCCCGAGTCGTTCGGCTCGGGGAACTCCCCGTGCTCGGGGAACTTCTTCAGCAGGTAGAACTCGATCTCGGGGTGGGTGTAGAAGGTGAACCCCAGGTCCGAGGCCTTGCCGAGCTGCCGCTTGAGCACGTGGCGCGGATCCGCCGAGGACGGCGACCCGTCCGGCATGAGGATGTCGCAGTACATGCGGGCGGTGCCGTGCGGCTCGTTGCGCCAGGGCAGGACCTGGAAGGTCGAGGGATCGGGCTGGGCGAGCATGTCCGCCTCGTACACGCGGGCGAAGCCCTCGATCGCCGATCCGTCGAAGCCGATGCCCTCGGTGAAGGCCGCCTCCAGTTCGGCGGGTGCCACGGCCACGGACTTGAGGTACCCGAGCACGTCGGTGAACCACAGCCTCACGAACCGGATGTCGCGCTCCTCCAACGTGCGGAGCACGAATTCCTGCTGTCGATTCACGATCAACCTTCCTCGATGCCGGTCAGTCCCGCTTCCGGTCCGCCGACGGCGGAGCCAAGCCGGACACAGTGTCCCAGACCCAGTCTGCCGTGCGCATATTTCCGGGGTATTTCCGCACGCGGCGCCGGGGTCGTGCCCTCCGACCCCCACATCCGCATT
This sequence comes from Nocardiopsis sp. KDC1DS13DA1, assembly GCF_055632325.1. NCBI lineage: Bacteria > Bacillati > Actinomycetota > Actinomycetes > Streptosporangiales > Nocardiopsidaceae > Nocardiopsis > Nocardiopsis sp. KDC1DS13DA1. The sequence continues at coordinate 145,448 of NZ_JBVMUY010000010.1, forward strand.
ATGACCGGTCCGACCCCCGGGGAACCGTCCTCCACAGGCGTAACACGAGACGGCTACCCTCGAAGACGTGGCACAGCTGAGAATCGCACTCGCCCAGGTCAATCCCACGGTCGGTGACCTGGCGGGGAACCGCCGCCTGGTCGTGTCGGCCGCCCGGCGGGCCGCCGACGAGGGCGCCCACCTGGTGGCCCTGCCCGAGATGGTCGTCACCGGCTACCCGGTCGAGGACCTGGCACTGCGCAACTCCTTCGTGTCCGCCTCCGTCCGCGCCACCCGGGAACTCGCCGCCGACCTGGACCGCGCCGGCCTGGGCGACCTCCCGGTGGTGGTGGGCCACCTCTCCCGCAGGGAGGGCCCCTCACCCACCGGGTTCGCGCCGCACGGCGGACTGCCCGCCGGCGCCCCCCAGAACGCCGTCGCCGTCCTGCACGGGGGCCGGGCCGTGCTCACCTCCGCCAAGCACCACCTGCCCAACTACGGCGTCTTCGACGAGTTCCGCAACTTCGTGCCCGGAGACACCCTCCCCGTCCTGCGCGTCCACGGGGTCGACGTGGCCCTGGTCGTGTGCGAGGACCTGTGGCGGGAGGGCGGACCGGTCACGGCCGCCCGTGCCGCCCGGGCCGACCTCGTGGTCTCCCTCAACGGCTCCCCCTACGAACGGCACAAGGACGACCTGCGTCTGGAACTGTGCCAGCGCCGGGCACGGGAGACCGGTGCCGCGCTGGCCTACGTCAACATGGTCGGCGGCCAGGACGACCTCGTCTTCGAGGGCGACTCCCTGGTCGTGGACGCCGAGGGGGAACTCCTCGCGCGTGCCCCCCAGTTCGACGAGACCCTCCTGGTCGCCGACCTCGACCTGCCCGACCGGACCGCCCCCGGTGTGCCCGACGGCACCGAGGTCGACGGTCTGCGCGTGGTCCGCCGCACCCTCTCCGACGCGCCGGTCACGCCCTACCCGCCCCGGGAGAACACCGTCACCCCCCGGCCCGACCCGCTCTCGGACACCGGCGAGGTGTACCGCGCGCTGGTCGTGGGACTGCGCGACTACGTCGCCAAGAACGGGTTCGCCTCCGCCCTGGTCGCGGTCTCCGGCGGTATCGACTCCGCCCTCGTCGCGACCATCGCGGTCGACGCCCTGGGCGCCGACCGCGTCCACGGGCTCCTCCTGCCCAGCGAGCACTCCAGCGGGCACTCCGTCAGCGACGCCGAGGAGCTCGCCGGTCGGCAGGGGTTCGCCACCCGGACCGTGCCCATCGCGCCCGTGGTCACCGCCTTCGAGCGGGCGTCGGCGGACGCCGGCGCGCCGCTGGGCGGACTGGCCGCCGAGAACCTCCAGGCGCGCGTGCGCGGCACCCTGTTGATGAGCCTGTCCAACCAGGAGGGCCATCTGGTCCTGGCCACCAGCAACAAGAGCGAGTCCGCCACCGGCTACTCCACCCTCTACGGCGACTCCGTGGGCGGGTTCGCCCCGATCAAGGACTGCTGGAAGACGCTCGTGTGGGACCTCGCGCGCTGGCGCAACGCCGACGCCGGGCGCCGCGGCCAGGTCCCGCCGATCCCGGAGAACTCCATCACCAAGCCGCCCAGCGCGGAACTGCGCCCCGACCAGCTCGACAGCGACTCCCTGCCCGACTACGCGGTTCTGGACGCGGTTCTGGACGCCTACGTCGGCACCGACAAGGGGGAGGCCGAGCTGGTCTTCGCCGGGTACGACCCCGACCTGGTCCGCCGGGTCATCCGGCTCGTCGACCGTGCCGAGTACAAGCGCCGCCAGTCCGCGCCCGGGACCAAGATCAGTTCGCGCAACCTCAGCCGCGACCGCCGCCTGCCCATCACCAACCGCTGGACCGTCTGAGCCGTGGGTCCGCGGCCCCTGCGCCGCCTGCGCTGATTTCTCCGTTTCCCTCCCGTTGCCCGTAACGCCGCGCCGGGTCCGGACATGTGTGGGGTGAAGGACGCACCACCACCAACGAAAGAGGGGTCGCGTTGCCCCGACAGCACCCGGCGCGGTCCGGACACGAGGCCGTCAGACGGTTCGAGGAACTCTACGACGCCACGTTCGGTGACGTGCTCGGCTACCTGCTCCGCCGTACGGAGGACCCGGACCACGCCGCGGACCTCGTCGCCGACGTCTTCACCGCGGTGTGGGCGCGCATCGCCGACGTCCCACCGGGCGACCAGGCCCGGCCGTGGGTCTTCGGTGTGGCGCGCCACGTGCTCGCCAACCACCGGCGCGGCACCCGTCGGCGCAACGCGCTGGCCGCCCGGCTCAGAGTCCACCTGCGCGATGCGAACGTGCGGCCGCCCGAGGACCGCGACCAGGATCTCGGTGAGATCGGCAGGGTGTTCCGCTCCCTGCCGGAACGGGACCGGGAGATCCTCTCCCTGGCGGGATGGGAGCACCTGGACGCCGCCCAGATCGCGGTGGCCCTGGGATGCACACGGGGTACCGCCCGCGTGCGTCTGCACCGGGCGCGCGGCCGGTTCGCCCGTGCCCTGCGCAAGGCCGGGGTGGAACTCGGGGACCTCGACGCGGTGTCCCCTCCGCGAACCGTCACAGCGAAAGGAGCGGTGTGATGACCGACGACCGGATCGACCGAGCCGTGGCCAGGCTCCGCCCCCAGGTGGACGCGTCGTTCGACCCCGCGGCACCCGCCGCGCGGGAGTTGCGCTCGATGATCACCACCCACACACAGGAGGCCTCCGTGCCCGTGTCCCCACGAACCAGGCGACTGCTCATCGCCGCCCCGATCACCGCCGCCCTCGCGGCGGGCGCCGTCGCCACCACCGTCCTGCTCGCCCCCGCCGAGGACGGAACCGGGATCGGCCCGGCACCCGCGGAGGCGGCCGTCCTGGACATCAGCGTGACCGACGGGCTCGTCGTCGCCGAGGTCCTGGACCCGACCGCCGACGCCGAACGCTACGCCGCCGAGTTCGCCGAACACGGCCTCGACGTCGACCTGCGCTTCGTTCCCGCCTCACCCACCGTGGTGGGCAACCTGGTCTACCTCGACTCCGACGTCACCGGCGAGGGAACGGACGACCGCGACGTCGAGGTCGTCGAGTCCCCGGAGCAGTGCACCCCCCAGGGCGGGGGCTGCCCGGTCGGCGTGAGTATCCCGGAGGGCTACTCCGACCCGGTCGAGCTGGTCTTCGGCCGTGAACCCGAATCCGGGGAGCGGTACGACGCCACCAACTCGGCGACCGCCCCGGGCGAGGCCCTGGAGGGCGTCGACCTCACCGGCATGACCGTCGGGGACCTGCGCCGCGTCCTGGCCGACCGTGACCAGGAGGTCGCGGAGTACCGGCAGACCGTGTCCGTGCAGCCCTCGCCGTCCGAGGACGGCGACCCGGGGGTCGCCGACGCTGACGGTGGTCCGGTCCCGGCCGGGGAGAGCGGGGCCGGGCGGACCGACGTGGTCGACGGCGGCGAGGTCGGCGACGACTGGCTGGTCGAGGCCGTCATCCTCTGGGCGCCCGGTCAGGTCGCGGTGAACACCGTCGAGTCGGGCTGATCCGATCCGAACGGGGGCGGGTGCGCGCGCACGCACCCGCCCCCCCGTGCGTCGCCCCGTGGCCGACGACGGGCCGTTCAGACCAGGCCGAGCTCGCGGGCGCGCGCCCCGGCCGCGGCCCGGTTGGCCACCCCCAGCTTGCCCAGGATGTTGGACACGTGGACGCTCGCGGTCTTGGGGGTGATGAACAGCGCCTTCGCGATCTGCGCGTTGGTGCTCCCCACCGCCAGCATCCGGGCCACCTCCGTCTCCCGTGCGGTCAGCCCGGCCGGAGCGGCGGGCGGCGCCCCGCCCTCCGACAGGGACGCGCCCACCCTGCGCACCAGGTCGGCGGCGGCGCGTGCGAGCGGCCGGGCTCCGCACTCGACGGCCACGGCGTGCGCCTCGCGCACCCGCTCCACGGCCCAGGCGCGGTCACCGGCCCGGACGGCCGCCTCGGCCGCGTTCACCCGGGCCCGGGCCAGGTACAGCCGCATCTGGGTGCCCTCCCAGGCCGTCACGGCGGCCCGCCACGCCGCCAGCGCCTCCAGCGGGCCGGCCCCGTCGATCACCGCGAAGCGGGCCGTGCACGAGGCGGCGTAGGCCTCCTGTGCCGGACCGGTGACCGACATGGCGGCCGCGACCTCGCCCGCCAGCGCGCGCACCCGCCCGGCCCGTTCGGCGGTCTCCGGGGACCACCCCGGACCCAGTCCGAGCTGCGCGGCCTCGGCCATCACCTCCACCAACGGCCACGAGTACCCCGGGCCGGCCGCCAGGGCCACCTTCCCCAGCACCCGTTCGGAGAGTTCGAGGGCCTGGTCCACCGCCCCCTCCACCAGGTCCGTCTCCAGGTGGGCCAACGCCGACAGCTGGATCACGTTCATCCGCTGGGTGGCCAGGACGCGGTTCCGGTCCTGCGGCCTGGCCGCCTCCCGGGCCGCGGCCACGTCCCCCATGGCGGCGGCCGTCCTGGCCTCCACGGGCTGGATGTACCAGAGGTACTTGGCGGAGAGGTGGCCGTAGCGGGTGGTGCCGACGATCTCGCGGGCCCGGGCCAGATCACCGAGCTCGAAGTGGATCTCGGCCCGGTTCTGGTTGTTGAACGCGCTGTGCACCGACGCCCACCCGAGCGCGGCGTGCCGGGCGAGCGACTCCTCCAGCACCGCCAGGCCCTCGCGGTGCCGACCGAGCTCACGCAGGAAGTGGCCGAGGTTGCCCGTACCGCGGGCCTCCAGGGAGGGGTCGGCGACGGCCGCGGCCCGGCGGATGCCCTCCTCTATCATCGGCTGTCCCCGCTCGGCGTCCCCGTGGGACATCAGGAGCCCGCCCAGGGTGATCCGGGCGTCGATGGCGGCGCACGTGCCTTCGGACGACCCCGGGCGATCGGCGATCCGCAGGGCCGACCTGGCCAGTTCCTCCGCGGTCAGTCCGGCGTCGGCCAGGTCGGACAGCTGGCGCTGGTCCGGACCCGGTTCGAGGTCGACCCGGTAGAGCAGACTCTCCCGGGCCAGGATCGACAGGAGAAGTCCGTACCCCGGCATGTGCGGAGGGTGCAGTTCCAGTGCGCGGGCCAGGTCGAGAATGCCGCCGCCGTCGGAGTCGTGGGCACGCGACTGGCCGCGTCGGCGCAGGAGCACGGCCCGGACCATACGGGTGTGGTCGTCGTCATCGTGCGGCAGGACGGCCAGCGCCTCGTCGGTCAGTTCCCGGGCCCGGGCGTGGCGGTCCGCGCCCAGGGCGGCCCCCGCGGCCAGGCTCACGACCTCGGCCCAGGTGTGGCCCTGGACCCGCTCCTGGGCGTCCGGTACGCGTGCCCACAGGCTCAGGACGCGCTCCAGCATGGACAGCTCCTCGCTGTCGGCGAGGGCCTCCCCGGCCCGGACCGCCGCCCACCACGCCGCCTGGAGCGCACGCGGCAGCTCCTGGGCGGCCATGAAGTGGTGGGCCTGTTCGGCGGCGCGGCGGTCGGCGGGGACCGACTCGGGGTGGGCGTCGATGAGCTGGGCGAAGCGCAGGTGGAGCCGGGCGTGCGGGCCGGGCAGCAGTTCGCCGTGGACGGCGTCGCGCAGCAGGGCGTGCCGGAACCGGTAGCCGGTCCCGTGCACCCGGAGCAGGTTGGCGTCGACCAGCGCGTGCAGCGCGGTCTCCAGTTCGCGTTCGGACAGCTCGGCGGCGTGGTGGAGCATCTCGTGCCCGACGTCGCCGGAGACCGCGCCCACCGACGCGACCCGCAGAACCGACAGGGCGGTGTCGTCGAGCCGGTACAGCGGTTCCAGGAGCAGGTCGCGGAAGTGGTCCGGGACGCCGAGCCGGTCACCGGGGGAGCGGCCGTCCGCGCTGGCCAGGCTCTCGACGAAGAGCGGGAAGCCGTCGGTGCGGCGGTAGAGGTCGTCGAGTTCGCCCGGGGTGAGCTCCGCGCCGCGGATTCCCGCGGCCTGGCGGCCGACCTCGTCCCGGTTCAGCGGTTCCAGTTGGAGCCGGTGCACACCGGGAACCCGTTCGAGCTCGGGCAGGAGCCGCCGCAGCGGGTGCGTGCGGTGCAGGTCGTCGGACCGGTAGGTGACGACCAGCTGGATTCCGGGCTGGTCCAGGTTGCGGACCAGGAAGACGAGCAGGTCGCGGGTGGCGCCGTCGGACCAGTGCAGGTCCTCCAGGACCACGGTGACGCCGCCGTCCTGCGCCGCCCGGGTCAGCAGCCGCAGGATCTGCTCGAAGAGGATGCCCCGGTTCTCCCGCCGCTCCGCCGGGACCTCGCCCAGCTCCGGCAGCAGCCGCGAGAACTCGCCGACCCCGCCGGGGGCGGCCGCCTCGAACACCGCGCGTCCGCGTTCGCGGAGGAACTGGCGCAGCACCGCCGTGAACGGCGCGTAGGCCAGACCGTCGACGCCCAGTTGGAGGCAGCCGCCGACCAGGACCGTTCCCCCCGGACGGGTGGCGACGAACTCGCTGACCAGGCGGCTCTTGCCCACTCCGGCGTCACCACCGATCAGGACCACGCCAGGCGCCTCCTCGTGGGCTCGCCTGGCGTGCTCTCGGAGGAAGCGGAGGTGGTCCTCCCGGCCGACGAACGTGGCGCTGGTCTCTACGAGAAGGGGCATAGCACTCATTATGCCGTCGGACTCCCTGTTGGTCGGAGTTGTCCACAGGCCCGATCCCGCTGTCCTTCCAGCGCACGAGAGTCGCTCACGGGGGGACATCCGGGTCGGGCCCCGTTCCGGGCATCCCCGGTGACGGTGACCGCCGGTGCCTGGTTCCCCGGGGCCGCGTCAGCCCCGCCGCCACGGCACCCGCACGGCCCCGACCGCCGCGCGAACGGGATCAGACCAGGCCGAGTTCGCGGGCGCGCGCCCCGGCGGCGGTGCGGTTGGCCGCGCCGAGCTTGGCGAGGATGTTGGACACGTGCACACTCGCGGTCTTGGGTGTGATGGACAGCTCACGCGCGATCTCGGCGTTGGTGCCGCCCACGGCGAGCAGCCCGAGCACCTCGGTCTCCCGGGCGGTGAGTCCGGCCGGGGCGGTGGGTGGTGCCGCGTACCCGTCCAGCGGAGCCCCGGTCCGGTGCGCGAGTCCGACGGCGGACCGTGCCAGCGGCTCCGCGCCGCACTCGACGGCCGCCGAGTGCGCCTGTCCCACCCAGGTACGGGCGGTGGACCCGTCGCCAGCCGCCAGGGCGGCCCGCGCCGCCTCCAGCCGGGACCCGGCCAGGTGGAGCACCAAGGGTGTGCGCTCCCACCCGGCGACCGCCTCGCCCCACGACTCCAGGACCCGCCCGGGGGTCCCGGACGCCTCGGCCAACCGGGCGCGGACGGTCGACCGGGCGGCGTTCTGCACCGGCCCGTACACGGGCATGCCGGCCACCACGTCCTCCAGGCGGGCCCGGACGGGGTGGTCCGCGTCGCCGCCGCGTCGCCGGGCCGCCTCCGCCATGAGATCCAGCACCGTCCACCCGTAGCCGGGTGAGTAGGCCAGCGGCAACCGGTCGAGGACCTGGGCGGAGTAGTCCAGCGCGGTCGCGTCGTCGCCCTCGGCCAGGAGCAGGTCGAGCCAGGCGGTGACCGACTGCTGGGCCTGGTCCAGGCGTTCCATGCTCAGTACCGCAGCCCGGTCCACCCGGCCGATGCCCGACCGGGCCGCCGCCAGGTCGTCGTGCGCCGATCCGGAGCGTGCGGAGGCGAGGTCGCCCTGGGCGATCGCCGCGCGGTTCCGGGGCACCAGGAGGAACACCCGGTGCATGGGTGAGGCGCTGCGGTGCAGGGCCTCGTCCACGATGAGGCGGGTGCTGTCGAGGTGCCCGAGCTCGAAGTGGATCTCGGCGCGGTTCTGGTGTATGAAGCTGCTGTGCACACCGCTGCGCCCCCAGGCACGGTGCTCGCTGAGCAGCCCGTCCAGGAGTTCGAGCCCCTCCCGGTGCTCTCCCTGCTCCCGGAGGAAGTGGGCGAGGTTGTTGACGCCGCGCGCCTCCATGGCGGTGTCGCCGATCTCCCGGGAGACCCGGATGGACCGTTCGATGACCGCCCGTCCCTCCCGCACGTCGTCCCGGCTCATCCGGACGGAACCCAGGGTCACCAGCGCACCCGCTTCGGCGGAGCGGTCGCCGGTCCGCTCGGCCACGTCGAGCGCCCGTTGGGCCAGCTCCGCGGAGGAGACCCCCAGATGCAGCTGCTCCTGCGGCCGGAACATGGTCTCCCGGGCCAGGATGGACAGCATCACGCCGTACCCGGGCATGTGCGGCGGGTGGATGCGCAGGGCCTCCGCGAGGTCCTCGACCGCCCCCCGGTCCACGCAGTGGGTCCGGGCCTGGCCGCGGCAGCGGAGCAGGACCGCGCGGACCATCCGGATGTGGTCGTCGTCCGATCCGGGCAGGGCGGCCAGGGCCTCCTCGCACAGCTCCCACGCCCGGCGCGGCCGACCGGCGGCCAGCGCGGTCAGGGCCGCGGACGAGAGGACCTCCTCCCGGCAGCGGCCCCCGGCGCGCCGGGCCGCGTCGGGAACCTGGTCCCACAGGCCCAGGACACGTTCCAGCATCGTGAGCTGTTCCGCGTGGGCGAGGGACTCCCCGGCCCGTTCGGCGGCCGACCACGCGGCCTGGAGTGCCCGGGGCAGGTCGTGCGCGGCCTGGTAGTGGTGGGCCTGTTCGGCGGCGCGGCGGTCGGCGGGGACCGACTCGGGGTGGGCGTCGATGAGCTGGGCGAAGCGCAGGTGGAGCCGTGCGCGCTGGCCGGGCAGCAGACCGTCGTGCACCGCCTCCCGCAGGAGGGCGTGCCGGAACCGGTAGCCGGTCCCGTGCACCCGGAGCAGGTTGGCGTCGACCAGACTGTGCAGGGCGTCCTCGACCTCGGTCTCCGCGAGGCCGCAGGCGCGGACCAGGGTAGGGTGGCCGATCTCCCCGGAGACCGCGCCGACCGAGGCCACGCGCAGCACCGCGACCGCCGTCCCGTCCAGTCCGTGCAGGGCGGCCAGCAGGAGTTCACGGAAGTGGTCGGGCACGGTGTCGGAGCCGCCGAACGCGGGCTCCGCGCCGGAGGCGGCCAGCGCCTCGACGAAGAGCGGGATGCCGTCGCTGCGTTCGTACAGGTGGTCCAGGCGTGTGGAGGTCAGCGCGGTCCCGGTGATGGCGGTCACCTGCGCGGCCACCTCATCCCTGGTGAGCGGGGCCAGCTCCAGGCGGGTGACCTCGGGCAGCCGTTCCAGCTCCGGTAGGAGTCGGCGCAGGGGGTGCGTGCGGTGCAGGTCGTCCGACCGGTAGGTGGCGATGATCTGTACGCCCGGGAGGTCGAGGTTGCGGACGAGGTACACCAGAAGGTCCCGGGTGGCGCCGTCGGCCCAGTGCAGGTCCTCCAGCACCAGTGTGGTCCCGCGTTCCCCGGCGACCCGTTGGACCAGGCGCAGCACCTGCTCGAAGAGGATGCCGCGCGCCTCCTGCCGACCCTCCGGCGGATCGCCGAGCTCGGGCAGGAGCCGGGACAGCTCACCGGCACCGCCCGGGAACGACTCCTCGACGATGGTCCGGCCGTGTTCGCGGAGGAACTGGCGCAGAAGCGCGGTGAAGGGCGCGTAGGCGAGGCCGTCCACGCCCAGTTGGAGGCAGCCGCCGACGAAGACGCTTGCGGAGGGGCGGTTGCGCGCGAACTCGGCGACCAGACGTGTCTTGCCCACCCCGGCGTCCCCGCCGACGAGCACGGTTCCCGACGACTCCGACCACGACCGCTCGGCGTGTTCCGCCAGGAACCGGAGCTGCCGGTCCCTTCCGATGACGACGGGACTGGTTCCGGCCTGGTTGGACATGTCGCCCATTATGCCCAGCAGGGGGTGAACGTCCTGCCCGGCCTCTCCCGCCGTGCCCGTACCGGAGCCGGACACGGTGTCGCCCCCGAACGCGGACACGGTGTTCTCCTTCCCGCCCGGACACGGTGGTCGGTTCGTCGGGTGCTCAGTGCACGCGGGGACACCGCGTTTGGCGCGGGGTCCCCGCCCCCGAAACGGGGCCGCGCGGATCGGCGTGCCCGGTACCGGGGACGGGCCAGGCACACCGGTTGCCCGCCGGGCCGCGGGCTCCGGCCGTTGTCCGTCCCGGCCGGTCGGAGCTCACGCCGCCCGGCCGAAGCGGCCCCGACGCCTCCCCCCGTTCGCGGGACGTGCCCGGTCACGTTCCTCCCGGCGTCTGGCCCGTTCCTCGGCACGGGCCTGACGGGCGGCGCGCAGGTGTTCGACCTCGCGCAGCCGTTCCTTGGTCATGGCCTGTGCGTGCGCGGTCATGAGTTCGTTGTGGAACACGGTGGTCCTCCCCGTCGCGGCGGAACCCCGTGTCCCGCCGTCCGCAACCAACGATCGTTCTAAGACCCGGCCGTGCGCATGGGGAGGAATCCCAGTCTTGGCCGCCTCATCGGGGACGGACCGCTCAGCGGTGCCTAAGACCCCGGCCGGAACGGCTAAGAACGAGGACGGCGACACAGGTCGCCGTACGGGTGTGTCACCCCCTGCGCCCGACGGGTGGCTCGTAGTTGTCTTGTGCCGACGGGGAGTGTGAGACCGAGGGGAGAGGCCATGAGGCGGGCCGCGTGGGGAATCCGGTGGGCCACGGTGGTCGCGGTGTCGGCGGTCACGGGAGCGGCGGGGGCGGCGGGGGCGGTGCCGGGGCGGGCCGAAGGGGAGGCCGCGGGTGCGGGGGGCGAGCCCGCCGCGGCCTCCCCTTCGGCGACGGTCGGCCTGGTGCTGGCCGCCGAGGACCGCACCCCCGTGCCGGGGGAGGAGGCGGTGTTCCGCGCGACCGTGGCCAACGGCGGGGAAACCCCCGTGGAGGGCGCCCTGCTCGCCCAACACGTGCCTGAGGAGCTGGCGATCGTGGAGACGGGCGGCGGGTTTCTCGAAGGGGGCGTCGTGAACTGGCGGGTCGACGTGCCCCGCGGGGAGGAGGCCGGGTTCACGCTGCGGGTCCGGGTGCCCGCGGGGGCCGTCGCGGGGGACCGCCTGAGGAGTACGGCGTGCCTGCTGGTCGACCGCGACGCCGACCCGACGTCGTGCGCGAGCGACACACTGGTGGTGGGCGAGCCGACCGTGATGTCCAGAGTGGACGCGTTCGTGGGCGCCGGTTCCGTGCGGGTGGCCGGGGCGGTGCTCGGCCTGGCGCTGGTCTGGCTGCTCTGGCGTGCGCGCGGGGCGTCGAGCCCCTGAGGGGAGGGGCGCGCGGTGCCTGCGGACATCCGGAGTATCGTTACGTCGGTGTGTCATGAAAAAGCACGTGAAAACTACACGTCGTAGTAGTCTGGCGCCATGGACATCTTCTACTCCGCGCTCGTCTTCCTGCACATGATCGGCCTGGCCGGCATCGTGGCGGGCTTCCTCATGCAGGTGATCACCGGCAACGCCAAGTCGGCGAAGGTGCTGCTGCACAGCTCCCTCCTCCAGCTCGTCACCGGACTGGCCCTCGTCGGTGTGGCCGAGATGGCCGGCGACCCGGAGATGAACCACGTCAAGGTGGGCGTCAAGCTGGTGGTCGCCCTGACCGTGGTGGTTCTGGGGGTCCTCAACCTCCGCAAGCCCTCGAACCGGCTGGCCACCGCCGCCGGTGTCCTCGCGGTCGTCAACATCGGCGTCGCGGTGTTCTGGTAGGAGGCCCGGGGCGACCTCCGCGGTCGCCGGTCCGCGCGACCGCCGGTGGCGGCGGGGTCCCGCACCCCGCCGCCACCGGCTTTTCTTGTGCTTTTCAGGTTTCTTGCGTTGTTTTTCTGTCTTCTTGCGGTCTTTTCTCGTTGGTTGACTCGCAGGTCAAGGGCGCCTCACCCGCAGCGAACTCGTCGCACCCCGCCTGTCATTCGCCGCGTTCTTGCAGTTGAAAGCCGGATTTATCGCTCTGTGTGATGATGGAAACGCGGCGGGAACCCCCCGTTCACAAGCGCCCGAGGGTCTGTTACGTTCATCACCTCCACGCAAACTCTTGCAGATAGTGCAAGAGTGCGACGACAGGGCAGCGCCGCCCTGTCGTGGAATCCCCCCCAAGGAGCGCGCATGAGCCCGAAACGACACCGACTCGGCGGGGCCCTGGCGGCCCTCGTCCTCGCCGGAGGACTGGCCGCACCCCCGCTGTCGACGGCACCCGCCCTCGCGTCGACGCCCGCGCCGGCCCGGACCGACGCGCCCATGGAGGCGACCGCCGCGGCCCAGGCCAACGGTGAGACGATCGTCCACCTCTTCGAGTGGACCTGGGACTCCGTCGCCGCCGAGTGCGAGGACTTCCTCGGCCCCCACGGCTACGGCGGGGTTCAGGTCTCCCCGCCCCAGGAGCACGTGGTCATCCCCTCGGCGGAGGGGGCCGAGTACCCCTGGTGGCAGGACTACCAGCCGGTCTCCTACCGGATCGACAACACTCGGCGCGGCACCGCCGAGGAGTTCCAGACGATGGTCGACACCTGCCGCGACAACGGGGTCAGGATCTACGTCGACGCCGTCGTCAACCACATGACGGGCCCCGGCTCCGGCGCCGGAAGCGCGGGCACCGACTGGGAGTACTACGACTACCCCGACCTCTTCGGCGACGGGTCCGCCGCCTACGGGTACGGCGACTTCGAACCCTGCTACGACACCATCTCCGACTGGGGCGACAAGTGGGAGGTGCAGAACTGCCAGCTCCTGGAGCTGTCCGACCTCGACACGGCCGACCCCGGGGTCCGCGGGAACATCCGGCGGTACCTCAACGGCCTGGTGGACATGGGCGTGGCGGGCTTTCGTGTGGACGCCGCCAAGCACGTCCCCGAGGCCCACGTCCAGGACATCTTCGCCAACCTGAACGACGTGCCCGGGTTCGGGGGGAAGCCGGACGTCTACTACGAGGTCTACGGCGACGCGACGATCCCCTACACCCAGTACACCTTCGACGGCGGCCGCGCCACCAACTTCGACTACCAGCGCGACATCTCCGCCAAGTTCGCCGACGGCACCATCTCCGGCCTGGCGAGCCTGCCCGACTACGGCGGCCTCTCCGACGACCAGGCCACGGTGTTCGTCGACAACCACGACACCCAGCGCTCGGCGCCCACCCTCACCCACAAGGACGGCGACCGCTACTACCTGGCCACCGCGTTCATGCTGGCCCACCCCTACGGGCACCCGAAGGTGATGTCGAGCTACGACTTCCACGACGAGGCCCAGGGGCCGCCCAGCGTCGGAGAGGTCGAGGGCAACCCGGCGGGCTGGATCACCGAGGACGCCGACTGCTCCAGCTCCGACTGGATCTGCGAGCACCGGGACCCCGCCGTCGCCGGGATGGTCGCCTTCCGCAACGCCACGGGTGACACCGCCGTCGTCCAGCGGGCCACCGACGGAGACTCCCGTCTGGCCTTCGACCGCGGCTCACGCGGGTTCGCCGCCTTCAACGCCGACGGGGGAACCTGGAACCTGACCACGGACACCGGCCTGCCCGACGGCACCTACGAGAACGCGGCGGGCGACGGCGCGTTCACCGTCTCCGACGGCCGGGTCACCGTGTCCGTCCCCGGGAACGGCGCCGTCGCGCTGCACGTCGGCGGTGTGTGCGACGACCCCGAGCAGTGCGGCGGCGACGGCGGAGGTGACGGCGGCGACTGCACCACCGTCGCGGCCGAGTTCCACCTCCGGGCCCAGACCTACTTCGGGCAGGAGGTGTACCTGGTGGGCTCCATCCCCGAACTGGGCTCCTGGGACCCCGCGGGCGGCGTGCGGCTGAGCACCGACGCGTCCGCCTACCCCTGGTGGAACGGCGCCACCGGTCTGCCGGTCGGCACCGAGTTCGAGTACAAGTACGTGAAGATCGACGGTGCGGGGAACGTCGAGTGGGAGACCGGCGGCAACCGCCTCGCCACCGGTGACGACAGCGCAGGCGGCTGCACGCAGGTCTTCACCGAGTACTGGCGCTGACCGCTCGCGGCCGCGCCGCGGTCACCGTCCCCGCCTCGACCGGCACCCCCGCGCCCTCGCGCGGGGGTGCCCCGTTCCACGGCCCTCAGTCGTCGTAGAAGACCCGCTCCATCACCGACCGCGCCCTCCGGGTGGTGCGCAGGTAGGTCTCCGTCAGCTGCTCCGCCGGCCCCTCCGACGCCTCCTCGCCGTCCTCCGTCTCCTCCCCGCTGCGGAACCCCATCGCCTCCGCCAGGGCCGCCCGCACCCGCAGGTCGGTCGGCAGCGAGTCACCGCCGCGCCCGCGCACCAGCATGACCATGCCGCGCACCCGCGACGCCAGCCGCCATGCCCGCTCCAGCTCGGCCCCGTCGTCGGCCGCCAGGAAACCGTGCGCCACGGCCACCTCCAGCGCCCTCAGCGTCCCCGTGGTCCGCAGGTCCGGGAACTCGTGGGCGTGGCGCAGCTGCACGAGCTGGGCCACCCACTCCACGTCCGACAGCCCGCCCCTGCCCAGCTTCGTGTGCAGGGTCGGGTCGGCGCCACGCGGCAGCCGCTCGGCCTCCATCCGCGCCTTGAGCTTGCGGATCTCCAGGACCGCGGCGGGGTCGATGCCGCCCTGCGGGTAACGTACGGGGTCGATCAGCGCCGTGAACGCCGCGCGCAGCTCCGGGTCGCCCGCGATCGGCCGCGCCCGCAGCAGCGCCTGGCTCTCCCACACCTGGGACCAGCGCCCGTAGTACGCGGCGTAGGACTCCAGCGTGCGCACCACCGGCCCGCTCCGGCCCTCCGGACGCAGGTCGGTGTCGACCTTCAGCGGCGGCTCGGCGGCGGGCATCTCCAGCAGACGGGCCAACTCGCGAACGATCGCCAGCGCCTGGCGCGTCGCCGCCCCCGTGTCCACCCCGGACAGGGGGTCGTGCACGTACATCACGTCGGCGTCGCTGGCATAGGTCAGCTCACCACCGCCGAACCGGCCCATCGCGACCACGCACACCCGCGTGAGCGGCTCGTCCCCGGACGCGGCGACCACCCGGTTGCACGCCACCTTCAACGCCGCCTCGACGGTGACGGCCGCGATGTCGGTCAGGGCCGCGCCGACCTCCTCCACCGACGACACCTCCAACAGGTCCGCGGCGGCCGTCCGCAGCAGCTCGCGGCGGCGCAGCGCGCGCACCGCCGACACCGACTCCTCGGACCAGTCGTAGCGCCGCAGCGCGGCCTGGGCCTCCCCGGCCAGCACCTTCGGCTCACGGCGCACCAGGTCGGCGTCGTCGGCCAGCGACGCGACCGCGTCGGGGGCACGGAGCAGCAGGTCGGTGACGTAGCGGCTGGTGCCCAGCAGCCGGGCCATCCGCTCGGCCACCCGCACGTCGTCGCGCAGCAGCCGCAGGTACCACGGGGTCGTGCCCAGCGCGTCGCTGACCTGGCGGAAGCCCAGCAGCCCCGCGTCAGGGTCCGGAGCGTCGGAGAACCATCCGAGCATCACCGGCAGCAGTGTCCGCTGGATCGCCGCCCGCCGCGACACCCCCGAGGTCAGCGACTCCAGGTGCCGCAGTGCCCCGCCCGGGTCGGCGAACCCCAGAGCCTCCAGCCGCGCCCGCGCCTGGTCCGGCGAGAGCCGTGCCTCCTCCTCCGGCAGCCGCGCCACGGCGTTGAGCAGCGGACGGTAGAACAGCTTCTCGTGCAGCCGCCGCACCTCGGCCGACACCCTGCGCCGCGCCTCGGTCAGCTCCCGCACCGAATCCGCCGTGTACCCCAGCGCCCGCCCGAGCCGCCGCAGCTGCCCCGGTCCGTCGGGGCTGGTCGGGTCGGGCATCATGTGCGTGCGACGCAGCCGCTCCAGCTGCAGCAGGTGCTCCACACCGCGCAGGAACCGGTAGGCGTCGGTCAGGCCCGCCGCGTCCCTGCGGCCCACGTACCCGTGCTCGGACAGGGCGGCGAGCGCGTCCAGGGTGTTCCCCGAACGCAGCCGCTCGTCCGTGCGTCCGTGCACCAGTTGGAGCAGCTGGACCGAGAACTCGATGTCGCGCAGTCCGCCCGGTCCCAGTTTGAGCTCCCGCTCGGCCTGGCCGACCGGGATGTGCGCCACCACCCGGCGGCGCATCGCCTGCACGTCCTCCACGAAGTCCGGACGGCCCGCCGCCTCCCAGACCATCGGCGATATCGCCGTCTGGTAGGCCGCGCCCAGCCCGGCGTCGCCCGCGATCGGCCGGGCCTTCAGCAGCGCCTGGAACTCCCATGTCTTGGCCCAGCGCTCGTAGTAGGCCAGATGGCTGGCCAGCGGGCGGACCAGGGGCCCGTTCCTCCCCTCCGGCCGCAGCGCCGGGTCCACCTCCCACAGCGCGCCCTCGGCGTCGGTCTCCGACGGGATGCGCATCATGGCGGTGGCCAGGCGGGTGGCCGAACGCATCGCGGCCTGCTCGTCCACGGGCTCGTCGCCCTCGGCGACCTCGGCGGGCTCGGCCACGAACACCACGTCGACGTCGCTGACGTAGTTCAGCTCGCGGCCGCCGCACTTGCCCATCCCGATCACGGCCAGGCGGCACCGGGCGGCGTCCTCGGGGTGCTCGGCGCGCGCCACGGCCAGCGCCGCGTCGAGGACGGCGGCGGCCAGGTCGGCCAACTCGGCGGCGACCTCCTCGACACCGCACACCCCGGTCAGGTCCCGCCCGGCCAGGCGCAGGACCCGCCTGCGGTAGGCGACGCGCAGGGTGTGTCGCAGGCTGTCGGGGGACCCCCCGTCGAACACGGCCGCGGTCGGCGCGGCCGAGTCGGGGTCGGCGCCCACGGTGTGCAGCAGTCCCCGGCGCAGCTCCTCGGGGTCGGGGGAGCGGGCGGCGTCCGCGCCGCGCAGCTCCCGCCAGTCGCCCGGATGGCGGACCAGGTGGTCGGTGAGCGCGGTGCTGGTGCCCAGGACCGCGCACAACCGGGACCGGAGGTCGGAGTCCTCGCGCAGGACCGCCAGGACCTCGTCCGGGTGCTGGTCGGCCTCCAGGACCCGGATCAGGCCGAGCAGCGCCTGGTCGGGATCCGGCGCCTCCGCGAGGGAGTCGATGACGTCGGTGTCGGCCCGGGGGTCGAGGCCGGCCTCCTCGACCAGTCGCAGGGCCCGGGTGCTGTCACTGAAGCCGCGCCTGGCCAGCGCGCCTGCTGTCATGTTGGTCTTTCCGTCCCTTGCCACGCGTCAACGGTAGCCGGGCAGGCCCCGGAACCGGGTCGGGGCCGGTATCCGAGCGGATACCGGCCCCGAGGACGGGGTGAGCGGGGGGCGTCACCCCTGGGAGCTTCCCGACGACCTAGATGTCGTAGTAGAGCTCGAACTCACGCGGGTGCGGGCGCAGCCGCAGGGAGTCGATCTCCTCCGTGCGCTTGAAGTCGATGTAGGTCTCCAGCAGGTCCTTGGTGAAGACACCGCCCTCGAGCAGGAACTCGTGGTCGGCCTCCAGGGCCTCCAGGGCCTCGTCCAGCGACGCGGGCACGGTCTTGATGGCCTGCGCCTCGGCCGGGGGCAGCTCGTAGAGGTCCTTGTCGACCGGCTCCGGCGGCTCGATCTTGTTCTTGATGCCGTCGATGCCCGCCATGAGCATCGCCGAGAAGGCCAGGTACGGGTTGGCCGACGGGTCCGGCACGCGGAACTCGATGCGCTTGGCCTTCGGGTTCGACCCGGTGAGCGGAAGGCGGATGCAGGCCGAGCGGTTGCGCTGGCTGTACACCAGGTTGATCGGGGCCTCGTAGCCCGGAACCAGGCGGTGGTAGGAGTTCACCGTCGGGTTGGTGAAGGCGAGCAGGGCCGAGGCGTGCTTGAGCAGACCGCCGATGTAGTAGCGGGCCATGTCGGAGAGCTGGCCGTAGCCGGACTCGTCGAAGAACAGCGGCGCGCCGTCCTTCCACAGGCTCTGGTGGCAGTGCATGCCGGAGCCGTTGTCACCGAACAGCGGCTTGGGCATGAACGTGGCCGTCTTGCCCGCCTCGTTGGCGACGTTCTTGACGATGTACTTGTACAGCTGCACGCGGTCGGCCTGCTGGAGCAGCGTGCCGAACTTGATGCCGATCTCGGCCTGGCCGGCGGTGCCGACCTCGTGGTGCTGGAGCTCGACCTCCAGACCGGAGTCGATCAGGGCACGGACCATGTCGGAGCGCAGGTCGCTGTAGTGGTCGACCGGCTCGACCGGGAAGTAGCCGCCCTTGTAGCGCGGACGGTAGCCGCGGTTGCCGCCCTCGATGGAGGAGCCGGTGTTCCAGGCGCCCTCGATGGAGTCGATCTCGTAGAAGCCGGTGTTGGCCCGGGTCTCGAACTTGACGTCGTCGAAGACGTAGAACTCGGCCTCGGGACCGAAGAAGGCGGTGTCGGCGACACCCGAGCCGCGGAGGTAGGCCTCGGCCTTGCGGGCGACGTTGCGCGGGTCCCGGCTGTAGGACTCCAGCGTGAGCGGGTCGTGCACGAAGAACGTCATGTTCAGCGTCTTGTGCTTGCGGAACGGGTCCAGCACACCGGTGCTCAGGTCGGGGAGCAGCAGCATGTCGGACTCGTGGATGGCCTGGAAGCCGCGGATCGAGGAACCGTCGAACATCTGGCCATCGGTGAACGTCGACTCGTCGACGTTCTCGGTCGGGAGGGTGACGTGGTTCACGCCTCCGAACAGGTCCGTGAACCGGACGTCGAGGAACTTGACGTCCTCGTCTCGGATATAGGCGAGCACCTCGTCGACGCTGCTGAACAAAACGAACCTCCGTGCAGGTGGCTGAGGCGACCGGCTCCGATCCGCTCCGTCGCGGACGCCTCGGAGCACACGCCGCCTCCCGGCTTCGTCATCGAAGCTAGGAGCGGGTGGTTTCCACGCCATGTCTCGATTGTTTCCTGCATGTTACGGAGCCCGTCGTTTTCGCAGACCAACCCGCGTTAACAGGTGATTCCACCACGCAAGGGGAGGAAACAGGGCGTCTTTCGGGGTTCCACCGTGACCGGAACCACTCCGGCGCGTGCGTCGGCCGCGCCCCCTCCGGCGCCGGGACGGGCGCGGACGCGTGCGCCCTGGCGATACCGTGAAGGGTATGAGCGACGAGAGGCGCAGCGGCGCGGCCGCGCCCGAGGACGGCTTCCGCTACCGGGGCAACCGCCTGGGCCTGCCGGAGAGCGGCCCCGGCTCGGTGCCCGGTGTCGGCCGCCGCCTCGCCGGACTGGCACTGGACTGGACCCTGGCGATGCTGCTGGCCCTGGCCGCCTACGGTACGGGGCTGATCGGTTCCGGGGGCGTCGCGCAGGCGGAGGTCGGACCGCTGATCAGCAACACGGCCCTGGTCGTGTACGCCGCGCTCAGCATCGTGCTGCTCACGCTGTTCGGCACCACCGTCGGCCGCCGCCTGGTCGGGGTGGGGATCACCGCGACCGGTGAGCGCTCCTGGCCGTGGTTCGTGTCCATGACCGTCCGCACCCTGCTGCTGTGCCTGGTCATCCCCGCCGTCATCTACGACCGCGACACCCGGGGGCTGCACGACCGCGCCGCGGGGACGGTCGCCACCCGTTTTTGAGGATCCTGTTAAGGCTTCCTTCATCCCGGGGGGCCGCCCGCGCCCGGTTCCTCCGCGCCCGTCCCCCGCTCACCTGGCCCTCCCGCCCGGGCTCCGCCGTGTGCGCCCCACCCGTGGCCTCCAGCGGCCCGTGGCCTCGAACGGAGCCGGACACATCCCTTCTTAGCTGCTGTTAACATCCGTTCATTACTCTCCCTGGGAACATTCTTGACCCCGGGGCTCCATCGCCCCGCCCCTCGACGGGTCGCAACGCACCATCCCGAAGGTTCGTATGGCTGGAAGACGCTCCGCCCCCCGCTCCTCGCGCACGTCCGACCGTGGGCGGCTGTCCACCGGGCAATGGGTGGCGTGCGTGGCCACCGTGTTGGCCATCGTCGCCAGCCTCGGCGGATACGGCTGGTACCAGGGCATCGTCGGCAACATCACCACCCACCGGGTGGACACCGAGGACTGGGACCGGCCGGTGAACGTCGAGGGCGTGATGAACCTGCTCATCATCGGTTCCGACATCCGGTCCGGGGAGAACGCCAACTACGGTGAGGCCGAGGGCGAGCGCCCCGACACGATGCTCATCGCCAGCATCAACGTCGACCACGGCACGGCGACCCTGGTGAACCTGCCCCGCGACCTGGTCGTGGACCTTCCCGGCTGTGAGCCGGCCGAGGGCTACGAGGGGATGAGCCCCCAGACGGGCATGCTCAACTCGGCGATGACCTTCGGCGGCATCGGCTGCCAGTGGAACACGGTCGAGCAGGTGACCGGCGTGCACCTGGACCACTTCGTCATGATGGACTTCACCGGTTTCAAGGACATGGTGGACGCCATCGGCGGTGTGGAGATGTGCATCCCCGAGCCGATCAGCGACCCCAGGGCGCACCTCGAACTCGACGCCGGACTGCAGACGCTCGACGGCGAGAGCTCGCTCGGCTTCGTCCGTTCCCGCTACGGGCAGGGCGACGGCAGCGACCTGTCGCGGATCGGACGCCAGCAGCAGTTCATGGGCGCGATGCTGCGCGGCGTCCTCAGCAGCGAGGTGATGACCAGCCCGGTCACGGTCACCAACTTCCTCGGCGCGGTCACCGACTCCATCGCGACCGACGAGGACCTGAACGTCGACACCATGACCTCCATCGCCATCTCGATGCGCGAGGTCGACCTGGGCAACGTCCAGTTCCTGACCGTCCCCAACGGCCAGAACCCCAACGACACCAACCGGCTCATCATGCGCGAGCCCGACGCCTCCGAACTCTTCGAGGCGATCAGCTCCGGCGCCGACCTGACGGGCGGGGACGCGGGGGACGAGGAGGACTCCGGCGACTCCGACGGGGGCGAGGGCGCTCCCGACCCCTCCGAGATCACGGTCGACATCCGCAACAACACCGGGATCACCGGTCTGGCGAGTGAGGCACAGGCACAGCTGGAGGCGGAGGGGTTCGAGGTCACCAACACCGGCAACCCCGAGGTGCGCTTCCCCGGTGCCACCACCGTCTACCACGCGCCCGGCCAGGAGGCGGCGGCCTCCGTCCTGGCCGACGCCCTGGAGCAGGCCGTGACCGAGGAGGCCGAGGGGCTGGGTGCCGACCTCGAACTGGTCCTGGGCGCGGACTGGGTCGGTGTCGCGGGCGGCGGCTCGACCGAGCCCGAGACCTCGGTCGCGGAGGACCTGGGCGGTATCACCGCGGAGGCGGCGGAGGACAGCCCCTGCTGAGCGGCGTCACGGGGGCGCGGCCGGTCGATGGTCTCGCGTAGGTTACGGCGTTCGGGTACGATCCGGATCGTCGTGTCCGTTTCCTCACTTTCCGAGGACCGTGCCCCCGTCGGACACCCCCCTTCCCGTCCCATACCGGATCGGTGCCCCGTGGCTGCCAGGAAGACGCCCTCCCGCCCCGTCCCCCGATCGCTCATGAGCGCCGGACAGTGGTTGGCCTGTGCTCTGACGGGCGTGCTCATCGCAGCGAGTCTGGCCGTCTACGGGGCCTACGCCTCCGCGTTCGACATCCGGACCGAGGAGATCGACACCGACACGTGGGGCGACCGCCCCGACCGTGTCGAGGGCGTCCACAACATCCTGCTCCTGGGAGTGGACACCGAGTCGGGAGGGGACCGCCCCGACGTCCTGGTCATCGTCAACGTCAACGTCGACGCGGGCGCCGTGACGATGGTGAACGTGCCACGCGACCTCATCGTGGAGATCCCGGCCTGTGATCCGGCCGGCGACTCCCCGGGGTGGTCCGGCGGCCGGGACCAGATCAACCACTCGATGATGTACGGCGGGTTGAACTGCCTGGGCAACACGATGGAGAACACCACCGGTATCCACCTGGACCACATGGTGCAGGTGGACTTCGCCGGGTTCGAGGACATCGTGAACACCGTCGGTGGTGTGCAGATGTGCATCCCCGAGCCGATCAACGACCCCAAGGCCCACCTCCAGCTGGAGGCCGGCCGGCAGCGGCTCGACGGGACCGAGGCCCTGGGTCTGGCGCGGTCCAGGGCCAGTACCGAGAACGAGAGCGACCTGGAGCGCATCCAGAGCCAGCAGCGGCTGGTCGGCGCGCTGGTGCGGGAGGTGACCAGCGGCGAGTTCCTCTCCAGCCCGACCTCGGTCTACTCCCTCCTCGACTCGGTCACCGACAACCTGGTCACCGACGACACACTCACCATGGACAGGATGGCCGAACTGGTCATCGCCATGCGCGACGTGGACCTGGACCGGATGAACATGGTGATGGTGCCGGTCGTGGACTCGCGGGAGTTCACGTACAAGGTGGAGGTCCGGGAGCCCCAGGCGGGCGAGCTGTTCGCGGCCGTCGCCGCGGGGGAGTCCCTGGCCGGGCAGGACGGGGGAGAGGACGACGGCGGCGACGGTGCCGCCGAGGAGGACGTCGAGCCCTCGGACGTCTCCGTCCGGCTGCTCAACGGCACCGCGACCGACGGTCTGGCCGGTGCGGTCCGCCCGTTGCTGGAGGCCGAGGGCTTCACGGTCACCGGGATCGGCAACCCCGAACAGCGGCCCTCGGAGGTGACCACCGTCTACCACGGCCCGGGCCGGGCGGCGCGGGCCCGGGTGCTGGCCGGGGCGCTGGACACCGCCCGGGTGGAGGAGGCCGCCGACCTCGGCGACGACCTGGAGCTGGTGATGGGCGCCACCGACTGGGCGGGTCTGGCCACCGGAGGCTCCGGCGCGGACGGCGCGGACGGCGCGGACCCCGCAGAAGGCGCTGACCCGCTCGACGGGCTGGACAGCCGTTCCGCGGCCGACGAGGTCTCCTGCGACTGACCCCGCCCCGATCCGACCGTTGAGGGCCCCGTACGAGCGTGTACGGGGCCCTCAACGTCTCCGGGGACGGTACGGGCCGCCGTCCGGACGGATGACAGACAGGGACTTATCGTTTATCGTTATTATCGAAAAACGATAAGGAGGATTGCCCATGCGTACCCGTTCCGGTCCCCTGTGGTCCGCGGCGGACAGTGCCGTCCTACGCGTCACCCTCGTCGTGGGGCTCGGGATCACCGCTCTCGGCTGTGTCTTGGCCCTCGCCTGGACCACCCCTCTCCTGCCCGCGGACGCGGCGGGACCGCTGAACACGATCACCCTCCCCCTGCCCGGGGGCGTCACCACCGCCGACGGGGTCGCCGTCGACGCGTCCGAGGGCGTCACCGCCGACACCACCGGGACGGTGGAGCTGACCTTCCACGACCCCACCGTCCCCGAACGGCTCCTCCTGGTGCTCCCGGCGCTCCTGGGCCTGACCGCCGCCTTCGTGGTCATCCTCATGCTGCTGGGCGTCGTCACGAGTCTGCGCCGCGGTGACCCCTTCGTCCCCGCCAACGCGCGCCGGCTCCACACCGTGGCGCTGGTGGTCGTCACCGCGTCCGTGCTCGTCCCCGTGGCCGGGGCCGTCCGCGACCTCGTGCTCCAGTCACGGGCCCTCGGAGCGGCCGAGACGGTCCTTCCGGTCTCCGTGGCCGGGGGTGAGGGCATCTCCCTGCCCCTGATCGGCGCGGGCTGCGTCATCGCCGCCCTGGCGGAGGTGTTCCGCCGCGGCACCGGGCTGCGCGACGACGTCGAGGGTCTGGTCTGATGCCACCCGAGGAGGCCACCGGCATCCGGGTGCACCTGGACGAGCTGCTCGCCGAGCGCGGCATGACCCTCACCGAGCTCGCCGCCCGGGTCGGCGTCACGGTCGTCAACCTGTCGGTCCTCAAGAACGGCAGAGCCAGGGCCATCCGCTTCTCCACCCTGGCCGCACTGTGCCGTGAGCTGGACTGCCAGCCGGGCGACCTCATCGGATACGACAAGGACTGACCGTACGCGCGAGGGGCCGCCCCGAACTGAAGTGGTCCCCGGAAGTTGGACTGGCTGATTGAAGGCTAGGCCGCCAGGGCCTGGGTCCGGTACTCGACCGGGCCCAGGCCCTTCAGCGTCGTGGAGACCCGGGTGGCGGTAGCGTCCCTGCCATGGCCTGCCTCGAACAGGGCTACGGCTACCTGACGTTGCTGCTCAGACAGCGAGCTCGTGGGGTAGACAGGTCTGCTCCCCGGTAGATGGAACTGGATTTCCCAGTCCAACTTCCGGGGAGCAGTTCAAAGCGCAGCTGAGGCCCCCAGGACACCGCCTAGCCCATCTTGCCCCGCATGCCCTTGGGCAGCTTCGCGCCCTTGGGCATCGGCCCCTTGGGCATCTGCATGGCGGGCGGGAGCGCCTTGAGCCGGTAGTTCAGCTCGGCGACGTCCGGCTTGTCCAGGAGCTTGGGCAGCTTGACCAGCGTGCGCTGGAGCTTGTCGATGGGCACCTGGTCGTCGCCGTTGCCGACCTTGTAGTCGTAGATGTGGATGTCGTGCGCCACGCGTGCGACGCGCTTCTTCTCACCGGCGATGAGCGGCCGGAGGCGGCCCGGGTCGCCCTCGCCGACCAGGATCACGCCGGGGCGCCCCACCACGCGGTGAACGACGTCCATCTGCTTGTTGGCGGCCACGCCGGGTTCGACCACCCAGTTGCCGCGCATGTTCTCCAGGATCGCCATCCCGGCGCCGAGCTGGCCGTCCAGCATCTTGAACTGGACGCGCTGGGCCGACCGGGTGAAGATGATGAAGCCGACCAGGAAGGCCACCGGGACGCCGGTGAGCGTCCACACGAGCCAGGATCCGGTCAGGGCGCCGACCACCACGGCCGCGGCGAGGATGACGACCGCGACGGCAACGGCGATCGGGATACTGCGCGGGCTCTGCTGGTGGACGACCTTGGCGACCATGCCGATCTGCTTGAGTCGGCCCGGCTGCTTGTCGGTCCGGCCCTTGGCGGGGGTCGTCTTCTCGGAACCCTTGGGCTTCTTCGCCATCGTGCTCTCAGGCAGCGGGCGCCGATCCAGTCGGCGGGGGACGGCCTCCCCGAGCTGCCTTGCCTCCTCTTCGCGGTCGACCTACGTGCGGCGCCATCCGGCGCCGCCAGCGGGGCGCCTCTCCCCACCAGGATAGGCGGGCGGCCCCACAACTGCGGAACGGTGACCCGAGGGCCACCGTTCCAGCTTGGTTACGACTGGGATGTCATGTCCTGACGCGTCACGTTCGCCCCGGAAGCGGCCTCGGCGTCCCGCTTCTCCCGGGCCTGCTTGTACAGGCGTCCCGCGCGGTAGGAGGAACGCACGAGCGGTCCGGACATGACCCCGGCGAAGCCGATCTCCTCGGCCTCCTCGCCCAGTTCGGCGAACTCCTGCGGCTTCACCCAGCGGTCGATCGGGTGGTGCAGCTTGGAGGGGCGCAGGTACTGGGTGATGGTCAGCAGGTCGCACCCGGCCTCGTGCAGGTCGCGCATGGCCTCGCTGATCTCCTCACGGGTCTCGCCCATGCCCAGGATCAGGTTGGACTTGGTGACCAGGCCGTCCTCGCGGGCGCGGGTGATGACCTCCAGGGAGCGCTCATAGCGGAAGCCCGGTCGGATGCGCTTGAAGATCCGCGGCACGGTCTCCACGTTGTGCGCCAGCACCTCGGGCCGCGCCCCGAAGACCTCGGCCAGCTGGTCGGGGTCGGCGTTGAAGTCCGGGATGAGCAGCTCGACGCCGGTGCCGGGGTTGAGCTCGTGGATCTTGCGGACCGTCTCCGCGTAGAGCCACGCACCGCCGTCCTCCAGGTCGTCGCGGGCCACACCCGTGACGGTGGCGTAGCGCAGTTCCATGGTCCGCACCGAGTTGGCGACCTTGGTCGGCTCCATGCGGTCCAACGCGGTGGGCTTGCCCGTGGCGATCTGGCAGAAGTCGCAACGGCGGGTGCACTGGTCGCCGCCGATGAGGAAGGTGGCCTCCCGGTCCTCCCAGCACTCGTAGATGTTGGGGCACCCGGCCTCCTGGCAGACCGTGTGCAGGCCCTCCTTCTTGACCAGGGAGTGGAGCTCGGTGTACTCGGGCCCCATGTGCGCCTTGATCTTGATCCACGGCGGCTTCTTCTCGATGGGGGTCTCGCTGTTGCGCGCCTCCACGCGCAGCAGCTTGCGGCCCTCAGGAGCGACGGTCAACGTGAACCCGTTCCCTTCTGTGCCCCGTGACGGGGACGACTCCGCCCCTCGTGGGGGCACTGGGTCCCGGTGGGGGACCGGTGGCTGGTGTGGGTGGTCATCCTCAGGCGGTGGCTCCGGCGAGCAGCGCGGCGCCGTCGGTGTGGCTGTACCCGTCCGCACCGAGGACGTCCGCCAGGTGCCGTTCCATGTGCGGCCGCACCTCGCCGACGGTCACGTCACGCCCGACCTCGGCCGTGAGCGTGGTGACGCCGGCGTCGGAGATGCCGCACGGGACGATCCGGTCATACCATGACAGATCATTATCGCAGTTCAATGCGAGTCCGTGCATCCCCACCCCGCGGGCGATGCGGCAGCCGATGGCGGCGATCTTGCGCTCGATGAGCCCCCGGTCCGGGGCGGCGTCCAGCCAGACCCCGGTCCGCCCCTCGACCCGCTTCCCGGTGAGGCCGTACTCCGCGATGGTGCGGATGATGGCCTCCTCCAGCATGCGGACGTAGGCGATCACGTCGACGGGGTCGCGCAGCCTGACGATGGGGTACACCGTCAGCTGGCCGGGCCCGTGCCACGTGATCTTTCCGCCGCGGTCGATGTCGACGACAGGGGCGCCGGGGTCGGAGGTGGGACGATCCCACCTCCCGGTGCGCTTGCCCGCCGTATAGACGGGTTCGTGCTCCAGCAGGAGGACGGTGTCGGCCACCTCGTCGGCGACACGGCGCTTGTGGAGCCGCTTCTGGAGATCCCAGCCCTGGTGGTACGGGACCGGCGAGTCGCCCATCCATGCGTAAACGAGATCACTCACACCCACACCTTACGCCCCGGCGCGAGGGCCGGGTCTGGCCAGGATGTCGGATAGCGCACTGTCGATGGTGGGGAACGTGAAGGAATACCCCGCCTTCACAAGGCGTTCGGGCACCGCGCGAAGGTCCAGCAGCGCGGTCTCCTCGGCGAAGTCCCCCAGCGTCGCCCGCAGCGCCGTCGCCGGAACGGGCAGCAGCGTGGGCCTTCCCAGTACCCGTCCCAGAGCCTCGGTGAAGGCCGCGTTGCTCACCGGTTCGGGCGCGCACATGTTCACCGGACCGGTGATCCCGGGGCGCTCCAGGAGGAAGCGCATCGCCCCGACGTGGTCCCGCAGGGCGATCCAGGTCATGTACTGGGCCCCCGACCCCAGGCGTCCGCCCAGCCCCGCCCGGTACAGGGGCAGCACCGACCGCAGCAGGCCGCCGGAGCGGTCCAGGACGACCGCCGTGCGCAGGTGCGCCACCGCCACCCCCGCCTCCTCCGCCGGGGCGGTGGCGGCCTCCCACGCCTGGGCGACCTCGGAGAGGAAGCCCGTCCCGGGCGGTGCGGACTCGGTGGCCGTCGTCCCGCCGGTGTCCCCGTAGAAGTTCATGCCCGAGGCACTGAGCAGACGCGGGGGAGGGGAGTCCATGGCGGCGATCGCCCGGCACAGGATCCGGGTCCCGCGTACCCGGCTGCGCCGGATGAGCGAGCGCCTGCGCCGTGTCCACAGCGCGCTGCCGATCGGCGCCCCGGCCAGGTGCACGACGGCGTCGGCGCCGTGCAGTGCGACGGTGTCCACCCTGCCCTGCTCCGGGCGCCACTCCGCCTCCTCCAGGCGGGCGGTGCGTTCCGCGCGCGGGGGGTGGCGCACCATCCGCACCACCGAGTGGCCGTCCTCCAGCAGGGACGCGACCAGCGCGCCGCCGATGAGCCCCGAGGCTCCCGTGATAGCGACTCTCATGCCCTGGGACCTACCCTCCGCCGGTCACAGACGGACCACGCCGGCCGTCCGCGCGGGCGGCCGGCCAAGATTTCCCGGTCTTTTTCGCCGAAAGCCCTGCACGGCGGGCCGCGGTCTTCTACGTTGAAGGTGGGACAAGGGACTCCGCGTCATCGCGGGGCTACCGTGGGCGACGCGCCGCCGGGTCGGCCGCGCTCGCCCGTCCACAGACCTTTGATGATGGGGATCATCAGGGGATGGTGATTGGTGGGGTAAGAAGGCGGGGCGGTGCCATCGGCGCCGCCCCGTCCCCGTTTCCGGGATCGGCCGGTACCGCGCCGCGGGTGCGGTCTACGGTCGTCCGGGGTAGGGTTCGCGCTCCCTGGCCGCCCTGAGCGCCCGGGCCCACCACAGCAGTTCGTCGAGCAGGGTCGCCACGGCCGCCTCCGCGCCGGACATGTCCTCCTTGGGATCCCCGTCGGCGGTGAACAGCGTCTGGGCGTTGTGGAAGCTGACGGTGTCGCGCAGGGTCGCGGTGTGCAGTTCGCTGAAGACCAGCCGGAGCTGCTCGACCGCCCGCAGGCCGCCGGAGAGGCCGCCGTAGGAGACGAACCCGACCGGCTTGGCGGCCCACTCCCGGCGGGCCGAGTCGATCGCGGACTTGAGCGGCCCGGGGTAGCCGTGGTTGTACTCGGGGGTGAGGACCACGAAGGCGTCGGCGGCGTCGATCCGGGCGCCGAAGTCGGCCACGGGCGCGCCGTGGCCCTCGGCGGCCCCGAGGTCGGCGACGTCCAGGACGTCGAGTTCGGCGCCGCCGTGGCTCCGCGCCCGGTCGAGGAACCACCGGGTGACCGCCGGTCCCGTCCGGCCGTTGCGGTTGCCGCCCAGGACGAGCGCGATACGAAGGTTGTGCATGTAAGTCCTCGTGTCCGCGGGTCGACGGTGCGCGCGCCGCGCGCAGCCGTCGGCCTCGTGTGCCCGGCCGGCCGGGGGGAGGGCGGACCGGGCGCGTTCGTTCGTCGGGGGGTCGACGCCGTCCACGTTAGAACCTCGACCTGACTTGAGGTCAAGTCGGGGGTGCGCGTCCCGCGCCCGCGACGACGCCGGGCCGGACACCGCACGCGGTGTCCGGCCCGGCGGGACGGGAGGAAACGGTTCTACAGACCCAGTTCGGCCTCGAAGGAACCCTCCTCCAGGCGCTCCTTGACGGCCTGGAGGAAGCGGCCCGCGTCGGCGCCGTCGATCAGACGGTGGTCGTGGGACAGCGACAGGTACACCATCGACCGGACGGCGATCACCTCGCCGCCCATCGCCGGGTCCTCGACCACGACGGGCCGCTTGACGACCGCGCCCGTGCCCAGGATGGCCACCTGCGGGGTGTTGATGATCGGCGTGCCGAACAGGGCGCCGGTGCTCCCGGTCTCGGCGATCGTGAACGTACCGCCGCCGAGCTCGTCCGGGCCGAGCAGACCGGTGTGCGCCCGCTCGGTCAGCGCCGTGATGCTGCGGGCCAGGTCCGTCAGGCCGAGACGGCCGGCGTCACGGATGACCGGGACGAGCAGACCGCGGTCGGTGTCCACGGAGATGCCGAGGTTCTCGACGTCGTGGTAGCTGACCTCGTCGTTGTCGCTCTCGATCACCGCGTTGAGCTTCGGATTGGCCTTGAGGGCCTCCACCGCGGCCAGCGCGAAGAACGGGAAGAAGTCCAGCGCAAC
The DNA here is from genome assembly GCF_055632325.1 of Nocardiopsis sp. KDC1DS13DA1. Classification (NCBI taxonomy): domain Bacteria; kingdom Bacillati; phylum Actinomycetota; class Actinomycetes; order Streptosporangiales; family Nocardiopsidaceae; genus Nocardiopsis; species Nocardiopsis sp. KDC1DS13DA1. Next base: position 174,791 of record NZ_JBVMUY010000010.1, read on the forward strand.
GCCCTCGCGCTGGGTGAACTCTGCGGTCGCCTGCTCACGCAGACGTGCGATCTTGGTGACGTCGACCTCGATGACCTGCGTGGTCTCGGCCGCGGTGTTGAGCGACTCGACCATCCGGTCGGCGATCGACCGGCGCAGGCGGCTCATCTTCTCGGTGCGGCCCCGCAGGGAGGTGTCGGTGGCACCCTTGCGCGCGGTCGAGGACGGCGCCGCGGGGGCGGCGGCACGCGCGGCGGCCGCCTTCTGCTCCTCGGCGGCCCGGAGCACGTCCTGCTTGCGGATCCGGCCGCCGACGCCGCTGCCCCTGACCCGGCTCAGGTCGACACGGTTCTCGGCGGCCAGCTTGCGGACCAGCGGGGTGACGTACGCCTCGGTGACGGCGTCGGTGCCGGAGGCCCGACCGGTGCCGCTGAGCGTCTCGATGTCCACCCGGGGAGCCTCGACCTCGCGCTCCGGCGCGGGGGCCGGTGCGGGGGCGGGCGCGGGGGCGGGCGCGGGGGCGGGCGCGGGCTCGGCCGGCGGAGCCGGGGCCTCGGGCGCGGGAGCGGGAGCGGCGCCCTCGGCACCGATGGTCGCGATCCGTGCGCCGATGTCGACCGTCTCGTCCTCGTCGACGAGGATCTTGGTGAGTACTCCCGCGACCGGGGAGGGGATCTCGGTGTCCACCTTGTCGGTGGAGACCTCAAGGAGTGGTTCGTCCACCTCGACGGTGTCGCCGACGCTCTTGAGCCACTGGGTGACGGTGCCCTCGGTGACGCTCTCACCCAGGGCGGGCATCGTCACCGGCGTCTCCTCGCCGCCGGGAGCGGGCGCGGACGGCGCCTCGGCAGCCGGAGCGGGTTCCGCGGCGGCGGGTTCGGGAGCGGGCTCGGGGGTCGGCTCCGGCTGGGGGGCCTCGGCGGTGGGAGCGCTCTCGGTCTCGTCGGCGGTCTCGCCCGCGCCGCCGATGACCGCGATCTCCGCGCCGATCTCCACGGTCTCGTCCTCGTCGACGAGGATCTTGGTGAGTACTCCCGCGACCGGGGAGGGGATCTCGGTGTCCACCTTGTCGGTGGAGACCTCAAGGAGTGGTTCGTCCACCTCGACGGTGTCGCCCACGTTCTTCAGCCACTGGGTGACGGTGCCCTCGGTGACGCTCTCACCCAGGGCGGGCATGGAAACGGAAGTCGGCATGGGTTCCTCGTTGGATCTGGGCGCGGAATCTGCCCAACGCCTTGACTGGGCAGCGCGGATGTGGCGGGGGCGGGCCGCGTCGGCCCGCCCCCGGGTGGTGCGGTCAGTCGTGGACGTGCAGCGGCTTGCCCGCCAGAGCCAGGTGCGCCTCGCCCAGCGCCTCCGACTGGCTCGGGTGCGGGTGGATGAGCTGGGCCACCTCGGAGGGCAGCGCCTCCCAGTTGTAGATCAGCTGACCCTCGGCGATGAGCTCGCCGACGCGGCTGCCGACCATGTGGACGCCCAGGACGGGCCCGTCCTTCTCGGCGATGACCTTCACCGCGCCCTGCGTCTGGAGGATCTGGCTCTTGCCGTTGCCCGCCAGGCTGTAGTTCATCTCGACCACGTCGTGGCCGCGCTCCTTGGCGACCTTGCTGGTGAGGCCGACCGAGGCCACCTCGGGCTCGCAGTAGGTGACGCGCGGGACGCCGTCGTAGTCGATCGCGGGCGGGTTGAGCCCGGCGATGTGCTCGGCGACGAAGATGCCCTCGGCGAAGCCGACGTGGGCGAGCTGGAGGGTCGGGATCAGGTCGCCGACCGCGTAGACGTTGCCCACTCCGGTGTGCAGGTTCTCGTCCACCTTGACGAAGCCGCGCTCCAGGGTGAGGCCCTGCTCCTCGTAGCCGAGGCCCTCGGAGACGGGGCCGCGGCCGATGGCGACGAGCAGCACCTCGGCGTCGAGGGTCCTGCCGCCCTGGAGGGTGACGGTGACACCGGTGTCGGTGGTCTTGACCGACTCGAACGGCGTGCCCAGTTCGTACTTGATCTTGCGCTTGCGGAAGGCCCGCTCCAGCAGCTTGGAGCTGGACTCCTCCTCCACGGGGACCAGGTGGGGAAGGGCCTCGACGATGGTGACGTCGGAGCCGTAGGAGCGCCAGACGCTGGCGAACTCCACGCCGATGACGCCGCCGCCCAGGACGATGACCGACTCGGGTACGCGGTTCAGGCCGAGGGCCTGGTCGCTGGTCATGACCTTCTCGCCGTCGATGTCCAGGCCCAGGGTCTTGGGCTGGGAACCGGTGGCGAGCAGGACGTTGCGGCCCTTGTAGACGGTGCCGCCGACGGTGACCTCGTCGGGTCCGGTCAGGCGGCCCTCACCCTCGACGACGGTGATCTTGCGGGACTTGACCAGCCCGCTCAGGCCCTTGTGCAGGCCGCTGATCACCTTGTCCTTGTACTTGTGGACCGCGTCGATGTCGATGCCCTCGAAGGTGGCCCTGACACCGAAGTTCTCGCTCTCCTTGGCGGAGTCGGCGACCTCGGCCGAGTGCAGGAGCGCCTTGGTGGGGATGCAGCCGCGGTGCAGGCAGGTGCCGCCCAGCTTGTCTTTCTCGATCAGGACGACGCTCATGTCGAGCTCCGCCGCGCGCAGTGCCGCCGCGTAGCCTCCGCTGCCGCCGCCAAGGACGACGAGGTCGAATGTGCCGCCGCTCTCACTCACGGGAACGAACTCCTTGTTCAGTGGCTGGTGATTCCGGGTGGTGGGCCGCGGAACCGGCACGTGGGGGGAGGCGCCCGGTCCGCGCGGACCGGGGAGGGGCGGCGTTCCGGCTCACGGGAGCGCCGTCCCTCCCCAGGGTCCTACTTACTGGCGTAGTCCTCGGCGATGCGGACCAGGGTGCGCGTGCCCGCACCGGTTCCGCCCTTGGCCGTGTAGCCGTGCGGTCCGCCCTGGTTGAAGGACGGGCCCGCGATGTCGAGATGCGCCCACTTGACGCCGTCCTCGATGAACTCCCTGAGGAACACGCCCGCGGAGAGCATGCCGCCCCAGCGCTCGCCGGCCACGTTGGCGATGTCGGCCACGGACGAGTCCAGGCCCGCCCGCAGCTCGGAGGGCAGCGGCATCGGCCAGGCGGCCTCGCCGGCGGCACCGGCCGCGGCGACGACCTCGTCCCGGACGGTGTCGTCGTTGGACATGACGGCGAACACCCGGGTGCCGAGCGCGACGAGCTGGGCGCCGGTCAGCGTGGCGATGTCCACGATCAGGTCCGGCTGGTCCTCGTGGGCCCGGACGAGGGCGTCCGCCATGACCAGACGGCCCTCGGCGTCGGTGTTGAGGACCTCGACGGTCTTGCCGCCGTAGATGCTCAGGACGTCGGAGGGACGCTGGGCGGTGCCGCTGGGCATGTTCTCGGCCACGGCCAGGTAGGCCACGACGTTGACCCTCAGCTCCAGTGCGGCGATGGCGCGCATGGCGGCGAGCACGGAGGCGGCGCCGGCCATGTCGGACTTCATCCAGTCCATCGAGCCCGCGGGCTTGAGGGACAGACCGCCGGAGTCGAACGTGATGCCCTTGCCGACGAAGGCGACGGTCCTGTCGGCCTCGGGGTGGCTGTGGGCCAGACGGACCAGGCGCGGCGGGTTCGTGGAACCCTGGCCGACACCGGTCAGACCGCCGTAGCCGCCCTCGGTGAGGGCCTGCTCGTCCAGGACCTCGATCTGGAGGCCGGTCTGCTGCGCGGCCTCCTGGGCCGCCGCGGCCAGGTCCTCGGGGACCAGGTCGGCGGGGGCGGTGTTGACGAGGTCGCGGGTCAGGGAGACGGCCTCGGCCAGGACCGCGGAGCGCTCCACGGCCTCGGCGGCGCCGGAGGCGGAGGAGACCACGGTCAGGTCGGTCGTCCGCCCGGCGCGCTTCTGCGCCTTCCCGCCGGTGCGGTAGCGGTCGAAGGAGTAGGCGCCCAGCTGGGCGCCGAGCGCCACGGCGGCCGCCTCGTCGGCGGTTCCGGCGGGCAGGGCCAGGGCGACGCGGCCGGCGCCCTCGGGGCGCGAGGACAGCGAACGCAGGGCCGCTCCGGCGGCGCGGGACAGGATGTCGGAGTCGACGGGACCGTCGGCGGGCGCCGGGCCGAGACCGACCGCGACGACGACCGGGGCCGTGACGGCTCCGAGGGAGGCAAGGGTGTGCACCTCCTCGGGTTCGCCGCTCGCTCCCAGGAGCGACAGGGTCGAGCCGAGGCCGCCGGAGAAGGCGGCGTCGACGTCATGAGCGCCCGACGCGGGCTCCGGAGCGTCGCCTCCGGAGTGGTAACCGACGACAACCGCGTCGGCGTCGAGCGAACTGGGGGACTCCGTATGTACTGACAACGACGTGCTCACGTCCCCGATGCTAGTCGCCTCGTGAACGCGGCGGCGACGCGGCACCCCGCGCCCTCCCGGGCGCTGACGGGGCACTCCGTGCGCGGCGGGAGCAGGGGCGTTCCCCGGGGCGTCCGCGCCCGCTCCGCACGGGGAGGCTGGCTCTGGTCGCCGGTGGGGGGTGTCGTACGGGATCGCCCGGGGCCGTCGGCGCTGCCCGCACGGGCGACGCCCGAAACTCCGTGTGAAAAAATGTGATGCTGGTGACATCGCCCCGTGGCGGGCTTGGAGGTTGCCACGAAGTGAGACGGGTCACGGCCGGACCGGTCACGTCCAGGCGGTGGCGGCCGCCGTGGTGACCAGCGCCGCCGCCGTCGCCGACTCCACCAGGGCACCCAGCACGTCCCCCGTGATCCCACCGAGGCGCCGTACCGACCGCCGCAGCAGCACGCCCGCGACGAGCAGTCCGGCCACGGTTCCGGCCGCGCAGCCCGCGGCCCAGAGGGGTGAGTGGAGCCAGGCGGCCGCGCACACCGCGGCGGCGACCCCGCAGCCCGCCGCGGCGAGTCGGACGCCCACCGTCCCGGCCACCAGCGCGCCCAGCCCCTCGGGCCGGGCCGGGGGCACCCGCCGCGTGCACGCGAGGGTGACCGCCAGCCGGCCCGCCGCCCACGCGGCGGCCGCACCGGACACCGCGGTGCCGGGGGACGCCCCGACCAGTTGTCCGAGCGCCAGCACCTGCGCGGCCAGCACGACCACCAGGGTGAGGACGCCGAACGGTCCGATGTCCGAGCGCCGCATCACCTCCAGCGCGCCCTCGGCGGGCCGGTTGCTGCCGAACCCGTCGGCGAGGTCGGCCAGCCCGTCCAGGTGCAGCCCCCGGGTGAGCAGTGCGCCCAGCCCCACGGCCAGCAGCGCGGCCAGCGGATCGGACAGGCCGAGGGCCCCGCACGCGACGGCGACGGCTCCCACGAGGGCGCCGAGCACCGCTCCCAGCGGCGCCGCCCAGAACATCGCCCACCCGGCGGCGGCGCGGTCCACCCGCTCCACGCGCACGGGCACGACGGTGAACGTCCCCAGGGCCATCCGCGCCCCCGCGGAGGCGTCCCCGGTCACGGCAGGTCCAGGACACGGCCCGCCGTCACCAGGACGACCTCCTCGGACTCGGCCCCCACCCACTGGTTGAGCCTGCCCAGGTGGTCGCGGAACAGACGTCCGGCGGGCGTCGCGGGAACCACCCCGGAACCGACCTCGTTGGTCACCGCCACCACGTAGGCCCGGGTGGACCGCCAGGCCTCCAGGAGGTCGCGGACCTCCGCCTCCACCCCTTCCAGGGTGTCCCCGCCTGGCCGGTCGGCCCACGCCCCGTGGCGGTCCATGACCCCGGTCAGCCAGGTGCCGAGGCAGTCGACCAGGACGGATCCGCGCGTCTCCTTGAGCAGTCCCACCAGGTCGGAGGTCTCCTCGGTCCGCCACCACCAGGGACGGCGGCCGGAGTGCGCCGCGACCCGTCGCGCCCACTCGGGGTCCTCCTCCGGGTCGGGCACGGGGCCGGTGGCCGCGTAGACCACGTGGGGTTCGGCGAGCAGGCGGAGTTCGGCCTCGGTGGACTTTCCGGAACGGGCCCCGCCGGTGACCAGCACGCGGTGCGGGCCGCGGGGCCGGGACCCGGGCCACACGGCGGGCGGGCACGACATCACGTGGCCGTCGCCGGGGGAGAACGCCCCCCACAGTCGCGCCCTGCGGGCGAACTCGGCGGGGGAGCGGAGCCGGTGGTCGCCGCCGACCGCCACGACCGCCGTGGTCACCCCGATCACCCCGGAGCGCCGCAGCTCCCCGATGACCTCAGGCCGTCGCGCCACGTCGACGATCACCATGTCCACCTGCTGGGGCGGCACCGCCGACGCGTAGCCGGAGGTCTCGTCGTCAGCGGCGGACCCGACGGGTGGTCCGCCCGGCAGCGGTCCCGGAGCGGAGCGCGCGAACAGCAGACGACCGCCGTCGGGGCCCTCGACCAGGACGCCGTCGGGGGTGCGCGTGACCGCGTACTCCGGGGGCACCGGTCCGGCCGCGCCCTCGGCACGGAGGCGGAAGCGGTCGTCGACGGTCACGCGCAGCGGCAGGCGGCGCTCCGCCTGCGCCTGGTTGCAGGAGGCGCAGGTGCACTGCGGGGCCGGCCAGCCCGCGTGACCCGCTGTCCCGAGAAATCGGATACGCACCCGAAGAAGTAAACAGCATGACGGGCCAAGCCTTGGTTAAGCTCGGGGCAGGAGCCGGTGACGGGCACCGGGAGATCCGCGACGAAGGGCGGCCGGACATGGCGTGGACCTGGCGGTACAGCGGGGCCGACGACGGGGCGCCCCAGGGCGCGGACCTGCCGGAGGAGGCCTTCACCTCGCGGGGGGACGCGGAGAGCTGGCTGGGTGAGCACTGGAGGGAGCTCGCCGATGCCGGGGTGGAGCGGGTCGCTTTGATGGACGGTGACCGGGAGACCTACGCGATGTCCCTGGAGGAGACCGCGTAGTCCGTTCAGGTAACGCTGGGGACGGGAAGTCCCACCAGAACGGGACCATCAGAACATGCTTCCCGTCCTCCGCAACCTCGCGGTACTCGAACTCGTCAACATCCCCCTGTTCGCCCTCGTCCTCTTCGGTGTGCTCAGTGTGCCGCCCTCCCCCGCCAACCTGGTGGGGTTCGGGCTGGGCGCCCTGCTGTTGGTCGAGGGCAGCGCCTACTGGTGGGTGAAGATGTACCAGCTGCGCACCCGGGCGCCGAGACCGGCGGGGATGCCGGTCTTCCGCATCCTGCTGCGGGCGAACGTCGCGCTCCTGCTCGCCTCGGGCGCCTACCTCGCCTGGTCCCTGTTCGACGGGACCCTCTGGACGCGGGTGTGGCCGGCGGCCGGGATGTGGCTGTTCGCCGTCGCCGAGCACGTCAACTACTTCCACGTCCAGCTCTCCCACCAGAGCCGCTCCGACCTGGGGCGCCTCTGGCGCACCAGGCGGCTGCACCGGTCCCACCTGTCCTGGGACATGGCACGCTGACCCCCGGACGCGGCGGCGCCCCGGCACCCGCTTCGGGTACCGGGGCGCCGTGTTCGCCTCGGCCCGCCCGGGGCCGCCTCGTCCCGCAGAGGCCGGGCGGCGCCCGAACGACACCTGCTCGGGTGACCGATCCGGAAACCTAACCGAGGTTGCGGATGTCCTCCGGGCTGCGGGTGAGTGCCGGGTCCCGCCGGACGCTGTCGCCCAGGATCTCGTCGATGCGGGCGACCAGAGCGTCGTCGAGCTTGACCCCGGCCGCCCCGACGTTGTCGCGGACCTGTTCCGGACGGGAGGCGCCGACGATCGCGGCGGACACGTTCGGGTTCCGCAGGACCCAGGCGACGGCCAGCTGCGCCATGCTCAGCCCCGCGTCGGCGGCGAGCGGCTCCAGTTCGGCGACCCTGCGCAGCAGCTCCTCGTCCTCGGTCATGTCCTTGACGAAGCGGCTGCTCTTCGGGTCGGCCCCGCGTGAACCGCTCGGCGCGGTCTGGCCGGGGCGGTACTTGCCGGTGAGCACCCCGCCCGCGATGGGCGACCACACGATCTGGCCGAGGCCCTCGCGCTCGCACACCGGTACGACCTCGGACTCGATGACCCGCCACACCATGTTGTACTGCGGCTGGTTGGAGACGAGGCGGTCGAACCCCATCTCGTCGGCGATCTTCAGCGCGCGCTCGATCTCCTCGGCCCGCCACTCCGAGACGCCGACGTAGAGGACCTTGCCCTGGCGGACCAGGTCCTCGAAGGCCCGCATGGTCTCCTCCAGCGGGGTCGTGTAGTCGAACCGGTGCGCCTGGTACAGGTCCAGGTAGTCGGTTCCCAGACGGCGGAGGGAGTCCTCCGCGCCGCGGACGATGTGCTTGCGTGACAGGCCGCGGTCGTTCTTGCCCTCGCCCATGGGCCAGAACACCTTGGAGAAGATCTCCAGCCCGTCGCGGCGCTCGCCCTTCAGCGCGCGGCCGAGGACCTCCTCCGCCCTGCCCTGCGCGTAGACGTCCGCGGTGTCGAACGTGGTGACACCCGCCTCCAGTGCCGCGCGCACGCAGGCGGCGGCGGTCTCCTCCTCGACCTGGGATCCGTGTGTGATCCAGTTCCCGTAAGCGATCTCACTGATGACCAGGCCGCTGTTGCCCAGATGCCGAAACTCCATGCGGAGCACTGTAGCGGGGGAGTGCGTACGAGCGCGAGGCTCGTCGGGGCTGTACCGGGAGCGCTCCCGAAACGGTGCGGGTGAAGGGCCGGTGCGCGCACCGGCCCTGCTCACTGGTTCGCGGTCGCCGACCTCAGCGCGCGTGGCGCGGCGTGGGGTCCTCGCGGACCTTCAGCCGGGGCTTGGGCAGGCGCAGGCGGCGGAACTGGATCTGCCGCATCGCCGCGTACCAGCCCGCGCCCCTGACCATCGGGTCGTCCGGGAAGTACTCGGCCGCGCGCTTCTTGACCGTGCGGCCCACGATGACGCCCTCGGTGACGATCGTGACCAGCATGAGCACGAACAGCGGGTACACGGCCATCTGCACGAGGGGCACGTTCACGAGGGACAGCGCGAGGATGAGGACGGAGAGGGGGAGGAAGAACTCGCTGACGCAGCGCCGCGAGTCGACGAAGTCGCGGGCGTAGGCCCGGGCCTCGCCCATGTCCTGCTGGCGGAAGTAGCGTTCCTCACCCTTGGGGGCACCCGCGCCCCGGGCCTTGCGCCCGCGCTGGCGGTCGAGGCGCTCCTGGTAGGCCCGGTAGGCCTCCTTGCGCGACTGCGGGACGTTGAGCGGCCTGCGCAGGTCCCGTTCTGATTCCTTGCGCTTTGGGGTGGGGACACCCTTCTTAGGGGTATATCCCTTAGGTTGGGTGGCCTCAGTGGCCTCTTGGCTGGTGGATTCGGAAGTCTTCGAATCCGTGGCTGCGGTGGCGGAGCGACGTCGGAACACACCTTCAGGGTAGCCGGTCACAGCTTTATGGCGACCGCGGGCCAGACCGCGTAGGGTTGGGCGAAGCGCCCGCTGGGAACAGCCGATGTACGCACCGAGAAGGGGACGGCCACGCCGATGAGCGTGTTTCAGCGACTTTCGATGATCTTCAAGTCCAAGGCCAACAAGGCCCTGGACTCGGTCGAGGACCCCAGGGAAACACTCGACTACTCATACCAGAAGCAGCTTGAGCTCCTACAGAAGGTTCGGCGCGGCGTCGCGGACGTCGCCACCTCCCGTAAGCGCGTCGAGTTGCAGATCCAGCAGTTGGAGCAGCAGTCCGAGAAGCTGGAGAACCAGGGCCGCGCGGCTCTCGGCCAGGGGCGCGAGGACCTCGCCCGCGAGGCCCTGACCCGCCGCTCCGGCCTGGCGAGCCAGATCGAGGGTCTGCGTGAGCAGCACGCGAACCTCCAGGGCGAGGAGCAGAAGCTCACGATGGCCGCCCAGCGCCTCCAGGCCAAGGTGGACGCCTTCCGCACGCGCAAGGAGACCATCAAGGCGACCTACACCGCCGCCCAGGCCCAGACGCAGATCAGCGAGGCCTTCTCCGGCATCTCCGAGGAGATGGGCGACGTCGGCATGGCGGTGCAGCGCGCCGAGGACAAGACCGCCGAGATGCAGGCCCGCGCGGGCGCGGTCGACGAACTCCTGGCCTCCGGGGCGCTCGACGACGTCACCGGCACCGCCAAGGACGACATCCAGGCCGAGCTGGACCGGATGGCCAGCAGCTCCGGTGTCGACGCCGAGCTGGAGCGCATGAAGATGGAGCTCGGCCAGGGCAACGGCGGCTCCGCCCCGCAGATCGAGGGTGGCAACAACCGGGAGGGCTCGTGATCGTCCGGATCCTGGGTGAGGGGCAGCTCGACCTCACCGACGCCGACCTCGACGTCCTGAACTCCGTCGACGCCCAGCTGGAGGCGGCGATCGAGTCCGGTGACGAGGCCACGTTCCGTCAGGCCCTGCACGACCTGCTGGCCAGGGTCCGCGCGGACGGCAGGCCGCTGCCGCCCGAGGACCTCAAGCCCTCCCAGGTGATCCTCCCGCCCGCCGACGCCACGATGGACGAGGTACGGGAGATGCTCCAGGACGACGGCCTCATCCCCGGCTGACCCCACGGCCCCGGTCCGGGCGCACCGCCCTCCGTCCAGGCGGACCGCCCGGCCCACGACGGAGCGCGCCGACCGGTGATCGGGTCGGCCGTGCCAGGGGCCAGCGTGCGCGTGCTTCATCCACGGCCGCCGTGACACCCTCCTCGTCACGGTGGCCGTGGTGTGTCTGGAAACCCTTTCCGACCTGGGCGAACTAGACTTCGAACCACGGATCGGGAGGAGTCGTCATGGCGGGTTCGAAGTTCAGACCGGACCGAGGGCTCACCACGCGGATGGTGACGACCATGGGGCTGCTCGCCCTGGTCTACGTCGCCTTCGTCGTCGGTCTGGTCCTGGTCGGTATGAGTGTCTGGCTGGTCCTCCTGGTGGTCGGAGGGTTCGCGCTCTTCTCCTACTTCGCCTCCGACCGGATCGCGATGTTCTCCATGGGCGCCCGCGAGGTCGGCCCCCAGCAGGCCCCCGAGCTGCACGCCGTGATCGACCGGCTCTGCGCCATGGCCGACATGGCCAAACCGCGCGTCGGCATCGCCGACACCGACGTGCCCAACGCCTTCGCCACCGGGCACAGCGAGAAGAGCTCCGTCATCTGTGTGACGACCGGGCTGCTCCGGCGGCTGGAGGGCCCGGAGCTGGAGGCGGTCCTGGCCCACGAGCTGTCCCATGTCGCGCACCGCGACGTCATGGTCATGACCATCGCCGGCTTCCTCGGCATCGTCGCGGGCTTCCTGACCCAGGCGGGCCTGCGCTTCGCCGCGTTCAGCGGGGCGGCCGGGGGCCGGAGCAACAACGGCGGGCCGGCGCCCGCGGTGATCGCCCTCCTGGTGGTGCTGGTCAGTGCGATCGCGTGGACACTGAGCTTCCTGCTGACCCGGGCGCTGTCCCGCTACCGGGAGCTGTCCGCGGACCGCGCCGCCGCCTACCTGACCGGTCGTCCGTCGGCGCTGAGCAGCGCGCTCACCCGGATCACCGGTGACATGGCCCGCATCCCCACCCGCGATCTGCGGCAGGCGGAACCGTTCAACGCCTTCTTTTTCGCCCCCGCCCTCACCCGGAAGGGGTTCAGCATCAGCAGCCTGGTCGCCACGCATCCCCCGGTGGACCAGCGCCTGGCCCAGCTGGCCGAGATCTCCCGGCAACTCGGCCAGGGGTCCTGACCACCACTCCACGACACCGAGGCGAGGTACCCGTGAAGAGACTCTGGCGCGCGATCCTGGGCCGTTCCGAGCCCGCGCGCCCCGACCTGGACGCCCTGTTCGCACTGCCCTCCGCGGCCCTGACCCTGAGGGCGTCGGCGGGTTTCTCGCCCACCGGTACCGGGTCGGTGGCTTTCCGGGCGGCGGAGGGCGCCGACTTCGCCGATCTGGAACGCGACGTGACCGCGCTGCTCAGCTCGGGTGACGGGCCGCCCGTGGAGCAGGTGGCCGACGACTACGGCTACACCTGGCTGGTCATGCGCACGGCGGGCACGGAACCGGGGGAGGGGGAGGTCACCGACTCCGACATCTCGGGTCTGGTCACCGACCTGCACGCGGTCAACTCGACGCTGGAGGCGAACGGCTACGGGCCCTCACTGCTGTGCTCGCTCGTGGGGTTCACCGACACGCGGCACCGTGCGCTGGGCCTGGTCTACCTGTACAAGCGCGGCACCTTCTACCCGTTCGCGCCCCTGGGCGGGCAGCGGCGGGACAACGCCCTCGAACTGCAGGTCGAGGCCGCGATCGGCGCCGATCTGCCGGTCGAGGACGACCGGTCGCGCTGGTTCCCGGTCTACGGGGCTCCGGGGCTGCGATCCTAGGACAATAATTCCGTTATGTGGAACTGAAAATCCACCAAACGGATAAATTTGCGCTGAAGGTCTGGTGTGGCAGGGAACAGACCGGCACAATGGCCACGTGCGTATCGTCATCGCCCCAGACAAGTTCGCCGGAACCCTCTCCGCCGTCGAGGCCGCCCAGGCCGTCGCCGAGGGGTGGCGCCGGACCGATCCCTCCGTCACGACCGAGCTGCTTCCGCTCTCCGACGGCGGCCCGGGTTTCGTCGAGGTCCTGCACGCCGCCCTGGGCGGCAAGGTGTACGAGGCCCGGGTCACCGGCCCCCTCGGTGCTCCCGTGACCGCCGAGTACCTCCTGGACACCGAGACCGGCACCGCCTACGTGGAGAGCGCGCAGGCCTGCGGGCTCCACCTGGTCCCGCCCGCGGACCGGGACCCCGGCCGTACCACCAGCCACGGCGTCGGTGAACTCATCGCCCGGGCGATCGACGCGGGCGCCACCACCGTCGTCGTCGGCCTGGGCGGCAGCTCCACCAACGACGCCGGGGCGGGCATGCTGGCCGCCCTCGGCGCGGGGCCGGCCGCCGCGCTCAGCCACGGCGGCGGCCCCCTCGCGGACGCGCCCGAGGGCATCGACCTCGAACCGGCCCGTCGGGCCGTGTCCGGCGTCCGCCTCGTCGCCGCCACCGACGTCGACAACCCGCTCCTGGGCATCCACGGGGCCAGCGCCGTGTTCGGTCCGCAGAAGGGCGCCGATCCCGACCAGGTCCAGCGCCTGGACGCCGCGCTGACGGCGTTCGCCGACCGGGTCGACCCCCGGGGTGAGATCCGCGCCGTCCCCGGTGCGGGCGGCGCGGGGGGCCTCGGTTTCGGCCTGCTCCTGCTGGGCGGCACCGTGGAGTCCGGTGTCCGGCGGGTCCTCGAAGCGGTCCGTCTGGCCGAACGCCTCTGTGCCGCGGACCTCGTCATCACCGGTGAGGGCTCCTTCGACTCGCAGTCCCTGCGGGGCAAGCTTCCGCACGGGGTCGCGAGCATGGCCAGTGAGCACGGGGTTCCGTGTGTGGTGACCGCGGGCGTGGTCAAGGTCGGCCGTGCCGAGGCGGCCGCGGCCGGAATCACGGAGACCTACTCCCTGGTGGAGTCGGCGGGTTCGGTGGAGGCCGCGATGGGCCGCTCGGCCGAGGAACTGCGCTCGATGTCCGCGGCCGTCGCCCGCCGCTGGTCGCGCTGAGGCGCCCCGCAGTCGGTGGCGGGTGGCGGTGCGGGGGTGCTGCGGCCGGGGCCGTCGGTTGAGGGTGTCCCATCCGTGCGCGAAGCGCCCACATGGGCGGTGGCGGGTGACGGTGCGGGGGTGCTGCGGCCGGGGCCGTCGGTTGAGGGTGTCCCATCCGTGCGCGAAGCGCCCACATGGGCGGTGGCGGGTGACGGGCGGGAGGATTACCCTGTAACGACACACGGACATCGTCCGTAGCCGTGGCCACTCCACGACCGGGGGCCACGGCGGCAGGGAGAACACAGCCGCCGCGCGGCGGAATGCGGTATCGCCCCCGGGCGTTGACACCCGTTGAGGAGGACCGGACCCGTCGAGGCGGGCCCGTCCCGTACGCCACCCGGGGTGGCCAGGCAGCCGCGACCCCTTTCCAGAGGAGCTTTACAACATGACGGTTCAGAGCGAGGTCACCGAGGGGATCATCCTCACCGACGAGGCGTCCGCCAAGGTCCGGGCGCTCCTGGAGCAGGAGGGCCGCGACGACCTGCGTCTTCGCGTCGCCGTTCAGCCCGGCGGCTGCTCGGGACTGCGCTACCAGCTCTACTTCGACGAGCGTGACCTCGACGGGGACGTGGTCTCCGACTTCGGCGGGGTCGAGGTCGTCACCGACCGGATGAGTTCCCCCTACCTCGTCGGTGCCACGATCGACTTCGTCGACACCATCGAGAAGCAGGGGTTCACCATCGACAACCCCAACGCGACCGGTTCCTGCGCCTGCGGTGACTCCTTCAACTAGGCGCCACGCCACACGGCGATCCTCCTGACCCCGGTACCGGCCGGGGTGCGGTACCCGAGGGGAGGGCGGACACGACCGCCCTCCCCTCCGCCGTGCCCGCTTCCGAGCGGTCCTCGCCCGAGAGCGGTGAGCCCCTGTATACCCTGGGGCAGTCCGAACGGGCGCGGCCGCGCCCACCAGGTCGACACCGACTGACGCCTCCCCAGCAAGGAGCCCTCGTCCCGTGCGTATCGCGGTTGCCGGATCCATCGCCACCGATCACCTGATGACCTTCCAGGGCCGGTTCTCGGAGCAGATCATCCCTGACCAGATCCAGCAGTTGTCCCTCTCCTTCCTCATCGACGAGCTGGACGTACGGCGCGGAGGGGTGGCCGCCAACATCTGCTTCGGCATGGGCGGCTTCGGCCTCAACCCCGTGCTCGTCGGAGCGGCGGGCGCCGACTTCGAGGAGTACCGGGCCTGGCTGAACCGCCACGGCGTCGACACCTCGGCGGTCCACATCTCCGAGCTGCGGCACACCGCCCGCTTCATCTGCACCACCGACCTCGACCAGAACCAGATCGCCTCCTTCTACGCGGGCGCCATGGCCGAGGCCCGCAACATCGAGCTCCAGCCCATCGCCGACCGCGTCGGCGGACTGGACCTCGTCCTCGTCGGCGCCGACGACCCGGCCGCCATGGTCCGCCACAGCGAGGAGTGCCGGTCGCGTTCCATCCCGTTCGCCGCCGACCCCTCCCAGCAGCTCGCCCGGATGGACGGCGACCAGGTCCGTTCCCTGATCGAGGGGGCGGCCTTCCTGTTCAGCAACGAGTACGAGAAGGCGCTCGCCGAACAGAAGACCGGCTGGTCGGACGAGGAGATCCTCGACCTGGTGGACACCCGCGTCACGACCCTGGGCGCCAAGGGCGCGCGGATCGACCGCAGGGGCGAGCCGAGCGTGCACGTCCCCTCCGCCGCCGTCGGGGAGCTCGTGGACCCCACGGGCATGGGTGACGCCTTCCGCGCCGGTTTCATCGCCGCCCACTCCTGGGGTCTGTCCCTGGAGCGTTCGGCGCAGGTCGGCAACGCCACCGCCGCGCACTGCCTGGAGGCGGACGGCCCCCAGGAGTACGCCCTGACCGGTGCCTCCCTGAGCGAGCGCCTGGAGCGCTCCTACGGTTCCGAGGCCGCCGCCGAGGTCGCCCCGTTCGTGTGATCCCGGAACTCCGCCCCGGCCGGTTCGCGGCGTCCTGGTCGGGGTGGTGTCCTCGAACCCGTAGAGTGGTGAGTCGCGACCCGCACGACCCGGTCCCGTACCGGGCCGCTGCCCGACGGTCGGCCCCGGCCGACCAGCACGGGGAGCCCCGTGCCACCCGGTGCGCTGAAACGCGTGCCGGGCCTTCCGAGCCCAAGCCGTCCGCGCCGGGTCGCCGCGACGGTGGGAACCCGTCCCGGCCGCACCGTCGGCGGGACTCGGGCGCCGCAGGCGCCTCCCAGATCTAGGCCAGCCTTACCTGGGATTCCCTGATTCACTGTGAAAGGACTATGCATGCGCTACACCGGACCGAAGGTGCGGTTGTCCCGGCGCGCCGGCACCCCGCTGACCCGTAAGGCGGTCAGCTACTTCGAGAAGCGTCCGTACCCGCCCGGTGAGCACGGCCGCCGTGTCCGCCGCAACAGCAGCGACTTCGCCGTCCGCCAGGCGGAGAAGCAGAAGGTGCGCTGGTACTACGACCTGACCGAGAAGCAGCTGCTGCGCGTCTACGAGAACGCCAAGAAGCGCCCCGGCCGTACCGGTGAGGAGATGCTCGCCGAGCTGGAGCTGCGTCTGGCGACGGTCGTGCTGCGCGCCGGTTTCGCCGCCTCGATCTACGCCGCCCGCCAGTTCATCAACCACGGCCACATCACCGTGGACGGCAAGAAGGTCGACATCCCGTCCTTCCAGGTCAAGCCGGGCCAGATCGTCAGCGTTCGGGAGAAGTCCCGCCAGATGGTCCCGTTCGTCGAGGCCGCCGAGGGCGTCCACGCCGACGACAAGATCGCCGGCCACCTCGCCGTGAGCCACCAGGACCTGCGCATCGCGGTCGTCGACCGCCCCAAGCGTGAGCAGATCCCGGTGCCCTTCGACGAGCAGCTCGTCGTCGAGTTCTACGCTCGCTAGGCAGCGCTGCTCCGGCCCCGCCCGGGACCGGAACGGCACACCCGCGGGCCCCTCGGGGTCCCGAGTCGGGCAGAGGCCGCGTGGACGCCCAGCGTCCGCGCGGCCTCTGGCGCGTCCGGGGCCGTGGCGTGCGCCGGCCGCCGGTTCCGGCGCGCCACATCGTTACCGCAACGCAACCGCGACCGGACGTGATCTTTCAGTACCTGCGGCGGATGTGATAAGCGCTACCCCGGGCCAGGGGCTCCTCCGCGACGAAGTCGTGCATCTTCATCCGGCACCAGGCGGGGATGTCCGCCCTCGCGGCGGGATCGTCCGCGGTGACGGCGATGACGGAGCCGATGGGCACCTCGTGCAGGCGCTGGGCGAGCATGAGGATCGGGATCGGGCACTTGCGGCCGACCGCCTCCACGGTCACCTGAGGCCGCTGGTACGGATACTCGGACACGGTCGTCCCCCCTGGTGTTGTCGTCCTGTGTCCCAATCTTGACCCGCCCCTCCGGCTAAGGCGAACCCGGTTAAGGGTGTCGTAAACCCAGCGATACGCTCACCTTGGTCCCGCCTCGCGCACCGCGCGCCGGTCGACGGCGAACGATCGCGGACGGGGGCCCGGGGGGACGCGCCGGGCCGCGCCCCGTAGCCAGCCGGGAGGGTCATCCTCCGAGGGCGAACGGGCCCGGCTCCGCGCGCCGCCACGTGTCCCGGACGGGCTGTTGGGCAACACGCTGACCAGGTCAGCCCATGAACAGGACGCCGGACGGTTCGCGATAATGTTTCCCCCTGACAAGCTTTGGATACTTAGGCCGCCCGCGGACGATCCGCGGGCTTCACCGCTGGGAAGGCAATCCGTGAGTCCGACCCGCCAAGAGAATCGGCGCTCCAAGATGCGCCGATGGGCACCACGCGGCGCCGCGCTCGCCGTGCTGGGGCTGGCCGCGACCGGCTGCGCGTCGAACGATCTCACTCGTTTGGGCATGCCGGAGCCGATCACCGAGCAGGCCGAGCGGGTTCTCTCGCTCTGGCAGGGCTCCTGGGTGGCGGCGTTCGCGGTCGGCATTCTCGTGTGGGGACTGATCATCTGGTCGGTCATCTTCCACCGCAAGCGCTCTGAGCAGTTGCCGCCGCAGGTGCGGTACAACATGCCCATCGAAGCGCTCTACACCATCCTGCCGATCGTCGTCATCTCGGTGCTCTTCTACTTCACCGCGCGCGATCAGGCCTACCTGTTGGAGACCGACGAGCCAGCCGACGTCAACGTCGAGGTCGTCGCCTTCCAGTGGGCCTGGCAGTTCAACTACCTGGACGAGCCGCTGGGCGACGGCGGCGAGGTGCAGTTCTCCGAGGTCGGTACCCCCAACCCGGACGGCACCGCCGACCGTTCCACGCAGCCCACCCTCGTCCTCCCCGAGGGCGCTGTCGTGCACTTCGACCTGCGCTCGCCCGACGTGATCCACTCGTTCTGGATCCCCGAGTTCGCGTTCAAGATGGACGTCATCCCCGGCAGGGAGAACGCCTTCCAGGTCCAGATCCAGGAGGGCACCGCCGGAACCTACGTCGGCCGCTGCGCCGAACTGTGCGGCGCGGACCACACCCGCATGCTCTTCAACGTCGAGGTCATGTCCCAGGAGGACTACGACGCGTGGGCCGCGGAGCAGGCCTCCCTCGCCGAGCAGGAGACGGTCGAGCTGGAGGAGGCCGCGGCCCGTGCCGAGGCCGAGGGCGCGAGTGCTGACGAGGCCCCCGAGGAGACCGAGGGTGCCGACGCAGCCGAGGCGACCGACGAGGGTGACGAGGCCGAGGTGGAGGACACCGAGGGCGACACCGAGTCGGCCGACGCCGAGGAGAATGACGAGTCATGACCACGACCGTGAGTACAGCGCGCACCGACGGTCAGGCGCCGTCGCGCAAGGGGTCGATCATCGTCAACTGGTTGACGTCGACCGACCACAAGGTCATCGGGTACATGTACCTGATCACCTCGTTCGCCTTCTTCCTCTTCGGTGGCGTGCTGGCCCTGCTGATGCGGGCCGAGCTGCTCTACCCGGGCATGCAGCTCATGTCCAACGAGCAGTTCAACCAGCTGTTCACCATGCACGGCACGATCATGCTGCTGATGTTCGCGACCCCGCTGTTCGTCGGGTTCTCCAACATCATGATGCCGCTGCACATCGGCGCGCCGGACGTGGCGTTCCCGAGGATGAACCTGTTCGGGTACTACCTGTACCTGTTCGGCAGCCTCATCGTCGTCAGCGGGTTCCTGACCCCCGGCGGCGCGGCCAGTTTCGGCTGGTTCGCCTACACGCCGCTGTCCGACGCCGTGCGCTCCCCGGGACTGGGCGGCGACCTGTGGATCCTGGGCCTGGCCGTGTCCGGTCTGGGCACCATCCTGGCGGCGGTCAACTTCATCACCACCGGGCTGTGCATGCGCGCTCCCGGTATGACGATGTTCCGCATGTCGATCTTCTCCTGGAACACGATGCTCACCAGCGTGCTGGTGCTCATCGCCTTCCCGGTCCTGACGGCGGCCCTGATCGCCCTGGGCGCCGACCGCATGGTCGGAACACAGGTCTTCAACCCCGAGCACGGCGGCGCCATCCTCTGGCAGCACCTGTTCTGGTTCTTCGGCCATCCCGAGGTGTACATCATCGCGCTGCCGTTCTTCGGTATCGCGACGGAGATCCTGCCGGTGTTCAGCCGCAAGCCGATCTTCGGCTACAAGAGCCTGGT
>NZ_JBVMUY010000011.1:0-4930 GCF_055632325.1 Nocardiopsis sp. KDC1DS13DA1
CCACGGTTTTTCTTGGAGGGGGTCGTCCTTGTGGGGACGGCCCCCTCTTTTTGTGTGCGGGTTTGTGCGGTTGTGAATGGGGGGTGTCCGGGTGGGCACCCCCCTTTTTTGCGTTCGGGGACGGTGCGGGCCGGCGGATACCCCGCTAGCGGCCGATCCGGTCCAGTTGGGCGAGGTCCTCGTCGGAGAGCGAGAGCCCGGCACCGGTGACGTTCTCGCGCAGATGCGCTGCCGACGAGGTGCCGGGGATCAGCAGGACGTTCGGTGACCGGTGCAGCAACCAGGCGAGGGCGACGGACATCGGTGTCGCCTCCACGCGGGTGGCGACGGCGGTGAGCACGGAGGACTGGAGGGGGCTGAAACCGCCGAGGGGAAAGAAGGGCACGTAGGCGACGCCTTCTCGGGCGAGCATGTCGATCAGTTCGTCGTCGTGGCGGTAGGCGAGGTTGTACATGTTCTGCACGCACACGATCGGCGCGATCGCGCGTGCCTCGGCGACCTGCTCCGCCGTCGCGTTGCTGACACCCAGGTGTCTGATCAGGCCCTGTCGCTGGAGTTCGACGAGCGCCTCGAACGGCTCGGCGAGCGAGCCGGGCCGGGGCCCCGCCGCGTCACCGAGTCGGAGATTGACCACGTCGAGCACGTCGAGGCCGAGATCGTCGAGGTTCTCGTGGACGGCGCGACGCAGATCCTCGGGCCTGCGGGCCGGGGGCCAGCCGCCCTGCTGGTCGCGGTCGGCACCGACCTTGGTCACGGTGTGCAGAGCTTCGGGGTAGGGGTGCAGCGCTTCACGAATGAGTCGGTTGGTGAAGCGCGGTCCGTAGGCACCGGCGGTGTCGATGTGGGTGATGCCGAGGTCGACGACTGCGCGGAGCACCGCGACCGCCTCGTCGCGTTCGGCGGGCGGCCCCATGACCCCGGGACCTGCGAGCTGCATGGCGCCGTAGCCGAACCGGGTGACGTTCAGGTCGCCCAGAGTCCAGGTGCCGCCGGGAAGCGAGGTGGAGATCATACTCATGTCCTTGGCTTTCGTCGCGAGCTGAGGGTGGTGCCTGATGGCTCCTTGCATCAGTATGGAAAGGCAACTTCCTCATGGGAAGTAGGCACTTCAGGGTGCGTAAGTCACCCACGGGTGAGAGGAGTAGCCGATGGCGACGACGACGGCGGCACAGAAGAGGGAACAGAACAAGGCCCGGTACGACGCCTTCCTGGCGGTCTGTCCCAGCCGCAAGCTGCTCGACCGGATCTCCGACAAGTGGGTCACGCTGATCCTGTGCGCACTGGGCGGCGACGGCTCATCGCAGCCGGGTTCCGAAGGCGCCGGCGAGCCGCGGCCGATGCGCTACTCCGAACTGTCGCGCCAACTGGCCGGTGTCAGCCAGAAGATGCTCACCCAGA
This sequence comes from Nocardiopsis sp. KDC1DS13DA1, assembly GCF_055632325.1. Lineage (NCBI taxonomy): Bacteria > Bacillati > Actinomycetota > Actinomycetes > Streptosporangiales > Nocardiopsidaceae > Nocardiopsis > Nocardiopsis sp. KDC1DS13DA1. Next base: position 1,399 of record NZ_JBVMUY010000011.1, read on the forward strand.
CACTGCGCTCCTTGGAACGCGACGGTCTCCTCACCCGCACCGCGACACCGACCGTGCCCGTCACGGTCACCTACGAGCTGACCGAACTCGGCCTCTCCCTGCACCAGGCGGTGCGCGTCATGAAGACCTGGGCCGAGGCGCACATGGACGAGGTGCTCACCCACCGGGAAGAGCACGACATCCGCGTCACCTGAACCAGAAAGGGGCGGGGTGCCACCCCGGAGGCGGGTTCACGACTCCAGGGCGAGCAGGAACCTCTTGCGCTCCAGACCGCCCGCGTACCCGGTGAGGGACCCGTCGGCCCCGATCACCCGGTGGCACGGCACGATGATGCTGATCGGGTTGCGCCCGTTGGCCATCCCCACCGCACGGGAGGCCGTCGGACGGCCCAGCTCCTCCGCCAGCTGACCGTAGGAGGCGGTCTCCCCGTACGGGATCGTGGTCAGCGCGGACCACACCGCCAACTGCCAGTCCGTTCCCGCGGGGGACAGCGCGAGATCGAACTCCCGCAGGTCGCCGGCGAAGTAGGCCGCCAACTGGCCGATCGCCTCCTTGAAGGCGGCCTGGTCCCTGGTCCAGTCCTCGGGAACGGTCTTCGGCCGTGTCCACACGCCGCTGAGCGACTCGGCGTCGCCGAACAGCGTCAACTCGCCCACGGGCGAGTCCATCGTGGCGAAGCGGGTCGGTCCCGCGGCCGCTCGGAACTCCCTCCTCGGTATCCGGAGCGGCTCCTGCGGCCGCGGTACTTCCAGGTTCAGTGGCAACGCCGGCTGGTTCATATCGTGTCCGTTCTCGCCCACAGGAGGTGCGTGGCGTAGGACCGCCACGGACTCCATTGTTCCGGTGTGATCTGTTCGCCGCGCAGGGCCTGGCGGACCCCGAGGTCTCCGTCGAGGAAGACGTCCGGGTCGCCCAGGCCGCGCATGCGGATGTAGCTCGCGGTCCACGGGCCGATGCCGCGCAGCGCCAGCAGGTCCTTCTCCGTCCGCTCCCGGTCACAGCCGGGGCCGAGGTCGACGTCGCCGTCGGCGATCGCCGCGCAGAGACCGACCAGGGCCCGCCCCCGTGACACGGGCATGGACAGGTCGGTCGGGTTCGCGGTCGCCAGCACCGCCGGGGCCGGGAAGAGGTGGGTCAGTTCGCCCCCCGCGTCCTCCAGACCCTCGGGCAGCGGTTCGCCGAAGCGCTCGACCAGCCGTCCGGCCAGTGTCCGGGCGGCCCGGACGGAGACCTGTTGCCCCAGCACCGCGCGAACGGCCAGTTCGGCCGGGTCCACGTGGCCGGGGGAGCGGATGCCCGGGTGCGCGGCCACGGCGGGACGCAGAACCGGGTCGTCGCGCAGAGCCTCGGAGACCGCGCGCGGGTCGGCGTCCAGGTCCAGCAGCAACCGGCACCGCCGGACGGCGCTCATCAGGTCGCTCGGCTCCGACAGCCGGAGCCGGCACACGACGTGCCCCCTCCCCGGGGACAGTTCCACGATCCCGGGGCCGTGGGGCAGGGACAGGGTACGACGGTACGCGCCGTCCCGGAACTCCTCCGCTCCCGGCACCGCGCGGTCGCCCAGGAAGCGCAGCATCCGGTCGAGGTCGATCGGCTCCCGGTAGGGCAGCCGGAGGGTGAGCGACCCCTCCGGTGCGGGGCCGCCCGCGCGCATCTGGCTCGGGGCCCGGTCGAAGACCGCACGCATGGTCTCGTTGAACTGGCGGACGCTGGAGAAGCCCGATGCGAAGGCCACGTCCGCCAGCGGCATGTCGGTGGTCTCCACGAGGACGCGGGCGGTCCGTGCGCGCTCGGTCCTGGCCAGGGCCAGGGCGCCCGCCCCCAGTTCGGCGGTCAGCAGGCGGTTGAGCTGCCGTTCGCTGTAGCCGACCGCTGAGGCCAGGGCGCCGACCCCGCCCCGGTCCACCGCACCGTCCTGGATGAGCCGCATCGCGCGCCCCACGACGTCGGCCCGCAGGTTCCACTCCGGGGAGCCCGGGGTGCGGTCGGGGCGGCAGCGCTTACAAGCCCGGTAACCGGACTCCTGGGCCGCGGCGGCCGTCGGGAAGAAGTACGTGTTCTCCCGTTTCGGTGTCACCGCCGGACAGCTGGGACGGCAGTAGATGCCGGTCGTGCGCACCGCCGTGTAGAACACGCCGTCGAAGCGGGCGTCGCGGCTGTGCACCGCTCGGTAGCGCTGGTCGTCGTCCATGGGTCCATGCTCGCCGACGTCTCGGCCTCCCGGCTGGCGGTTTTCGGACGTTCAGCTCGCGTGCTCCCCGTGCTCTCGGAGGTACTCGACGTAGACGGGGCGCAGCGCCTCCTGGACCTTCGGGTCCGTCTCCACGGACAGGGCCTCGTACAGGAATCCGGATGCCTGCGCGACGCTGGCCTCGCTGGCCTCCATGTTGCCCGCGGCCGCCTCGGCCGCCGGGATGAGGCCGAGCAGGCGCCAGAAGAAGCGCACGTCCCATCGCTTGCGCGCGAGTTCCACGGCGCGGTCCCGCAGGTCGTCGGTGCTGGTCTGTTCGAAGTTCTCCCCCATGCGGGGAAGATACCCCTGAGCACGGTGGCCACCCCTGGGTTACCCTTCTCACGGGAGGGGTGCGCCATGACAAGGGTCGTCGTCGCCAAGCCTGGTCTGGACGGGCACGATCGGGGGGTCAAGATCGTCGCCCGTGTGCTGCGTGACGCCGGGGTCGAGGTGATCTACACCGGACTGAGGCAGACCCCTGAGATGATCGTCGCCGCCGCGCTCCAGGAGGACGCCGACGCGATCGGCCTGTCCGTCCTCTCCGGCGCCCACATGACCATCTTCGCCCGCGTCATGGAACTGCTCCGAGACAACGACGCGACCGACATCCGCGTCTTCGGCGGGGGCATCATCCCCGACGCCGACATCGAGGAGCTGGAGCGGATGGGGGTCGCCAAGATCTTCACGCCCGGCGCACCGACCGCCGAGATCGCCGACTGGGTTCGGGAGAACGTGCGTCCGGCCACCGCGCACGGGTGACCTTCGTCGCATCGCACAACGGGTGAAACCGTCCCGTCTGGTGTGATTGGAGGTGTCTCTGGTCACACGAATTCCCATCGGGGGCGGTGCGCAACGCCGTATGCGCGGTGATCGCGGGGGAACGGCCCTGGACAACACGCCCCCGGTGTCCGTCGCCCGGATGCCGGGCGACTAAGCTTTGCGCATGTCGCGGGTGGCAACTCCGCGGCGTTCTCGATCTTCTGTAGCGGCTCAGCCCACGAGGCTGCGCGTCGTGTGACACATGATCAGTGGGTCACAGCCGATCCGGACGAGGCCACCCCGGCAGACACTCTTGAGCCAGCGAGTTACAAGGACGGACCCTCGTGGACCTGTTCGAATACCAGGCGAAGCAACTCTTCGCAGAGTACGGGGTTCCCGTACCCCAGGGGAAGGTGGCGAGCACGGCCGCTGAGGCACGTGCCATCGCTGAGGAGTTCGCCGCCGCCGGTAAGCCGCGCGTCGTCGTCAAGGCGCAGGTCAAGACCGGTGGTCGCGGCAAGGCCGGCGGTGTGAAGGTCG
>NZ_JBVMUY010000012.1:0-1211 GCF_055632325.1 Nocardiopsis sp. KDC1DS13DA1
ACCTTCCTGTCGATCTGCTCCGCCGAGGGGGGCGTGGAGATCGAGGAGGTCGCGGCCTCCGACCCCGACGCGGTCGTCCGTACCCCGGTGGGCCCCCGCGGGGTGGACCGGGAGGCGGCTCTGGCGGTCTGCCGTTCCGCCGGACTGCCCGAGGCGGTGTGGGAGTGCGCCGCCCGGGTGATCCGTCGGCTGTGGGCGGTCGCGGTGGGGGAGGACGCCACCCTCGTCGAGGTCAACCCGCTGGTCCGTACGGTGGACGGTCGGGTCCTGGCGCTCGACGCGAAGGTGACCCTGGACGACGGTGCCGCCTTCCGGCACCCCGAGCGCGCCCCGTTCGCGGACGGGGCGGACGCCGACCCGCTGGAGGCCGCGGCCAGGGCGAAGGGCCTCAACTACCTCAGGCTCGACGGCGAGGTCGGCATCATCGGCAACGGCGCGGGCCTGGTCATGTCCACCCTGGACGTGGTCGCCTACGCCGGCGAGGCGCACGGCGGCGTCAAGCCCGCCAACTTCCTGGACATCGGCGGCGGGGCGTCCGCCGAGGTCATGGCCAACGGCCTGGAGATCATCCTGGGCGACCCGGCGGTCAGGAGCGTGTTCGTCAACGTCTTCGGCGGCATCACCGCCTGCGACGCGGTGGCCAACGGCATCGTCCAGGCCCTGGAGATGCTGGAGGGCCGCGGCGAGGGCTCGGGTTCGGGGCGGCCGGGCAAGCCGCTCGTCGTCCGCCTGGACGGCAACAACGCCGAGCTGGGCCGCGACATCCTCACCAGGCACGCCCACCCGGCCGTGCGACAGGTCGACACGATGGACGGCGCCGCCGCCCGGGCCGCGCTCCTGGCCGCGCACTGATCCCGGTACGACGGCTCCGACACGACGCCCGTCACGAGGAGAGCGACAGGAGAGAGCAGGTACGGATGGCCATCTTCCTGAACAAGGACAGCAAGGTGCTGGTCCAGGGCATGACCGGCTCTGAGGGCACCAAGCACACCCGCCGCATGCTCGCGTCGGGCACCACCATCGTCGGCGGCGTGAACCCGCGCAAGGCCGGGCAGAGCGTCGACTTCGACGGCACCGAGGTTCCCGTCTTCGGCTCCGTGGCCGAGGGTATGGCGGCCACCGGCGCCGACGTCACCGTCATCTTCGTCCCGCCGAAGTTCTGCAAGGACGCGGTCATCGAGGCGATCGACGCCGGGATCGGTCTGGCGGTC
>NZ_JBVMUY010000013.1:0-345 GCF_055632325.1 Nocardiopsis sp. KDC1DS13DA1
GTTCTGCAAGGACGCGGTCATCGAGGCGATCGACGCCGGGATCGGTCTGGCGGTCGTCATCACCGAGGGCATCCCGGTCCACGACACCGCCGTGTTCTGGGCGCACGCGGGCGCCCAGGGCAACAGGACGCGGATCATCGGCCCCAACTGCCCGGGTCTGATCACGCCGGGCCAGTCCAACGCGGGCATCATCCCGGCCGACATCACCAAGCCGGGCCGGATCGGGCTGGTGTCCAAGTCCGGGACGCTGACCTACCAGATGATGTACGAGCTGCGTGACATCGGGTTCTCCTCGGCCGTGGGCATCGGTGGCGACCCGATCATCGGGACCACGCACATCGACGC